>CAJOMV010000039.1 GCA_905235805.1 uncultured Ruminiclostridium sp.
AGAAAGCGTATTTTTTAGGCTTTCCGAAGTCCGCTTTGCGGATTTCGGAACAACAACTGCCAAAAGGCAGTTGTTGAGGACACATTAATTATATGTTCGATTATAGCATAAAGTGAGGTCACTTTTCAAGACTTTCCGCAAAATTTTTATCGTTCGGTTGCAAATGCTTAGAAAATGTGCTATAATGATTGTCATTAAAACCGTAAAGGAGCTGTAAATATGGAGCAGCTTATAGAACGAATAGGAATACCGGATTTCATACAAATGATTCTCGAAGCATGGAACAGCGTATTCCTGCTGATAATGATATTTTCCATGATAATCGAAAAGCGTACCGACAAGGACGCCGCCGATGTGAAGATACCGCTTACAAATGAGATTATTGTTTTCTTCTGTGCTATATTTGTGTATAACTTCTGCAATATGATATGCATAGCCGTTGACGGCGATACAAGCCAATTCGGGCTTACTGCGATGCCGATATCCGAGTTTTGCTATTATGTGACGGGAGCGTTTCAGACCTTATTCTTTTTGCAGGTAGTTAAAAAGCATATGGTCGAAAAGAACGGTATGAACAAACTGAAAATTGCTGTCACGGCAGTCCAGCTCCTCAATATACCGTGTTTGATACTGCTTGCGGCAACGCCGTTCACGGGGGCGCTGTACTATTATGATGAGCAGAACTATTATAACCGCGGCACCTTCTTTCCCGTCTGGTACTACACGACCATTATTTCTTTCGTGTTTATTCTTGCGGTGTTCGCATTAAATTACAGAAAAGCAGACCCATTTTTGCGTCAGGTCATAGTGACTTCCGCCGTGATACCGCTTATAGCGTTTATCTGCAATTTTGCGTATTCCGAAATATCATTCAATAATATAGCCGTTTCGATAACCGCGCTGGTATTGTTCGCGATGTATGAGAAGCAAAGAGCAATCGTGACCGCGAACAGCGCCCGTGAAAAGGAGATCATACGCACAAAGCTCGCCGAGAGCAAATATGAGCTTGAGCAGAGCAAGAACAAGATACTCATGGCGCAGATAAGACCCCACTTTATACTCAACAGCCTTACTGCGATAGGCGCGTACCTCGACGAGCCGGAAAAGGCACAGGCTTCCTTGTCGCACTTTGCCCGATTCCTGCGCAGCAGCATAGATGTGCTGGAGGAAAACAGCTGCATCAAAGCTGAGCGTGAGTTCGCCACAGTGAACGACTACCTGTACATCGAAAAGGCGCGCTTCGGCAAAAAACTGACGGTAGTGACCGAGATAAAGGACGATGACTTCTTTATTCCCGCATTTGCGGTACAGACCCTCGCCGAGAATGCCGTAAACCACGGCATACGGGAAAATCCCGAGGGCAAGGGCACTGTGCGGGTACGCAGCTACGAGACTGACACAGAGCATATCGTTGAGGTGCGGGACGACGGAAAGGGCTTTGACCCGCAAAGCGGCGCGCCGAAGAATGACGGGCGCTCGCATATCGGGCTTTCAAATCTTCGGAGCCGTCTTTCCGGTATGTGCGAAGGCACTCTCGATATAGACAGCGAGCCCGGAAAAGGCACCACCGCAAGAATACGAATACCCAAGAACGCGAAAATATATCTGGAGGATAACGAAAATGAACATACTGATAGTTGACGATGAGGAAGCCGTTCTGCGGTATCTTTCGAGAATGTTTGAAAAGGTGATCCCCGGGTCTGTGATAACCGTGTCGGACAGCGCGGAGAAGGCTCTTGAGCTGTGCAGAAAGGAGCACTTCGATGTGGCGTTCCTCGATGTGAATATGCCGGTAATGGACGGGCTTATCCTCGCGAAGAAAATGCTGCGCTCCCGCCCGATAATGAATATCGTAATGGTGACCGCGTACCCGCAGTTCGCGCTTGACGCCATGAAGCTGTATGTCTGCGACTACATCATAAAGCCGCCGCTGCCGGAGGATATACAGAAAGCCCTGTCGCATCTGCGCTATCCGGTGATCGAGACGCGCAAGGGATTGTATGTGCAGTGCTTCGGGAACTTCGAGGTGTTCTATGACGGTGAGCCTGTACACTTCGGGCGCGCAAAGACCAAGGAGTTCTTCGCGTACCTCATCGACCGCCGCGGAACTGCCGCCGCAAACGCGGAAATTCGCGCGGTGCTGTGGAAGGACGAACCGAATGAGGCGGAAAAGCAGAGGAAATACATCGCGCAGTTATCCTATGAGCTGCGCACTCTGCTCGAACAGTACGGACTCTCGGACATATTCGTGCAGAGCCGCGATTCGTATGCCATAGCGCCGGAGAAAATACAGTGCGACTTCTACATCGCACTCAGCAAGAACGCGGAGATACTGACAAGCTACGGCGGAGACTACATGAGCCAGTACGAGTGGGCAAAGTACAGGGTGTGAGAGTTTTCCGAGGAAAACAGTATAACATACATCATGACCGCCGCACATCAGCAGCGGTCATTTTTTACCCCGATATCCTACTATTCATATCTGAAATAAGGGTTAAAAAATTATCCGATTTTTTGCAAGTTTCAGTCGGTTATCACAAAACTTTCAGTCTACTGTCACATTTCGAGGGGTCATTTGTGAGGCTGTTGTGATAGTCGGTATGTTATACTATATTGATGTGTTATGTCAAATGATAAATTATGTCTTTGAGATACAGATATCAGAAATGCAAAGGGGGACAAAAAGATGAGACATTCAAAATTAGTGACCGTCGAGCCGGATACAGGCAAACGGGTTCTTCTGAGCAATCAGCGGGTTTCGCTGTCCGGTGTTATGAACGCACGGGAGCTGGGCGGGTACGGGAATACCGACAATAAGGAGATAAAGAAGGGCAGGCTCATACGCTCCGGAAGCCTGCACCCCGCCACCTCGGAGGATAAGCGCCTGCTGTCTGAGCTGTACCGCGTGGGAACGATCATCGACTTCCGAACGCCCCGGGAGGCTGCGGAAAAGCCTGACCCGTCCCTCGCGGCGAGGTATTATAACCTCCCCGTGCTTGAGGGCAGCGAGGAAATGGGAACATCGGGACTGTATCTGAAAATGCTGTTCGATGAGGGTGCGAGGAAAGCCTACAAGCGCTTTTTCGAGCTTCTGCTGGCAAGCGACAGCAAGCAGGCCGTTCTGTTTCACAGCGAACGCGGGAATGACCGTACCGGTATCGCGGCGGCACTGCTGCTGACGGTGCTGGGTATACCGGGCGATATCGTGACCGGGGACTATCTGCTGTCGAACAAAGCCTACGAGCGCGCTGAGCCGACCGATACCATGGTATCGCCCACCGTATACGCTCATTCCCTCGATTACGCGTTTACCACCGCAAAGGTCGAGTACGGCTCTGTTACAGGCTACATAAATAAAGAGATAGGGCTTACCGGCAAGGAGATCGGGGAGTTAAAGCGCAAATATCTTGTCTGAATAAGGAGAATTTTGTATGAACAAAAAGAGGAGTATATACCCGATATTCATAGTGATAATTGCGGGCTTTATACTGTCGACCTTCGTGTCTATCCTGTCACTGCGCTCACTTGCGCGGGAGAACACCAAGGAGATAAACACGATGCTGACCTACCGCGTATATGATACGATAACCGGTAAGCTGGACGAACCTGTCACGGTCTCAAAGACAATGGCTGGCAACAAGCTCGTGCTTGACTTTTTGAAGAATGAGGACAGCTATACCGAAGACGAAGCTGTGGCTTTTATGCAGGATTACCTCGCAAGGATCGCGGGTCTGTACGGCTATGACGCGGTGAACGTGATATCCGACAAGAGCCGCAGATACTACACGAATACAGGTCTGAACAAGGTCATAGATGTCGAGAATGACGCGCACGATATCTGGTACAAAAATTTTATTGACGGCAACAAGAAATACTACCTGAATGTAGACACCGACGAGGTAAATCACGGGCAGTGGACGGTATTCGTAGATGTGCGTATAGAGGACGATGACGGAAGTCTTCTCGGAGTATGCTCCGTGGGTGTAAAGATGATGAGTCTGCGGGCGTTGTTTATTTCTTATGAGTATGATTACAATGTGATAGTAAGAATGGTGGACGGCAGCGGTCTTGTACAGGTGGATACCGAAGAGGAAAACATCGAAAATCTTTATCTCGATACTGCCTCGCTCGCGCCCGCCCGGACAGCGGAATATGTTCTGGACGAGACCCGCAGCGGCGATTTTACCGTCACAAAATACATATCGAGCCTCGGCTGGTACCTTGTGCTGCAAAGCGGCAGCAACTCCGGCATAAGCGCGAACTTCCTCAGCACTATCGTTCTGAACGGTGTGCTGAGTGTCGGGGTAATGCTGCTCCTCATTTTCTCTACGGGAATTATCCTGCGGCAGGAGCGCAGGAAGAACGATGCCGTGGCGATAATGAACGGTCAGCTTTCCTCGGTGGCTGATATATATGTGTCCATGCACGAGATAAATTTCCTCACCGATACCTTCTCCGAGGTGCAGAACAATAAGGCGGAAGCCTCGGCGATGATAGGCGAGACGCGGAATAATTGTCAGCAGATGATACGCATGATAATGACGAAGTTCTCCGACGACACCACGAGAGAGCATATCCTCGATTTCGTGGATTTCAGCAAAATGAACGACCGTCTGAAAGACCGCAACACCGCTACCTGCGAGTTTTTAAGCGCCGACGGGCTCTGGCGCAGAGCGCGGTATATCGTCTCCGACCGCACCCCCGACGGCATTGTCGCCCGCGCTATGTACCTTGTTGAGGACATAGACAAGGAAAAGCGTGAGCGGGATATGTCCCTCGAGGCTGTAAAGCTTATGAATGAGCAGATAACCTCGGTAGCGAACATATTCACCATGCTGTATGATATAGATGTTCCCGGAAATACATTCACCGAGGTACGGACGAGTGTGCGCAGCTTCTCCCTGTCCGATATACTTGGCGGCAATATGGAAAACGCGCAGGCGCTGATGTACGACACCATGAAAAAGATGTCGGACAAGAGCTGGCGGCTGAGAATGCATGAGTTCATAACATTCAGGACGCTTGACGCAAGGCTTGCGAACACCGATATGATAACGCTGGAATATCTCGGCTACAACGACGAATGGTGCAGAGCGAGATTTGTGGTCACCGAGCGTCTGCCCGACGGTAAGATATCCCACGTCATGTGGCTGGTGGAGAGCATCGACGCGGAAAGGAGAGCCCGTGACGCTATCGCTATGGAGGCAGACAGCCTGAGCGCCCAGATAACCTCCGTCGCCAATATCTATATGGCAGTGTATGATATTGACCTGAGCGCCGACACATTCAGGATCGTGAGATCGGATAACGATATCGTGAACACCCTCGTTGACGGCAAGAGCGATAACGCACAGCTCCTGATGTACGATGTAATGGAGCACATAACCGACGACTCGTCTATGGAGGAAGTGAAGAAGTTCATCAATTTCGGCACTCTCGACGAACGCCTGAAAAATACCGATTCAGTGACCCTCGAGCTTCTCACTGTGACCCATAAGTGGGTGAGAATAAGATTTATCGCTTCGCAGCGCACGAACACCGGAAAGCTGTCCCATGTCATGTGGCTGGCGGAGGATATCGACTCGGAAAAGACGGAGCGTGACGAGCTGATAGACGCTTCCCAGCGCGCTCTTGCTGCAAGTGAAGCTAAGTCCTCCTTCCTGTCGAATATGTCCCATGAGATACGCACACCTATCAACGCGGTACTGGGCATGAACGAGATGATACTCCGCGAGTGCGACGACAACAACATTCTCGCTTACTCCGAGAGCATACGCACCGCGGGAAATACCCTGCTGGGTCTGATAAACGACATTCTCGACTTCTCGAAGATCGAAGCCGGCAAAATGGAGATCATACCCGTAGATTACGACCTTTCCTCGGTCATCAACGACCTTGTGAATATGATAAAGACCCGCGCCGAGGACAAGGGGCTTGTCCTTGTGCTTGATATGGACAGAAAGCTGCCGAAGTTCCTGCACGGCGACGAGGTGCGCATAAAGCAGATAATCACCAACATTCTCACCAACGCCGTGAAATACACCGAAAAAGGCACGATAACCTTCGGTATCGGCTTTGAGAAGATACGCGACGACACGGACAGCATCATACTCGATGTTTATGTGAAGGACACCGGCATCGGCATAAAGAAGGAGGATATGAAGAAGCTCTTCTCCGAGTTCGAGCGCATTGACGAGGAACGCAACCGCAATGTGGAGGGAACGGGGCTCGGCATGAACATCACAAAGAGCCTTCTCGAAATGATGGGCTCGTCGCTGAAAGCCGAGAGCATATACGAACTGGGCTCGAAATTCTCCTTCCGGCTGAAGCAGAGGGTAGTAAAGTGGGAGGAGCTCGGTGACTACGAAGCAGCGTACAGGGCTTCTCTCGGCAAGCGGGAGAAATATAAGGAGACCTTCACCGCTCCCGGAGCGGAAGTGCTTGTGGTGGACGATACGCCGATGAACCTCACGGTGTTCAAAAATCTGCTCAAAAAGACAAAGGTGAAGATAGACACGGCGGAGAGCGGGGACGAGGGACTGCACATGGCATACGACAAGAAGTACGACATCATCTTCCTCGACCACATGATGCCGCAGAAGGACGGCATACAGACGCTTCACGAGCTTCGCTCCCGCCCGAAGGATCCGAACCTGAATACTCCGGTGGTATGCCTTACCGCGAACGCTATTTCCGGCGCGAGGGAACAGTACCTCTCGGAGGGCTTTGACGACTATCTCACCAAGCCGATAGACCCCGCAAGGCTTGAAGAAATGCTTAAACACTATCTGCCGCCGGATAAGGTGCAGCATTGAGGTGAAAGGAACGATCATGAAGAAGAAACTTAACAAAGACAGTACCGTCATTATAAATAATGTTGCCGTTTCGCTCATTGTAATCGCACTGCTGGTCGGCATAGTGCTTGTTTTCTACAATATGGTATATACGGAAAAGCGGGAAAACATCATAAAGGACGGACAGATGACCGCCATGCAGTCCGCGGAGGTATTCAACGATTACCTCTCCACCAGCATAGACGCGATAAAGCTGACGGCATACACTATAGACAGTATGCTTGAAACGAGCACGAACGAGCAGATACTCGATTACCTTGTGGGACAGACCAGCGCCATAACCAGCACGGTCTTTGAGAACACGTCGGGACTGTATGGCTACATAAACGGCGAATTTCTGGACGGTCTGCTGTGGGTGCCGGACGATGACTTTGTGCCTACCGAGCGTCCGTGGTACATAAAGGCGATGGAGAACAAAGGTGAGATTGCAATGGTCGAGCCGTACCTTGACGCGCAGACAGGCGAAGTCCTCATGGCGATATCCAAAATGCTCAGCGACGGGAAAAGCGTCGTTTCCATGGATATCACCCTCGATATCATACAGCAGATAACAGAGGGCGCTGTGGAGAGCGACGGCTCCGACTTCGAGTTCATCATGGACAACAGGGGCATGGTAATAGCCCACTCCGACGCGACCGAGATCGGAAAGAATTACAACGATGAGACAGGCACCATAGGTGCCGCGGTAACGGAGCTCATCAACGATTCCGACGATGAATACTATGAGTTCTATCATCTCGGCTCCCACTACATCGCCTACTCCGCGAGGATACAGAACGACTGGCACTGCGTATTTGTCAAGAATGCCACATCTGTTTTCAGCCCTCTGAGAATAATACTTGTTGTGGCGATAGTGGCTATGCTTGCTATAATCATCACAGTTTCGGTGATAATGACGCGCTCCGGCAGGAGACAGATGATAACCGAAAGGCTCAGCAAGCAGCTCACCGCCACCGCTGACATCTACATCTCCATGCACGAGATAAACTTCGTCACCGATACCTTCACCGAGGTACGCAACAACAGCTCCGACGCTTCGAATATGATAGGTGAGGTGCGCAACAACTGTCAGCAGATGATACGCATGATAATGACGAATTTCACCGATGAAACCACCCGTGAAAGCGCGCTGGATTTCGTGGATTTCAGCAAAATGAACGAGCGTCTCAAAAACCGCAATACCATGACCTGCGAATGGCTGAACCCGCAGAAGAAATGGCGCAGGTCGCGCTACATCGTTTCCGAGCGCGCTCCCGACGGTCAGATCGCGAAGGCGATGTACCTTATCGAGGATATAGATGCCGAGAAGCGCGAGCGGGATATGTTCCTCGAAACGCTCAGGACGATGAATGAGCAGATGTCCTCCGTTGCGAACATCTACCTTTCCATGCACGATATAAACCTTCCCGAGGACACATTCAGCGAGATAAGGACCAACGCCCCGCGTATAGAGGAGCTTAACAGCGCCAATCAGGGTCATGCACAAAAAGCTATATACTACACCATGGAGCAGATGTCTGACAAGAGCTCCAGAGACAGCATACACGAATTTGCGGATTTCAGCACCCTCAATGAGCGCCTGAAGGACACGAACACCATTACCGAGGAGTTTTTAAGCTACCGCGATCTGTGGTGCAGAGCGCGTTTCCTCGTTTCAAAGCGTAATGATGACGGAACTATCGACCATGTTCTGTGGCTCATAGAGAACATAGATACAGAGAAGCGCCGCCGTGACAAGCTCGCCGAGGACGCAATGACCCAGAGCTACCGTATATCCTCCATATCCAATATTTATATGACCGTGCATGAGGTGGATCTGGTAAAAGACACCTTCACCGAGATAAAGTCGCAGGTAGACGTGGTCAATGATATGGTCGGTCAGATCCGTGACCATGCGCAGGATATGCTTAGCAAGGTAATGACCAGCATGACGGCGCCGGAATATGTGAAGGATATGATGAAATTCATAGACCTTTCAACGCTCGTCAGCCGAATGCGCAGAACAGACACCATAACTATCGAGTACCTGAACAGCGACAGGCTCTGGAGACGAGGAAGGTTCTTAGCCTCCCGCCGCGACGAACAGCACAGACTTACCCACGTTATGTGGCTCATCGAGGATATCGACGACGAGAAGAAGGAACGCGACAAGCTGATAGACCAGTCCGAACGCGCTTTGGCGGCAAGTGAGGCGAAGTCCTCCTTCCTGTCGAATATGTCCCATGAGATACGTACGCCGATAAACGCGGTGCTCGGTATGAACGAGATGATACTGCGCGAGTGCGACGACAACAACATTCTCGCTTACTCCGAGAGCATACGCACCGCGGGCAATACCCTGCTGGGTATCATCAACGATATTCTCGACTTCTCGAAGATAGAAGCGGGCAAAATGGAGATAATCCCCGTTGACTACGACATTTCGTCCGTGATAAACGACCTTGTGAATATGATACAGACGAGGGCGGACGACAAGGCGCTTGTACTGGTCCTCGACTTCAACAAGGATATGCCGAAGCTGCTCCACGGCGACGAGGTCCGCATAAAGCAGGTAGTCACCAACATACTGACCAACGCGGTCAAGTACACCGAAAAGGGCAGCGTGACCTTCGGCATAACATACGAAAGGATAGAGGACGAACCCGACTCCGTTCTGCTGAAATTCTCGGTAAAGGACACCGGTATCGGCATAAAGGAGGAGGACATGAAGAAGCTGTTCTCCGAGTTCGAGCGTATCGAGGAAGAGCGCAACCGCAATGTCGAGGGCACGGGGCTTGGCATGAACATCACACAGCGGCTGCTGGAAATGATGGGCTCGTCGCTGAATGTGGAGAGCATCTACGGTCTCGGCTCGAAGTTCTCCTTCACGCTGAAGCAGACTGTGGTGAAGTGGGAACCCCTCGGAGACTATGAGGCTGCATACAAGGCTTCTCTCCGGGAGCACAAGAAGTACCGCGAGAAGTTCACGGCTCCCGACGCGCAGGTGCTTGTGGTGGACGACACACCGATGAACCTCATGGTATTCAAGAGCCTGCTTAAACAGACGGCGGTGAAGATAGACACGGCGGCAAGCGGTGATGAAGGGCTGGAGATGTGTGCAGGCAAGAAGTACGACATAATATTCCTTGACCACATGATGCCGGAAAAGGACGGCATCGAGACACTGCATGAGCTGCGCGCAAGAGAAAACGACCCGAACCGGGATACCCCCGCCGTATGCCTTACCGCGAACGCTACCTCCGGAGCGCGCGAGCAGTATCTTGCCGAGGGCTTCAACGATTACCTCACCAAACCGATAGACTCGGCAAAGCTGGAAGAAATGCTGATAGAGTACCTGCCCGATAACAAGATACTCGGTCCCGGCGCGGTACAGCCCGAACCTGATGCTGCCGGCAAAGATGACATCATACCGCAGTTCGTCCGTGACATTCCGGAGATAGACATTGAAGCGGGTGTGTGCAACAACGGAGATGAGGAAGCATACATCGAAACGCTGAAAACCTACGCGGAAATGGTAGGCGGACATATCGACGACATCGAACGCTTTATGGCGGCGGATGATATCGCAAACGCCACGATAAAAATACACGCGCTGAAAAGCACCTCGCGCATCATCGGCGCGGCGGATATCGGCGAGCTTGCGCAGAGACTTGAGACCGCCGGAAAAGCGGGCGACACCGAAACGCTGAACAATGAGCTGGGCGGACTGCTCGAACGGTGCAGGAAGCTCGGCGAACAGCTCTCCCCGCTTGTTGAAGCCCCGGAGGAGACGGAAGACGAGAGCCTGCCGCTTATCTCGGAGGAGGAGCTGCATGAAGCGTACAGCCTCATAAAAGAAGCCAACGAATCGTTCCAGCTCGAAAATGTGAACGAGATAGCGGAAAGCCTCAAAGGCTATCGTGTCCCCGACGCGGAAAAGGAACGCGTCAGAAATATAATCAAAGCAGTCAGCGACCTCGAATACGACAAGCTGCCGGAAATCATCGGATAACAAAGGAGAACAATATTATGACAACTGACAATGTACCTGAACTGCTGATAATCAGCCAAGGCTCGGCTTTTATGGTGAATTCCCTCGAGAACAACCTGAAAAAAGAGGGTATTCTTGTGACCCGCTGCGAGCCGACAGTGCGAGACGTTGACGAGAAAATAGACGGCAAGGATATGGTGCTGCTTTTTGCGGGGGAATACATACAGAATTCCTCCGGGCTGTTATCGTACATAACCTCAAAATGCTCGGACGAGTGCAATCATTTCTGTGTGGTGGGCTATCCAAACGAGCTTGCCGAGATCGAGAAGCAGGTCGATGTATCACGCATTTCCGCCGAGTTCAGCCGCCCATTCGATATGAAGGATTTCACGGCAAAGATAAAGTCACTGCTTCCTCACGAACAAGCCGACTCCGGGCAGGAACAGGAAGCTCCCGCGGAAAATGTCCACAAGCATGATATCCTGCTGTGCGACGATGATATGATGTTCCTTAAAATGGTTCAGGAGTGGCTGCATGAGAAGTACAATGTCACAATAGTCAAGACCGGTCTTATGGCGGTGCCGTTCGCGCTGCACAACTCTCCGGAGCTTATAATGCTGGATTATGAGATGCCGGTGATGAACGGTCCGAAGGTGCTTGAAGCACTGCGGGAGGACAAGAAGACCGCGCAGATACCCGTGGTGTTCCTGACCGGTCACTCCGACAGGGACAGCGTTATGGAGGTCATGAAGATGCGCCCGCAGGGTTATCTGCTCAAATCCACGAAAAAGGAAGATATAATCGCCTCCGTTGACAATTTCTTTGCTACGGGACAGTGGAAGAATATGCAGGCATAAAATTCCGGGGAGCTGCTCAATATTATGGGATTTTTGGAAATTATCGGGACTTTTATATGTAACTATTATGTTACGCTCTGCATGATAGCAGGGTTATTTGTGCTGACCGCGTTCGACATATTCCTTGACAGGACTATGATCGTCAAGCTGCGCTGGACGCTTGTGCTGCTTTTTCTGCTGCTGGTATTTGACAGATTTGAGATCTACTTCGGCGACAGCGATCATATACAATTCCTGAAGACATTGTCAGCGGCGGTATGTTATACGCTGCGGCCCATGATAGAGATAATGATAGTCTTTATCGTGAAAAAAGATACGAAATGGTGGATAGTCATTCCGGCATTATTCAACGCTGGGGTAGCGTTCTCCGGTTTTTTCTCGGGTATAGCATATTCGTTCGACGAAAATGGCAATTTTGCCCGCGGTCCTTTAGGCGTTACACCTTTTATAGTAAGCTTTATTTATCTGCTGTATCTTTTATACATCTCGGTAAGAATGTTTTCAAAGCGCTCGGTGCAGGAGGGTATC
>CAJOMV010000040.1 GCA_905235805.1 uncultured Ruminiclostridium sp.
AAAAGGGCTTGAGCCTAAACTGAGTACCGTCTGTTACGTCCTGCTTTTTTGTAACTCCCTGCCTCGCAGCCGTTATGCTCTGCAATTATTTTAGTAAAATAAGCCTGTCATTTCGCACTGAAATGACAGGCTTTTTACTTTCTCATCTTCCAAAAGGCGCACTGCTTCTGCCCGCTGCAGGCGCAGCAATTAAAGTTTTTTGAAAGGGGGCTGGGGGAAAACTTTTGTTCACAAAAGTTTTCCCCCAGTCTCGAGCGCCAGCGACCCTATCGCCGCGAGGCGACGGCTCGACCACTCAGTTCTTCAAGCTCTGCATAGGTGCAGGGATATGACCGCCGCGGGCGATGAACTTTGCGGGGGAGAACTTGTTGATTGACATAACGGGACCGCTGCCGAAGAGCCCGCCGAAGTCGAGCATTTCGCCCTCCTTCATTCCGATAGCGGGGATAACGCGGACAGCTGTGGTCTTGCTGTTGACCATGCCGATAGCTGCCTCATCAGCGATTATCGCGGAGAGTATCTCCTCGGGAGTGTCACCCGGAACGACGAACATATCGAGACCCACGGAGCATACCGCCGTCATTGCCTCCAGCTTTTCGAGACAGAGTGAGCCGCGCTGCACCGCGTCAATCATTCCCGCGTCCTCGGAAACGGGAATGAATGCGCCGGAAAGTCCTCCGACACGGGAGGATGCCATTACGCCGCCCTTTTTGACAGCGTCGTTGAGCAGAGCGAGCGCCGCTGTGGTGCCGTATGCGCCGCAGCTCTCGAGTCCCATTTCCTCGAGGATATGAGCGACCGAGTCGCCTACCGCGGGTGTGGGTGCGAGGGAGAGGTCTACAATGCCGAACGGTACACCGAGCATCTTGCTCGCTTCGGTGCCGACGAGCTGACCCATGCGGGTGACCTTGAACGCGGTCTTTTTGATAGTGTCCGCTATCTCGTTGATAGACGCGTCGGGCATCTTCGCTATCGCCGAGCGTACAACTCCCGGTCCGCTCACTCCGACATTTATCTCACAGTCCGGCTCGCCTACGCCGTGGAAGGCTCCCGCCATGAAGGGGTTATCCTCGACGGCGTTGCAGAATACGACTATCTTTGCCGCGCCGAAGCAGTGGTCGTTTTTGGTGGCTTCGCTCGCTTGCTTTATCACCTTGCCCATGAGAGCGACGGCATTCATATTGATACCGGCTTTTGTGGATCCGACGTTTACCGAGGAGCATACCTTCGTGGTTACGGAAAGCGCCTCGGGAATGCTCTCGATAAGCTCCCTGTCACCCGCCGAGCAGCCCTTCTGCACAAGCGCCGAGTAGCCGCCGACATAATTCACGCCGGTCTCATCGGCGACCTTCTGGAGGGTCTGCGCGAATTTCACAGGGGAACCGTTCGCGGCAGCCGCAAGCATGGCTATCGGAGTTACCGAAAGGCGCTTGTTGATTATCGGGATTCCGTAGCGCTTCTCAATGTCCTCGCCTGTCTTTACATGGTTGCAGGCTAAGCGCATCATCTTGTCGTACACCTTCGTGCACGCCTTGTCGATGTCGCTGTCTATGCAGTCGAGGAGGCTGATACCCATGGTTATGGTACGGATATCGAGGTTCTCCTCCTGTATCATCTTTATGGTTTCAAGAATATCGTTCGAGCTTAATACCATATCGCCGCACCTCTCATATCCTGTGCATTGCGTTGAAGATATCCTCGTGCATAACGTGGATCTGGAGCCCCATTTCCTCGCCGCACTTGGTTAGCTTGTCGGCGAGGGCGCTGTACTCGTTCTCGCACTTCGTTATATCGATCAGCATGGTCATCGCGAACAGATCCTGCATTATCGTCTGGGTCACGTCCATTATGTTCGCGTTCGCCTCGGCGCATATTGCGCTTACCTTAGCGAGAATGCCGACTGTGTCTTTTCCTATTACCGCTACTACTGCTCTCATATCTTTGTTTCCTTTCTGTTTTCGGTATTTTGCAGTTACAGGATATATTATACTATATTTTTTTAATTTTGGCAATAAGATATTTACTTTTTTTGAAAAATATAGTATAATATAGAAAAAGTATCATGGGGAGGTGTGTGTAATAATACCCTTTGACCTGCATACCCACTGCACCCTGTCGTTCGACGGGAAAAGCAGCGCAGAGGATATGTGCAAGCGCGCGGTGGAGCTTGGGGTACGGCATTACGCGCTCACCGACCACATCGACCTCGGGGAGTTCCCCGACCCTGACTTCGACCTTGAAGCAACGGTAAACGGCGCCAAGGAGCAGATACCGGCGCTTCAGAGGAAATACGCGGGCAGCACGGAGCTGTTGTACGGCGTAGAGCTGGGGCAGGCTGTGCATGACAAGGCGCTTGCCGATAAGCTGCTCGCGGAGAATGACTACGACTTCGTCATCGGCTCGACGCATTTCATACGCGGGCATGAGGATTTCTATTTCCTCGACTACACCGATACCGACGTGACGGAGCTGCTGCGGCTGTACTTCGAGGAGCTGCTGGAGACCGCGGAGTGGGGCAGATTTGATGTAATGGGTCACATAACCTACCCGCTGCGCTACATCACCGGCGATCACGGGATAGATGCTGACCTGTCGCAGTACCGCGTTATCATTGACGAGATACTGCGGGCTGTCATAAAAAACGACAGGGGCATTGAGATAAATACCTCGGGACTGCGGCAGAAATTCGGGAGAATGTTCCCCGATGCCGACATTGTGAGGCGCTACCGGGAGCTCGGCGGGCGGATACTCACCGTAGGCTCCGACGCGCACTGCACCGACGACCTCGGCAAAGGCGTAGCCGAGGGCTTAGCGGCAGCCCGTGAGTGCGGATTTACCGAGATCGCCGTATTTAAGAAGAGAACAGTCAATTTCATTCACATATAATTATTAAAAGTTTTTGAAAGGGGTTTGGGGAAAACTTTTTTCAAAAAGTTTTCCCCAAAAAGAAAGGATGATCGAACATGAACAAACTTGTCGAACTGCTGCGTAAGAACGCAAGACTGACGAACGAGGAGCTCGCCGTTATGCTCGGCAAAACTCCCGACGAGATCGAAAGAGAGATATCCGCTCTCGAGAACGACGGTATGGTGATAGGCTATTCCGCCGTTATCAATGAGGAGGAGGTCGACAGAAACAGCGTTACCGCCTTCATCGAGATAAAGGTCTCCCCGCAGGCGGAGAGGGGCTACGACGAGATAGCCACCATGCTCGCACAGTACAAGGAGGTAGACAGCGTTTACCTGATGAGCGGTTCCTTCGATTTGTCCGTCACCATACGCGGCACGAACCTGCGTGAGGTAGCGCTGTTCGTGTCGGATAAGCTCGCGCCCATAGACGGCGTTCTCTCCACCACCACCCACTTCATTCTGCGCCGCTTCAAGGAAAAGGGTATCGAATTCCCGCTTATCGAGGACGACGAAAGGAAAATGGTGGGTCCGTGATGAACTACGAAGAGATACTTTCACAGAAAACACAGGGGATAAAGTTCTCGGGCATTCGCAAATTCTTCGACATAGCGGCGACAATGAACGACGTTGTCAGCCTGTCGGTGGGCGAGCCGGATTTCAAGACCCCCTTCATCATCAGAAAAGAGGCTATCCGCACCCTCGAAAAGGGCAAGACCGCCTATACCTCAAACTCGGGACTTGAAAACCTCCGCGCGGGGATAGCCGGGTATCTGAAGGAGACTATCCGCACAGAGTACGACCCTAAGCACGAGATAATCGTGACCGTGGGAGGGTCGGAGGCTATCGATGCCTCCTTCCGCGCACTGCTCAACCCCGGCGACGAGGTACTGGTGTGCGAGCCGAGCTTCGTCTGTTATGACCCGCTGATACGGCTGGCGGACGGTATTCCCGTGGCTATCGAGACCAAAGCCGAGGATAAGTTCAGGCTCAGACCCGAGCAGCTCCTCGCGAAGATAACTCCCAAAACGAAGGCTCTTGTACTTCCCTACCCCAATAATCCCACCGGCGCGGTGATGCGCAGGGACGACCTTGCGAAGATAGCGGAGATACTTCGTGATAAGAACATTATCGTCATCTCCGACGAGATATACTCCGAGCTCACCTTCGGGGATGAGAAGCACGTCTCCATAGCGGAATTCGAGGGTATGCGCGAGCGCACCGTGGTAATAAACGGCTTCTCTAAGGCTTTCGCCATGACGGGCTGGAGACTCGGCTTCGCGGCGGGACCCGCTCCGATAATCACACAGATGCTGAAAATTCACCAGTACGGCATAATGAGCGCCCCCACAGTCAGCCAGTACGCCGCTGTGACGGCTCTGCGCGAGTGCCGCGAGGACATAGATTACATGGTCGGCGAATATGATATGAGAAGAAAGCTCATTGTCAACGGCTTCAACGAAATGGGGCTGGAGTGCTTCGAGCCGGAGGGCGCGTTCTATGTGTTCCCCTGCATAAAGTCCACCGGGCTTACCTCGCAGGAGTTCTGCCTTAAGCTGATAGAGCAGAAAAAAGTAGCCGTGGTGCCGGGCGACGCGTTCGGAGACTGCGGCGAGGGCTACATCAGGGTCAGCTACGCGTATTCTATAAACCATATCCTGCTCGCGCTCAAACGTATAAAGGAATTCATAAATGAGCTTGACGGTTAAGGCTTATGCCAAGATAAACCTGTGGCTCGATATCACAGGTCGGCGCGGGGACGGGTATCATACCCTCAATACCGTCATGCGGCGCGTTGATCTGTATGACGATATCACGGTGACGCCGACGGAGAACGACACCGTGACGATACACTGCGACGACCCGGCTGTGCCGTGCGATGAACGCAATATCGTGTACAAGGCGTGGAAGCTGTTCCGGGGGCTGTACGGTTCGCCCTTCGGCGCGGATATCGACATTCGCAAGCATATCCCGCTTGAGGCGGGACTGGGCGGCTCGAGCACCGACGGCGCGGCAGTGCTACTGGCGCTGAACGAGCTCGCGGGAAAGCCTTTTTCCCATGACACACTTACAGCAGTGAGCGTGAAGCTCGGCGCGGACGTCCCGTTCTGCATGACCGGCGGCACCGCTGTATGCAGAGCGATAGGCGAGGAGATACAGCCGATATCCTGCGCGGATCTTGCGGTCGTGATAGTCAAGCCGGACTTCTCCTGCTCGACGGCTGCCGCTTACGCCGCTTATGACAAGGCTCCGAGACCGGAGAAAGCGGGCTTCGCGGAGTATGCTAATAACATCGCCGCAAGCGCGGACGCGGCAGCCGCGGGACTGTACAACGTGTTCGAGGAGCTGTACGACGACCCGCGCATTGCGGACATCAGGCGAGAGCTGCTGTCCGCGGGAGCCCTCGGTGCCTGCATGAGCGGCAGCGGCAGCGCGGTTTTCGGCATATTCCCCACCCTGCCCGACGCGCAGAATGCCCTCGGAAAAATAGTCTGCAAAACAAAATTTGCCGTAAATGCCCTTTAGGGTATTGCAATTTCTATGAAAATATAGTATAATTATTATTTGGTTATTCAGAGGAGGTCTGCTGTATGATAGTTGTTCACAATCACCTCGGAGGAATAGAGTACACAAAGGACTTTTTCGTTTCGCTCATATCGGCGACCGCGGAGAACTGCTTCGGAGTATCGGCAATGAACGCTTCAACCCCGAAGGAGCGTCTCGGAGAGATATTCCCCGCGCTCGGGAGGGTGTTCAATATCCCGAAGGGCGTTTCCGTAAGCATACGGGGCGGAAAGGTTTATATCGGCATACACATCTCGGTGATGTACGGCGTGAACATCTCGGCGGTGGTCAGCAGCATAAAGAACAAGCTGCGGTACGCGGTCGAGGAGCAGACGCGCCTTCCCGTTGAGAAGATAGATGTGTATATCGACGGCTTGACACATTAAGGATGACGGCATTATGAGCAAAACACTGATGATATACTATTCCCTGGAGGGGAATACGGATTTCGCGGCGCAGACTGCAGCAGAATGCGGGGACATCGACCTCGAGAGACTGATACCCGAGAAGGAGCCTCCCAAGGCTGGGTTCGGCAAGTTCTTCTGGGGAGGAAAGAGTGTGGTGTTCAGCGAGACTCCGCCTTTGCAGCCGCTGAAACACAGCCCGGACGATTATGAGAGCATCATCATCGGGTTCCCGGTGTGGGCAGGCTCGTATCCGCCCGCTGTCGCGACATTCCTCAAGGAGCACCCGTTCACCGGCAAGCGCTGCAGCATCATTGCCTGCTCCGCGGGCGGCAACGCGGAAAAAGCGGTGAACAAGCTGAAGGAAAAGCTTCCGGGGAATGAGTTCGGCGAAGTCCTCAGCCTGAAAGACCCGGCAAAGGATAAGGAAAATTCGGCGGAGCTGATAAGAAAATTCACAGCCGCCATTGAATGATAAAGGAAGTGTTGATTTGGAGATCAGCGGTAAGCTGCTCCGGGACGGTATAATCTCCGGAGCTAACAACATCATTAACAACAGGAACAAGGTGGACGAGCTCAACGTTTTCCCGGTGCCGGACGGCGATACGGGAACGAATATGTCCATGACCATAAGCAACGCGCTTGCAGAGCTGGGTGCCATGAGTGATGACGTGACTGTCGCGGCGGTGTCAAAAGCGGCGGCGAACGGAATGCTCCGCGGTGCGCGCGGTAACTCGGGCGTTATCCTTTCCCTGCTGTTCAGGGGACTCTCAAAGGGCTTGAAGGAAAAGAACTCGGCAACGGGCGCGGAGTTTGCGAACGCGTTCTCCATGGGTGTCGCGGCTGCATACAAGTCCGTGATGAACCCCACCGAGGGCACTGTGCTCACTGTCTCTCGCGAAGCGTCTGAAGCTGCGGTGAAGAAAGCCGAGGAAAGCGACGATATCCTCGAGGTGTTCGACGCGCTTATCACAGAAGCGGAAGCTTCCCTCGAGCGCACTCCGGAGCTGCTCCCCGCGCTGAAAAAGGCGGGCGTCGTGGACTCCGGCGCTATGGGTTTCCTGCTGATATTCAAAGGCATACACAGCGTTCTTAAGGGCGACGGCATTATCGAAAACAAGGAAGCCGCCGAGGAAAAGCGCGAGATAAAGGCTGCAAGCACCAACGCGGCAGGAACATACGAGACCGAGATCAAGTATACCTACTGCACCGAATACATCATAAACAAGAACGACGGCTGCGACGATGCCACCAAGCTCCGCGCATACCTAGAGAGCATAGGCGACAGCGTTGTTGTGGTCGATGACGACAATATCATAAAGATACACGTCCATACCGACCACCCCGGTCTTGCGTTTGAAAAGGGTCTTACCTTCGGCTATCTGACGAATATGAAGATAGAAAACATGAAGGAACAGCATAAGACTCAGGCGAAGAAGGCAAAGAATGAATCGAAACAGCGCCCCGTTCCGGTGAAGCCCGAAAAGGACATCGGATTTGTTGCCGTGGCAAGCGGCGCAGGCGTGGAGGCACTCTTCACCGACCTCGGCGTTGACAGCATCGTGCGCGGCGGTCAGACCTCCAACCCCTCCACCGAGGATATCCTCGACGCTGTCCTCGCTACTCCCGCCAAAACAGTATTCGTTCTTCCCAACAACAAGAATATAATCCTTGCCGCCGAGCAGACCGTAAAGCTCGCGGACAGGAAGGTCATAGTGCTCCAGACCCGCTCGATACCGCAGGGTATCACCGCTATGCTCACCTTCGACCCCGACCTCTCCGTACAGGAGAACAGCGTCAATATGACCGCCGCCCTCGATAGGGTCGGCTCCGGTCTCGTGACCTTCGCGGTGCGTGACAGCGTCGTAGGCGACAAGAAAATAAGGCAGGGCGATATCCTCGGCATGGAAAACGGCAGGCTCAATGTTGTCGACCGCGACCTGTCCAAAGTCCTCTATAAGGTCACCAAGCACCTTCTGAAAGGCGACAGCTCGTATGTTACCGTCATCTACGGAGCAGATGTCTCCGATGACGACGCACAGACCGCCTTCTCCTTCCTCAAGACTAAGTTCGGCGATAATATCGAGCTCTCCCTCGTCAACGGCGGTCAGCCCGTCTATTACTACATCGTATCTGTCGAGTAAGTCACTGGCGCACGAGTTGGTCGCTTCGCTCGAGTTGGTCGCTTCGCTCGAGTTGGTCGCTGGCGCTCGAGTCGGTCGCTTACGCTCGAGTGCCTCCGGCGGCAAGCCCTTTAAAAAGGGCTTGAGCCTAAACTTAGTAGCTTCGCCATGCAACCGGCAGAGTGAGCACAAAATTACAGAGTAAATATAGCAAAAGCCTGTCATTTCAGTGCAAAATGACAGGCTTTTGCATTCTTATCTTTCAAAAGGCGTACTGCCTCTCCCCATTGTAGGTGAAACAATTAAAGTTTTTTGAAAGGGGGTCTGGGGGAAAACTTTTGTTCACAAAAGTTTTCCCCCAGTCTCGAGCGTAAGCGACCTATCAGGCGGCTTACCCGACTACCTTATAATCGAGGTCTTCGACAGCGGCTTTAAGCGTATCGAAAGGCGTGTCCGCCGAGAGCTTCACGACTGCTGTTCCCTTTTCGTGACTTACTTCAGCCGACTCTACTGTCGGGATAGCTTCGAGAGCCTTCTTTACCGATGCTTCACAGTGAGAGCACATCATGCCCTCGATCTTCATTGTAAGTTCCATAGTTACTTTCCTTTCCTTATATGGTCTCTCCACTTTTTCACGCCGAACATTATCAGCGCCGCCGCAAATACTCCGCCTGCCATTATGATATAGTCGATAGGACGAGTCTGTGCGTTGATGTTGCCGGCTTCATTTACTTTCCACGATATGTCCCATGACATATCACGGGCTTTTGTGTCGCTTGAAAAAATATCCAGCGATTTGATGTAAACAGTGTCGTTTTCCGCATGAATGGCGAGGCTTATACTGTCCGCCTCCTCCGGAAGTCCAACATACATAGCGTCT
Source organism: uncultured Ruminiclostridium sp. (assembly GCA_905235805.1). Lineage (GTDB taxonomy): Bacteria > Bacillota > Clostridia > Oscillospirales > Ruminococcaceae > Ruminiclostridium_E. The sequence continues at coordinate 8,879 of CAJOMV010000040.1, forward strand.
GTTCCTAAGCTCCACCGGTAGAATTTTCCGTCCCCGGGTGCATTCACAATAGTGTAGCTTGCGCGTGTAAACAGCGGTTCGCCGTTCTCGTCAAGGCAGCTCATCTGCATATAGCAGGAGCAGTCGATACCGTTATCGGTCACTCCGTTTGATCTACTTCGATAACCCCCGAGTGTCGCCTGAATATATACCCCGCCGGACGCAGGTAATTTGACGGATATATCACCGGCACGAGTGAAGTGAAATATCTTCTGCTCGGGAAGATATTCCAGAATGTCGGACCCGACCTCCTGCATCGTGCTTTCGGTGAGCGTGAACGAGCTTTCCGCCGCCCCCGCCGACACCGCGAGCACCACCGCGCAGAGCACAGATATCAGCAGCGAAACGAGCCGTTTCATCTGTTGCGCTCCTTAATAGCGCGGTCTATGGTGCGCTTCGCGTCACGCTCCGCCATTGAGACGCGCTTGTCGTACAGCTTCTTGCCCTTGCAGAGCCCCACCTGCATTTTAACGCGGCTTCCCTTGAAGTAAAGCGACACGGGGATAAGCGTCAACCCGTCCGTCTTTACCAGCCCGTACAGGCGCATTATCTCCCTCTTGTGCATAAGGAGCCTGCGCTCACGCATCGGATCCTTGTTGAATATATTCCCCTTTTCGTAAGGCGATATGTGCATTTGCTTCACATACGCTTCGCCGTTCTCTATGGATATCCACGAGTCACGGAGATTTACCCCGCCCTGCCGTATGGATTTCACCTCAGTGCCGGTGAGCTCTATGCCCGCTTCCAGACTCTCTACGATGAAATATTCGTGACGTACCTGGCGGTTCTCGGATATCGTTTTTGTGTTTTCTGCCATTTTGCCCCTTTTACAGCCAGAGTGTGAAGGCTGTCATATCGTCCTTGTTGTAGCCGAGCTTCTCATAGAATTTGTGCGTGGATTCCAGCTTTGACTGCGTCGCGAGAGATATCTTGTAGCAGTTCTCCGCCTCAGCAATGCGCTGAGCCTGCTGGAGGCAAGCGGACGCATAGCCCTGCGCCCGGTGTTCGCTGTGTGTTACTATGTTCTCCACAATCGCGTAAGGCCGCTGATCGTATGTAAGATTGGGAATTATGACACAGGTGCAGGTGGATACAAGCTTTCCGCTGTCCTCAGCCACTATGACATGGTGCATACTGTCGGTGATGATGTGGTTCCATATCCTCACAGTGTCATCATTCTTTTCGAGAATGCTCTTGCCGTACAATGCAGAGTACAGCTCCAGCAGCCTGTCCAGATCGGTGTTCTGTGCTTCACGTATCTTTAACATATTATCAGCCCCTTTTTATCGCAATTTTGTCTTTTTTATTATACCATATCCGTTCCCTTTTTGCAAGACGTTGCATGATTATTTTTGACAAATGTTTGACACATTATGCCGCTTCACACTCGTTCATCAATTAACTAACTCTATGTTTTATATTATAACGAATACGATTATAGGACCGAATATGTGCAGTAGGTTGTAAAAAGTGACGAATTTTCTATAAAATAATTGGTAATAATGATTTAACGCTTGACAAGTATGCGGAAAAATGATAGAATAATTGAGTTATTATGGTATAATATACTGTATTTATATAACAGACTCGCAACGATGGAGGAAGTATAACATGGATTACGAAATGGATGAACAGTCTTTAAACATAAAAGACATGCTTTATCGAGTATTGCTTCAATGGCGGAGGATAATTGTAGGTGCTATTATTATTGCACTTTTAGTCGGACTATTCAGATTTGTAACTACAATAATGGTTATCCTTGATCCTGAAAAACTTGCGGATGCCGAAGAACAATATCAGATCTTGCTCAACGATTATGAAGCAACCGGTGAACGCCTGAAGACACAAATCGATAATCTTCGCGATAATTCGCGCAATCAACAGGAATATAACGACAAATCTGCAATTATGGATATCGACCCCATGAATAAATGGGTGGGCTCTTTCGTTATCTATGTCGATTCAAAATATCAGATCGACCCTACACTGACATATCAGAACACTGACCGAACGACTCGCTTGCTCACAGCTTACGCAGGATATTTAACGGGCGGTGAACTGTACAACGAGATTTTAGCACAGACAACTGTCGTGGATGAGATCAGATTTCTTACCGAGATCCTTAGCTTTTCCGTGGATTCGGGCTCCTCGTCCATTACTGCTCGCTGCATAGGTAAAAACGAAGCTGATGTCAGAGAAATATTGGATTTAACAAAGACCGGTATAAATAACAAGTATGATACTATATATTCAACCATAGGAGACCATACCTGTGAAGTACTTATGGAGTCCATGTATACAACAATTGATCTGGATATGGATACCCGCCAGAAAGCAAATCTTCAGGCTATCGGCGACTACGCTATTGCAATCGGAGAAACTAACGAGGAACTGACGGAATGGAGCAAGGAGCCTGAGCCTAAACAAGAGTATGGGGTCTGGTATTCCGTAAAGCAAGGTATCAAGTTTACCATTTTTGGCGGTGCAGCGGGTATATTTGTAATGGCAATATATTATGCAATAAAGTATGTTGCCAGCTCAACTGCCAAAACCGATGATGACTGGGTATTTCTTGGTATTCCCGTGCTTGCAAGGATCTATGAAAAAAGAAATAATAAACTTCTGCCAAAGTTTGATAAATGGATAGACAGAACTCTCGGAGGTATAACAGACAGAAACGAACAAACTCTGCAATACCATTTGGCAGCCAACAACCTGAGCGCAGTTCTGAAAGAGAATGAACTTACCGAGGGAGTTTTGGTCGGCGATCTGCCTGTTGAGCAAACAATGGAAATCGTCAACAATATGAACGAAGCCGGTACTGCACATACTTTCCGTTATGCCGGCGATATACTTACAGATCCGGAGGCTGCGCAGAAGTTAAGTGAGGCTACCGAAGTAATCTTAATGGGGCATAACAGTGTGACTCGTACAGAAAATATACAGAAAATGAGCACCTTACTTAAAGCGTGGGGGAAGGAGATCATTGGGGTAGTGGTGGTTGAGTAAAAGCCGGTATATTCCTAACGATATTTCATACAGTGCGCAAAATATAGGATATTGTTTATGCGGGAGAGGCTCAATTTGAAAAATGAGAGATTACGTGAACATAATTATGCGCTAAGATAACACAACCCATCGCGGTAATGCTGTTAGTGAGATCTCGGAAGCTTATAGAGAGATTGCTTTAATTTATATCCAGGAACCTTACAAGGTTATCGGAAGCAGAGCGAAATCATGAATTGATCTTTGAATTTAGCGTTCCCGATACTGTTCATGAAAGACCAGACGTTATCCTGCTTACAAACAGTAAAGCAATATTGCTGGAGTTAAAAAAGAAAAAAGCTCCACGAAATAATGATGTTGCACAGGTTATTTGCTACAAGGAATGGTTGTAGAATCACCATAAAGTAAGCGTCAAATAATCCGCGCGACCCTATGAAAAAAGTTTGCCCTGCCGATTTCTGGCAGGGCATGTATATGCCGTCGCCAGAACCGCACCTGCACGGACTTCCGACCGCACGCTGCCGCACTTTGAACCGCACTTTGCCGGAGCAGAACCGCAGTATGCGAGCCCACCCGATAACGGGCAGGCTGCATAATTGTAGCGAATCAGCTGTATTTGTGAATGATCTTTCTAATCTGCTCACTGATGTCCTGCTCAGTCCACTGATGCTCGTAATCAGGCTCCGACGAAAACATTGCGAGAATTTCAGCTTTTGCAGCTTCAACGTCTTTGCAGTTAAGGAACATATTCGCCAATTTGGTGTCAAGGTCATTTCTTGTCATTGTCACGGCTCGGCTCCTTCCGGAAGCCCATGCCGTTTACGCATTGAAACCTCACCGTCTATCATGATGTCGTAGGCGTTATTGACGATCCTGTCAATGATTGCGTCGGAAATGGGGCTGTCGTTGTTGGGATCAGAGTTTATGCGGTCGTACCAGCCCTCGGCATGATACTGGGTGCAGAATATCATAGAGCGTTCAATGCGGACTTCTATGATCTCCAGCAAGTCGTAAGCCTCATTGGGA
>CAJOMV010000041.1 GCA_905235805.1 uncultured Ruminiclostridium sp.
ACGGCTTTCGTGCCTCTTACAAGACCGTCGGTGCTGCCCATAGCGATGCAGCGCACGACATCGTCGCCGATATGCTGTGCGACCTCGACCACAAGGCGCTGTCCGTTATTGTCGATCTCGATAGCGTTCTTCAGATTTGGGAGCGCGTCCGCCGCAAAGCGAATATCGAGTACCGCGCCTATGATCTGAACGACCGTACCTATATTTTTCTCAGCCATTTGCCTTAATATCCTTTCATGCCGGGGCGCGCCCCGACCGATTTTAATTCAGCGCGTTCGCGCCGGAAACGATCTCCGTGATCTCGTTTGTGATCTTCTCCTGACGCGCACGGTTATACAGCAGCGACAGGCTCGATATCATCTCGTCGGCGTTGTCGGTAGCGCTCTCCATTGCGGTGCGTCTCGCGCCCTGCTCGGAGGCGAACGACTCGACAGCCGCGCAGCTTATCATACTCATCACGAACTTCGGGACAACTCTGTCGAACACCGCCTCGGGGGAGGGGTCGTAGTTGATGAGCCCGAGGTCCTCGCCGGTACCCTCGCCGATATTGCTTATCGGAAGGAGCTTCGCGCTCTCGGGGGTCTGTACGAGCGGAGAGACGAATGCCGTATAGAACAGCGTGACCTCATCTACCTCACCCACAGCGAACAAGTCTACCGCGATCTGCGCAATGTCCATGCTGTCGGCGGTCTTTGCCTTCTCCGCGAAGTACGGGTACTTGCCTACCATTTCATAGCCGTGCTTGTCGAAGTAATCGACGGCTTTTCTGCCAATGGCGATTATCTTCGGCTTTTCGGCGTCGCCCGCGTGGGCTGCCGTGACAGCCTTGATGATGTTCGAGTTGAAACCTCCCGCGAGACCTCTGTCGCCCGCGATTACAATGAACAGGCGGCTTTTGACTTCACGCGGTTCGGTGAATATGGTGCTGAAATCCTTCTTGACCGAAGCGATCTTCGCAAGAAGCTCATACTGTGCTTCAAAGTAAGGACGTCCGCGCTCCGAGCGCTGCTTTGCGCGGCGCAGCTTTGAGGAAGCGACCAGCTCCATTGCCTTGGTTATCTGCCTTGTGGAGCTTACGCTTTTTATACGGCGCTTGATGTCCTTCATGTTGCCCGAAGCCATTTATTTCATTCCTTTCGCACTCCGCACGCTCTGTGACGCGCGGAGGGGATTATGCAGATGCGTTTTCCGAAACGCGGCGTGATGCTGCCCGCAGCGTCACGCTGCCTGCTCAGTCGGTCTCGATGTAGACCACCTTTTTGGTGAGCGCCATAAATAATGCCGCACCCGCAAGGATAGCCGTGAGGCTTATAGAAATAATACTTAAAATGAATGCTGCTCTGCTCATGGTTTCTCCTTTCTTGGGAGAACAGGGGTTCAGAAGCGTGAAGCGAAAGACTTCAGCACCGCTCTGAGCTTCTCCTCGTTGTCGGGGGAGATGACCTTGTTCTTCTTAATGTCGTCGATTATATCCGCGTGGTCGTTAGCCATGTGCTCGAAGAGCTCCTTCTCATACTCGGGTACCTTCTCCACGGGGATATCTTTGAGGTAGTCGTTGATAACGGCGAAGATTATGATGATCTGGTTCTCAACGGATATCGGCGAGGACTGGGGCTGCTTGAGCACGGCAACGATACGCTCGCCCTTTGCGAGACGCGCCTTTGTGTCCGCGTCAAGGTCGGAGCCGAACTGGGAGAATGCCTGCAGCTCTCTGTACTGCGAATATTCCAGCTTCAGAGAACCGGAGACCTTCTTCATCGCCTTTATCTGTGCGGAACCGCCGACACGGGATACCGAGATACCGGGGTTTACGGCGGGTCTGATACCGGAGTTGAACAGCTCGGTCTCGAGGAATATCTGACCGTCTGTGATAGAGATTACGTTTGTGGGGATATATGCCGAAACGTCGCCTGCCTGTGTTTCGATGATAGGCAGTGCGGTGAGGGAGCCTCCGCCGTAGTCCTCGTTGAGGTTCGCGGCACGCTCGAGAAGTCTCGAATGCAGGTAGAATACGTCACCGGGGTACGCTTCACGTCCCGGCGGGCGCTTGAGCAGCAGGGACATTGCGCGGTAAGCGACGGCGTGCTTGGAGAGGTCGTCGTAGATGATGAGAGCGTCCTTGCCCTTCTCCATGAAGTACTCGCCCATAGCGCAGCCCGCGTAGGGGGCTATGTACTGGAGAGGTGCGAGCTCTGCCGCGGTAGCGGACACTACGATAGTGTAATCCATAGCTCCCGCGCTGGAAAGCTGCTCAACCACCGAAGCGACTGTGGAGGCCTTCTGTCCGATAGCCACATAGATGCACAGTACGTCGGTGTCTCTCTGGTTGATTATCGTATCCACGGCGATAGCGGTCTTACCCGTCTGTCTGTCGCCGATGATAAGCTCACGCTGTCCTCTGCCTATCGGGATCATCGAGTCTATTGCCTTGATACCAGTCTGGAGAGGGGTGTCAACGGACTTTCTTGTGATGATACCGGGGGCTATGCGTTCTACGGGGCGGTATTCGTTCGAGAGGATCGGACCCTTGCCGTCTATCGGCTCGCCGAGGGCGTTGACTACTCGTCCGAGCAGCGCGTCGCCTACCGGAACGGAGATGATCTTGCCTGTTCTCTTTACGTTGGAACCCTCTTTTATCTCGGCGTCGGAGCCGAGCATTACCGCACCCACGAAATCCTGTTCAAGGTTGAGCGCCATGCACTGCACACCGTTGTCGAATTCGAGAAGCTCGTTTATCATACAGTTCTCGAGTCCGTGGATACGCACGATACCGTCTCCGACGGTAACGACCGTACCCGTATCGGTGAGAGTGATCCTGGAGTCGAATGCCTTGATCTTGGATTTTATGATACCTGTTATTTCATCAGGGCGTAATTCCATATTCTCGTCTTTCCTTTCATCCC
>CAJOMV010000042.1 GCA_905235805.1 uncultured Ruminiclostridium sp.
CACTGGTTTTCATGTGCTAACATCTTGCCGAAATCCGCATCGTAGTAGTGGACTTTGTTGGAACACTGGCGCTCGCAAGCACGGCAGCTTATACATTTATCGTAGTTCCGCAGGACCTCAAATTCCGCGGGAAAGTAGTTTACAGGCATTTTCTTTTACCCTCCTCATTGAGAGTGATGATGACGGGCTCGCCGCCCTTCGGGGAACGGACGTTCGCGCAGTCGGGGCATATCGCCCGTATCGCGCATTCCTCGCTTGCGATGTAGGTGGTGTAATCGTGCTCCGCGACTACCATGGAGCGCAGCTTCAGGCGGTCGTTGAGCGCCATGAGCCCGCCGGTGTAGCCGAGGATTATCGAGAACGGTCCCGTGATGAGCAGTCCCGACATCGCCTGCCGCAGATACCGCAGCTTCGCGGCGCGCTTGGGGTCGGTTTTTTCGATGCTGTCGATCTTGCTCCAGAACGGGGCGGCTATCACGCTTGCCACATCTTCCAGCGAGAGCTGCTGCTTGCGGTTGAGCCAGTCGAATATGTAGGTGATGACCTCGGTATCGGTGAGGAGCGTGCACTTGTAGCCGAACATCTCTATGAAGCGGCGGTTCGCGTCGTAGCTTGATATCTCGCCGTTATGCACGATCGAGTAGTCGAGCAGCGCGAACGGGTGCGCACCGCCCCACCAGCCGGGGGTATTTGTCGGGTAGCGTCCGTGCGCTGTCCACGCGTAGCCCTCGTATTCATCGAGCCGGTAGAAGCGTCCCACGTCCTCGGGGTAGCCCACCGCCTTGAACACTCCCATGTTCTTGCCGCAGGAGAACACATACGCCCCGTCAAACTCCGTGTTTACGCGGATAACACACTGCACGACGTATTCCTTCTCGTCGAGCTGTGACGCGGAAAGCTTGGTCGGGCGCGGGTCCACGAAGTATCTCCATATCAGAGGCTCGTTTTTTATCTCGGGAATGTGCCGTATCGGAATGCGGCTCAGGTTTATGATATCGAAGTGCCTGTCGAGGAAATCCTCGGTCTTTACCCGCGCTTCCGTGTTGTCGTAAAATACATGGAAAGCGTAGTGGTCCTTGTACTCGGGATAGATGCCGTAGCCCGCGAAGCCGCCGCCGAGACCGTTCGAGCGGTCGTGCATATATGATATGGATCTTACGATGCTCTCACCGCTGACACGCCTGCCGTCGCGGTTGATGAAGCCTGTAATGGCGCAGCCCGCAGGGATCCTCACGTCGCCTTCTTTGTAATTCATCTTTCTGCCCCCTTGAAATATTGCTCTCCGCAAAATTCATTCAATGTGCTGATTTTACCACTTGTCGGAGAAAAAGTCAATAAAAATGCAGGATTTATTTTAAATTCTTGCAGATTTAGTGAAATTGCAGAAAATCGCGCTTGCGAAATAATAAGTATACAGCAAATCGGACAATGCCTTATAATATTATTAATAATGGTATAACGAATGTGCCGGAGCACATGAGGAGGAGCGCCCGCCCTCAGAAAAATCTGCAAGTTATAAAAAAAATCCTGCAAAAAACTCTTGACAAACGCGGGGGAATGTAATATAATAAAAATAAAGGACAAGGGCGTTCGGTATTCCGAATGTCACTGTCCGTTTTTTATTTTGAAACGGGGTGATGAAATGGCTGTTACTCTTTCCATGCTTTGCGGCGATACCGAGCAGAAATACGGGCTGGAGCTCATCGCGGGAAAGGCGGGCATGAATGCCCTCGTCCGCTGGGTGCATACCCTCGAGACGGAAGCTGTGCAGCCGTTTCTCCGCGGCGGTGAGCTGATAGTCACCACAGGCATCGGGCATTCCGATACCGCGTGGCTGGACAGCTTTGCGAAGGCGCTGAAAAGCAGCGGCGCCGCGGGGCTCGCCGTGCTTGTCGGCGCGCATATCCCGGAAGTGCCGGAAAGCGTGACCTCATACTGCGAGCGTGAAGCGTTCCCGCTTTTCGCGATGAGAGATGAAACGAAGATACCCGATATGACCTGCGAGCTCTGCCGCAGGATAACGGGCATGGAGAAGCATGACAGCGCGGTGGGCGACGCGCTGCGTTCGGTGATGACTGAGCCTGTGACGCTCCGCTCCCACTCGCGGTTCCTTGTCCGTGAGGGCTTTTCCGACGACAGCCGCTATTCGGCGGTGGCAGCCTGCGTTATCTCCGATACGGGTGAAGCCGTTGACGCGTCGGCGGCAGCCGAGAGCGTCGGAGTGAGGAGCGCGGTGATTAACATGAAGAGCCGCTCCGCGGTTTTCACAAGCAAGGGCATACTCACGGCAGTCTGCCAGAACTGCACGGCGGAGGAGGTGAAGCTCCTGTGCGAGCGCATAAAGGGCGCGGAGCAGGGCAGGACGTTCATCGGGGTTTCCGAGAGCGTGCAGGGGCTTGCCGGCATCTCCCGCGCGTATGAGCAGGCGGAGGCGGCGATGATCTCCTCCCTGCTGTCCGACACCGGCTGTACCTTATATAAGAATATCGGCATAATGAAGCTCATTCTCGGTGTCCGTGACAGGGCAGTGCTCCGCGCTTATGTCAATGAGACCCTCGGAAAGCTCCGGGCTTACGATTCCGAGCACGACACCGACCTTGCGCACGTTCTGCGCGTCTACATAGAGAACAACGGCAGCGTGAACGAGGTGGCGGCTATCGAGAAGGTGCACCGCAACACCGTCAACGGCAAGATGCGCATGGTGAAGGAGCTGCTGGGCGACGACCTCGGCGATGTCCGCAAGAGCGGTCTGCACATTGCGTTTCTGATAGATGATGTGCTTAGGGTCTATGACGAAAAGCTGAATACGCTCGGCAAAGCGTGATCTGCAAACAAGCGGGTCGCGCTTTTTTTTGAATTATGGCAAAACCGCAAATTCATCCTGCAAGCCTGCGGCTGGCGCTTCAAATGTCGGCGATAAGCCTGTTTTAGTTAAAATTGCACAAAACGGCGCTCGCAAAAACAATAACTATTTTGCAGGATAAAAATAAAAATCTTGCAAAAATCTATTGACAAATCAAAACACCTGTGCTATAATACGAATTGTGGAACGGCAAAGGCGCCGGTGCTGGGGAAATTCCCCTCACCGGCGCCTGCGCTTTATAACGACAGAAAGGAAATCGCAATTATGAAACAGATCGCAGAATATTTCGGAGAAAATGTGTTCAACGAAAACGTGATGAAGGCAAGACTGCCGAAGGAGACCTTCAAGGCTGTCAAGAACACAATGGACAACGGAAAGCGCCTTGACCCCTCGGCGGCGGCAGTGGTAGCCAACGCCATGAAGGAATGGGCGATAGAGAAGGGCGCCACACACTACACCCACTGGTTCCAGCCGATGACCGGCATCACCGCCGAGAAGCACGACAGCTTCATCTCCCCCTCGCAGGGCGGCAGCGTGATAATGGAATTCTCCGGCAAGGAGCTGATACAGGGCGAGCCCGACGCGTCGTCGTTCCCCTCCGGCGGACTGCGCGCGACCTTCGAAGCCCGCGGCTACACCGCATGGGACCCCACCTCCTACGCGTTCATCAAGGACGGAGTCCTCTGCATACCGACAGCGTTCTGCTCCTACGGCGGCGAGGCTCTCGACAAGAAAACACCGCTCCTGCGCTCCATGGAGGCTGTCAACCGTCAGGCGATGCGTATTCTGAAGCTGTTCGGCAATGAGGGCGTCACCTCGGTCAAGACCACCGTGGGACCCGAGCAGGAATACTTCCTTGTGGATAAAGAGGATTTCGACAGGCGCAAGGACCTTATATATACCGGACGTACACTTTTCGGCGCAATGCCGCCGAAGGGACAGGAGCTGGAGGATCATTACTTCGGCGTTATCAAGCCCCGTGTGCAGGCGTTCATGAAGGATCTCAACGAAGAGCTCTGGAAGCTGGGCATACTCGCGAAAACGGAGCACAACGAGGTGGCTCCGGCACAGCACGAGCTTGCACCTATCTTCGCGACAACGAACATCGCCGCCGACCACAACCAGCTTACCATGGAGATAATGCAGAAGGTGGCGAAGAAGCACGGACTTGTATGTCTGCTGCACGAAAAGCCCTTCGACGGCGTGAACGGAAGCGGCAAGCACAACAACTGGTCGATAAGCACAAATACGGGCGTGAACCTGCTGGAGCCCGGCGATACACCCTACGAGAACGCGCAGTTCCTGCTGTTCCTGTGCGCGGTCATCAAGGCTGTGGACGAGTATCAGGATCTGCTCCGCATATCGGTGGCGAGCGCGGGCAATGACCACCGTCTCGGCGCGAATGAGGCGCCTCCCGCAGTCATCTCGGTATTCCTCGGACAGGAGCTCACCGAGATACTTGAAGCTATCGAGAAGGACGAACCCTACGGCGGCAAGGAGAAGGAGCTGATGAAGGTCGGCGTGCACGTTCTCCCGAAGTTCCCAAAGGATACCACCGACCGCAACCGCACATCGCCCTTTGCCTTCACCGGAAACAAGTTCGAGTTCCGTATGCTCGGCTCGTCCGCGTCGGTCTCCGGGTCGAACGTCGTGCTCAACACGGTGGTCGCGGAGGAGCTCCGGCAGTTTGCCGACGAGCTCGAGAACCAGTCCGATTTCAACGGCGCGCTGCATGACCTCATTCAGAAGGTCATCAAGGAGCACAAGCGCATCATCTTCAACGGCAACGGCTACGACGACGCTTGGATAGCGGAGGCGGAGAAGCGCGGGCTGTCGAACCTGAAAACCACTCCCGACGCGCTTGCTCACTGGCTGGACGAGAAGAACGTGTCGCTGTTCACCTCGCACAAGGTATTCTCCGAGGCAGAGATGCGCTCCCGCAACGAGATACTTTTCGAGGCTTACGAGAAGCTGATAAAGATAGAGGCGCGGACAATGGTGGACATGGCGTATCACGATCTGCTCCCGAGCATAAGCAAGTACGTCCGCTGCCTCGACACAGACCTTACCTCGGACTACGAGAAGAACATCTCCTCGCAGCTCACGGAGCTTATGAACAAGGCTTACGGCGCTCTCACGGAGCTTGAGCTGAAGATACAGAAGGCGGACGAGACCGTTGATATCCCCGAATGCGCGTTTGTCTGCAAGGACGATGTGATACCGGCAATGGCGGAGCTTCGTAAGTACATAGACAAGGCGGAAACGCTGACAGCATCGGAATACTGGGCGATACCCACCTACGGCGAGCTGCTGTTTGACGTGAGATGACCGGCTGTCTGCATGAGGAATGCGGTGTCTTTGGCATTTACGCCAAGGACACAGCGGACGCGGCGCACGAGGTATATCTCGGGCTGTACGCGCTCCAGCACCGCGGTCAGGAAAGCTGCGGGATATCGGTGTGCGACGACGGCGTGATGCGGCACCGCAAGGGCGAGGGGCTGGTGCATGAGGTGTTCGGCGAGCGGGAGCTTTCCGAGCTCGGCGCAGGCAATATCGCGATAGGGCATGTCCGCTACTCCACCACGGGCGGCGGCAGTCCCGAAAACTTCCAGCCGCTGGTAGTCCGCCACATCAAGGGCAATATGTCCCTCGCGCACAACGGAAACCTCGTGAACGCCGAGCAGCTCCGGCGCAGGTTCGAGCTGAACGGCGCGATATTCCGCGGTACCTCCGACACCGAGGCGATAGCGTATTCGATAGTAGCGGCGCGGCTGAAATGCGGCTCCACGGAAGAGGCTGTGGAGCTTGCGATGAACGACATCGGGGGAGCGTACTCCTGCGTGCTGATGACGGCGACGAAGCTGATAGCGTTCCGCGACCCGAACGGGTTCAGACCGCTTATTCTCGGGAAAACTGACGGCGGATATATCGCGGCGTCGGAATCCTGCGCGATAGAGAGCGTCGGCGGCACGGTGCTGCGTGACGTGAGACCCGGTGAGATAGCGGTCATCGGCAGCGATGGGCTGCACAGCATCGAAACGCACTGCGGCAAAGCTCACACCATCTGCGTTTTCGAGTACATCTACTTCGCGCGCCCCGACTCGGTGATAGAGGGGATACCCGTCCACGAATGGCGCATGAACGCGGGCAGGACGCTTGCGAAACGCTCTCCCGCCGCCGCCGACATCGTGATAGGAGTTCCCGATTCCGGCATAGACGCGGCTCTCGGCTACTCCGAGGAAAGCGGCATACCCTACGCCACGGGCTTCGTCAAGAACCGCTACATCGGGCGCAGCTTCATACAGCCGAAGCAGTCCGAGCGGCGTGACGCGGTGCGAATAAAGCTGAACGCGGTGGCAAGCGTTGTCGCGGGAAAGCGGGTGGTCATGGTTGACGATTCGATAGTCCGCGGAACTACCAGCGCACGGATAGTGGGACTGCTCAAAAGTGCGGGTGCGAAGGAAGTCCATGTCCGCATATCCTCACCGCCATTCAGGTTTCCGTGCCACTTCGGAACGGACATAGACTCGCAGGAAAACCTGATAGCCTGCAAGTTTACGGACACTGCCGAAATCGCGGAAGCGATAGGCGCGGACAGTCTCGCGTATCTCAGCGCAGAGGACGCGCACAGCCTGACAGGGTGCGGCGTGTGCGACGGCTGCTTCACCGGGGATTATCCGGTAGATGTCAGCGGCTGCGGCGAAAAGAACAAGTTTGAAGAGAAAATCCACAGAAAGACGCTTACGCTTGAGACCGGGGAAAACCTTTTGTGAACAAAAGGTTATTCCCCGGACCCCTTTCCAAAAAACTTTAATAGCTTCGCGCTGAAACTAAAAAGATATTTTTTAAACCGAAATAAAAGTGCATAACAAAAGGGCAATGGGGCTCGGCGATATTGCCGCGCCCCGTTTTCATTTAAAGAAAGGAAGATGACTTATGACTGACATTCTGAATGTCGTTGACGAAGAAATATTCGGTATTTGGTACCTTATCGGAGCCGCGCTGGTATTCTTCATGCAGGCGGGCTTCGCAATGGTGGAGACAGGCTTCACCCGTGCCAAAAACGCGGGCAACATCATAATGAAGAACCTCATGGACTTCTGTATCGGCACTGTCGTTTTTGCATTGCTCGGCTTCGGTCTGATGATGGGCGAGGACGTGCTCGGGGGCTTCTGCGGAGCTCCCACACTGGGCGTGTTCACGGACTACGCTAACTTCGACTGGTCGCCCTTCGTGTTCAACCTCGTGTTCTGCGCGACCGCGGCGACTATCGTTTCCGGCGCGATGGCGGAGCGCACGAAGTTCCTCTCCTACTGCATTTATTCCGGCGTTATCAGCCTCGTTATCTACCCCATTGAAGCGCACTGGGTATGGGGCGGCGGCTGGCTGGTACAGCTCGGCTTCCATGATTTCGCGGGCTCCTGCGCTATCCACATGGTCGGCGGCGTCTGTGCTATCATCGGCGCGGCTATGGTGGGACCGCGTATAGGCAAGTTCGACAAGGAGGGCAAGCCGAAGGCTATCCCCGGACATTCCCTCACCCTCGGCGCACTGGGCTGCTTCATTCTCTGGTTCGGCTGGTACGGCTTCAACGGCGCCGCGGCAACAAGCGGCGGTCAGCTCGGCTCGATATTCGTGACCACAACTATCGCTCCCGCGGTAGCAACTGTCGTCTGCATGATATTCACATGGCTGCGATACGGCAAGCCCGATGTGTCCATGTGCCTGAACGCGTCTCTTGCGGGACTTGTAGGAGTTACGGCAGGCTGTGATGTGGTAGATGCACTCGGTTCCGCAATAATCGGTATCGTGTCCGGATTGCTCGTGATATTCGGCGTGTGGTTCCTCGATAACGTTCTGAAGATCGACGACCCTGTGGGCGCTGTTGCCGTGCATTTCTGCAACGGTATCTGGGGTACCCTCGCGGTGGGACTTCTCGCAAACCCCGAGGTTCCCGGCTACGCTCTCGCAAACGCGAACGGCGACCTTTTGGCAGGCGTGTTCTACGGCGGCGGCTTTGAGCTGTTCGGCTTACAGGCTCTCGGCTTTGTGACCGTGGCGGCATGGACAGCGGCCTGCATCACCGTTACATTCCTCATCATAAAGAAGACTATCGGTCTGCGCGTAAACAGACACGAAGAGGTCGTCGGGCTCGACGTTACCGAGCACGGCTTACAGTCCTCCTACGCGGACTTTATCCCCACGATGCACATCGAGACTAGTCCTTCCGGCAAGGAGAAGGAGGTCGCGAACGTTATCCCCGTGGTCTCCGAAGAAAAGGCTGTTCCAGTTACTCACCGCAAGGCTGAAAATACAGCTTCCGACGTGAAGATGACGAAGGTGGACATCATCACCTCCATGGAGAAATTCGACCAGCTCAAATCCGCGCTCTACGCTATCGGCATCACCGGTATGACCGTGACGAACGCCATGGGCTGCGGAATGCAGAAGGGCAAGACAGAGTACTACCGCGGAGTTGCGGTAACTCCGCAGCTCCTCCCGAAGGTAAAGGTCGAGGTAGTCGTCTGCAAGGTGCCTGTCGAGGAAGTCGTGACAGCTGCGAAGAACGCGCTCTACACAGGCAATATCGGCGACGGCAAGATCTTCGTTTACGATGTGGAAGACGTGCTCAAGATAAGAACGGGCGAATCGGGCTACGATGCGCTTCAGGACAATGCTTGACCTGATTTATCTGCTTGACCTCCCCTTTATATATGTTGGCTGAAAAAGAAAGGCACGGCGGGAAAACTCGCCGTGTCTTTCTTTTCATGTCCGGTATGCCGGTCATGTCCCCGCCGGGTAGAGGTCGCCGTCGGGAAGGTCGGTGGGGGGAGCGGCTTCCGCGTTGGCGGGGATAAGCTCCTTCCGTTCGCCGGGGCGGAGTGCGTAGGTGCAGCCGCCGTCGATGACGTACAGGGTGCTCGAGCCGATATTCTCGGCATACAGCGGCATACCGTCCGTCTCGCGGGAGTAGAACTCTATATTGCGGTAATGCGGGAACCAGCGGATATCGACATTATCCGCCCCGACAAGATAGCTGTCCTGGAACATACCTATATGGGCGTTTCCTGTGTAATTGAGCCGTTTCCCGTTCCCGTCCCTCACGCAGAGGGAATGGAAGTAATACTCGTCAAAATCCGAGAGCACCAGCAGCACCTTGCCCTGCTCTGTTTCGGGGTATTTTATCGTACCCTCGTATTTTGCCTTCAGCTCACCGTAGTTTTCGATGACATCGGGGAAATTGTCCTGCTGCCTGAAGCTGCAATAGCTCATGGGACAATGGTAGACATTGTTCATCGTGTTTAACATGAGCTCCTCCCTGTCCGCGTCGAACCTCATGCTTTGTATCGCGGAGGTGTGCATATCCGTGGTATCGGGGAGCCTCGGGTGTCCGGTGACGATGCCGTGACCTATCCTGTATTCCCCGACGGGCTCTATGTACCAGTAGTGCAGAAAAATGCCCTTCGGTCCCTCGTCCTGCCGCTCTATCAGGGATTCCATAATACTCAGCCCCTTCTCCGCGAGATCCCCGTCAAGCGGGCGGTGCACGCCTATCTCGCGGGGCTTGCCGCGGTATTCGAACAGAAGCTTTATCACTGCGCCGTAATCGTCGATACGTCCCTTGACATCGTATTTTTCGGAATACAGCTCATAGCTCTTGTCGGGCTCAAGGCTTTTTACCTCGACGGTCCTCCATTCGCCGTCAATAAACAGCTTCATCTCCTGTCCGCTTTTTTCATTGCTGCTTTGTCCGTTCATTTCATTACCTCTTTTCCCGGTTTTATCCGCTTTTTTCCGTGGGTCTGTGTTCTATGGATTCAGTATAGCATACAACGGCGGAAAAATCTATGAGCAGTTTGTCATATTATTCTGAAAAGGTACCGTTTTTCTTTATTTTTCCTTCCGCTATTGATTTTTATATCGGGTTATGATATAATAAATTTAGTTTATGGTTTAAACGACCCGCCGATGTGCGATGACACGCAAAGGAGCCTGATATCATGAGATCGGTCCAGACAAAGATAATTATTGTCATCTCCGCGATAATCCTTGTTGTTGTCGTGTCATTCCTTCTCATCTCCACAAGCAGCACCAACGCGATACTTACAGACGACTCGGACAGGATAATGCTGTCCGCCGCCGACTATTATGCCAACATCATAGACGATAACTTCCGTTCCACAGAGCAGTCGGTGGGTACCATATATAACTACTCCATAAAACGCGCCGAGACCTATAACCGCTTTCTCGAGGACGAGGCGCAGCGTGACGGCTACACATACGACGTGTCGGAGCTCGGCAAGAGCATCGCGGAGAACACCCGCGGAGCAATGGCGGTGTACCTGCGGTATAATCCCGAGGATTACGGGTCGACGAACGGCTTCTGGTACACGATAAACCTCTCCGACAGCTCGTGGCAGCCCTCCGTGCCCACGGATATGAGCCTCTACGACAAGGACGACGTCGAGCACGTCGGCTGGTACTACATTCCCGTCAGAGCGGGAGTGCCTATGTGGATGGATCCGTATTTCAACGCAAATCTGGGCGTGAATATGATATCCTACATAATCCCTTACTATTACGGCGATTACACGGTCGGCATAATCGGTATGGATATCAGCCTCGACCTCCTGAAGGAGTCGGCTGCCGAGGTAAAGGTGTATAAGACCGGCTGTGCCTTTATGATGGAAACAAACGGCAATATCATCTATCACAGGGATTTCCCGGAGGGTATGAGCTTTGACGGGCTCTCCGACGGGGAGGGCAGTACCTTCTCGTTCAGGCTCGTACAGAAGATAGATGACCCGACCCCCATAGGCAGCTATGAGGAGAGGGTAAAGGCAAACAGCAGGCACAGCCCGGACGAGCTTCCGCGGATAACGGGAGTGAATGTGCTCGTGGTAGATGACTTCGCCATGAACCTGAAGGTCGCGGGGCATCTCCTGAAGCTGTTCGGCATAAAGCCCGACCTTGCGGCTTCGGGGCAGGAGGCGGTCGAGGCTGTGAGCGGCAAGACATACGATATCGTGTTCCTTGACCACATGATGCCGGTAATGGACGGCATAGAGACGCTCGGAGTGCTCAATGAAAAGCGGATGATAGACCATGCCTCCACGAAGGTCGTCGCCCTCACGGCGAACGCTGTCGTCGGGGCGAAGGATCTCTATCTGTCCGCGGGCTTTGATGATTACCTGTCCAAGCCGATAGAGGTAAAGGCTCTTGAAAACATACTGTTAAAGTATCTCCCCGGGGATCATATCGGATCCGGGTCGGAAACAAGACCGGAGACCGCGCCGGAAGCGGAAGACCCGCCGGCAGTTACGAGCGGGACGCTTGACGGCGGTTCTGTAGTGCTCGAATTCGCGCCGCACAGGAAGAGCGTGAAAAAGCCCTCCTATAAAGACGGGGCGCCGGAAAAAGCGCTGCGGGAAAGAGCCGGGCTCGATGTGCGCGGAGGTATGAGCTGCTGCGGAGGAGAGCTCCCGTTGTATATCGAGATACTCACGGATTACGCGGAGCTGTATAGCGGGAGAGCCGCAGAGCTCGAGGAGTATTCCTCGAACAGAGACGCGGAAAATTACCGTATACTGATACACGCGCTCAAAAGCTCGTCCGGTACCATAGGAGCCTCGGAGCTGTCGGAACTCGCGAGAGCGCTTGAGGACGCCGCAAAACGCGGTGATACGGACTATATTTCCGCACACCACGGACAGTTTGCGGAGATGTACGGAAATACCGTGAAAGCGATAAAAGCCGTATTGAAGGAGTATAATATGTGATATGGACGAGAGCATATACTGGATCGTTGTCGTTGATGATGACATTGCGAACCTCAGGCTCGCCGGTACGATACTGAGCGAGAACGGTATGCGCGTCACTGCGCTGAACAGCGGGCGGGCGCTTCTGGAGCGTATAAAAGCCGGCATCACACCCGACCTTATCCTTCTTGACATACTGATGCCGGGAATGGACGGGTTTGAGACCTTCTCGGAGCTTAGGCGCATTGAAAGCGAGACCTCGGGAAAGCATATCCCCGTATTGTTCCTTACCGCGGATGATAACAAGGAGACGAGAGAAAAAGCCTTGTCCCTCGGGGCGCTCGACCTTGTGACAAAACCGTTCGTGCCGGAGCTTCTGACAGAAAAGACGGAGTATTATCTGACCTGCGGGGACTGCCCGCCCCTGCGGTATTCCGGCAGCACTGTCTCCTCGGAGCTGCTGCGGCAGGAGCTGAAAAGGCAGCTGATACCGTTCGGGGAGCAGGTGAAGGAAAACGGCGCCCTTATTTCCGACCGTCCGGGGTTTGAGGCGATAAACCGCTTTATGACCCGCTATACCGCACGATACGGCGGGAATGTACAGAGAGTGCTGCTGAAGCTCTCTCCAGCTTCCGATGATGTCCCCGACAGCGAGGTGCGGAAAGCCGCGGACGAGCTTGAAGACGGTGCAGGTGTACTTCTGCGGAAAAGCGATGTGCTGTATCGCAGCGCCCCCGACAGCTTCCTGCTGCTGGTGCCTATGGTCACGGAGGAGGAGCTGGACGGTATCATCGGACGCGTCATAAGCGTATGGGAAAAGGAGCGCGGAAGCAGCCGCGTGAGCATATCCCACGCCTCGGAAAGCCTCGGCGATGTGCGCGAGGAGAGACCCGATATAGACGGGCTCGACTGGAGATACGCGCAGATGAACCTGCCGAATGACAGGCTTCTGACGAACACCGTGAATGAGTTCGCGGAGTCGATGCCCGACAGGCTCGAGCGGCTGGAGAGGTCGTATTCCTCGATAGATAAGCCGGACAGCCTGAATTCGTACAGGATAGAGGTCCACGCCATGAAGAGCGCCGCCGCGGCGGTGGGGCTGCTCTCGCTCTCGGGAGCAGCGCGGATACTCGAGGAAGCGGCAAGGAGCGGGAGTACCGCGGATATCACGGCGCTGCACCCGCTGTTCGCGAAAACGTGGAAACAGACATACGCGAATGTATGCGGGGCTCTCGGTCTTGAGATACGGGACGAAAACAAGGCTGCCGCGGCAAAGGTCTCTCCGGCTCTGCTCGATGTCCTGAAAAACGGGATAGAAAATATGGACACCGAAGCTGTTGACGGCGCGCTGAAAAAGATAATGTCCCGCGAGTACGACCCCGGTACGGCTGCCGTTCTGCAAAAGCTGAAAAAAGCTGCCATAGAGTTTGATGACAGCGCATTTGATATCATAAAGGAGTTGCTCACATGAAGAAAGTATTGCTGACAGGAAAAAACACCGATATACTGAACGGTATCAGAGCGGGGCTTTCCGGGGAGCTGACGGTGCAGTGCGCGGCGCTCGGGTCCGGCGAGATAAATGACGTCATAGGGGCATTCAAGCCCGACGTCATCATACTATCTCTCGAGTCTGTCCGTGAGTCGAGCAAGCCTGTTTTTACGGAGCTCATCTCAAAATACGGGAGCATTCCGATAGTTACTGTCGGAACAGACGCGGAGAAGGAGATGTTCATTCAGTACTATAAGGCGAACCGCTTTGAAAATGTTTCGCCCTCCGCGGGGAACGAGGAGCTGAACCGGGCGGTGGAACGCTGCCTGTCGGGCGATACCCCGCAGCGCAGAAGATCGTATATCCTCATTATCGACGACGATATGTCCGTGCTTCATTCCGTCAAGGCTATGCTCGAGGACGAATACGAGGTGGGGATAGCGGCTTCGGGTATGGCGGGTCTGAAGATGATGAGCAAAAGAATGCCGGATCTGGTACTGCTGGATTATGAAATGCCCGATCACGACGGACGGGAGATACTTGAAAGGATACGCGGCGGTGAGGCGACAAAGGATATCCCCGTTGTATTCCTGACGGGAATTACTGACAGAGAGCATATAGACGCTATCATCGGGCTCGCTCCCCACGGCTATCTTGTCAAGCCGGTCAACGCGGAGCAGCTGAAGGACGCGCTCGAGAAGGTGCTCTATTATCTGTGATGCTTCAGTCACCGATAAAGAAGAAAACATACACTTTGGAGGTCAAGACATTGAAACACAGAAATCCGCTCATGCCCGAGCATTCGGAAGATAAATTCCTTGCGGTGGGGGAGATAATGCTCCGCCTGACGCCGCCGAACTATGAGAAGATACGGGTGACAAATTCCTTCGAGGCAAGCTACGGAGGCAGCGAGGCGAATATAGCTCTCGCGCTGGCGAACCTCGGCGTGGACAGCACCTTCTTCACCGTGGTACCGAACAACAGCCTCGGCAAGAGCGCCGTAAGAATGCTGCGCGGCAATGATGTACACTGCACCCCGGTCATACTCAGCACGCCGGAGGAAACTCCCACTCACCGCCTCGGTACATATTACCTCGAGACGGGCTTCGGTATCCGTGCCAGCGAGGTGACCTACGACCGCAAGCACAGCGCTTTCACCGAGTACGACTTCTCGAAGGTCGATCTCGACGGGCTGCTCTCGCACTTCACATGGCTGCACCTGAGCGGTATCACTCCCGCGCTGGGCGATAATTGCCGGGAGCTGATAACCGGGCTTCTGGTCAAGGCGAAGGAAAAGGGCTTGACCGTGAGCTTTGACGGCAATTTCAGAAGCACTCTCTGGACATGGGAGGAGGCAAGGGACTTCTGCACAAAGTGCCTGCCGTACGTCGATGTTCTCCTCGGCATAGAGCCGTACCACCTCTGGAAGGACGAGAACGACCACTCCCTCGGGGACTGTAAGGACGGCGTCCCGCTCCAGCCCTCCTATGAGCAGCAGGACGAGATATTCCGCGCGTTTGTGGAGAAGTACCCGAACCTGAAATGTATAGCCCGCCACGTCCGCTATGCCCACAGCGGCAGCGAGAACAGTCTCAAGGCGTTCATGTGGTACGACGACCACACCTTCGAGAGCAAGCTGTTCACCTTCAATATCCTCGACCGTGTGGGCGGCGGAGACGCGTTCGCTTCGGGGCTCATCTACGCGATAATGCACGGGTATAAGCCTATGGATATGGTAAATTTCGCCGTCGCGAGCAGCGTTCTCAAGCACACCATCCACGGCGACGCCAACATCACGGACGATGAGCAGGCTATCCGCAATCTTATGAACATGAATTATGATATCAAGCGCTGACAGAGCGTTGTCTGCCGGAACGGTGAAAATTACGGAAAACGCTTGACAATCGCGGAAATGTGTAGTATAATACAGTAAATTTTCAAGGAAGGGAAGGTGAGCCTCATGCTCGGAAGAAGAATACATCAACACGGAACGAATATGATGAAAGCAACGAGCAAGGGAGCTTGCCTGCAATACGAGGACGCACATCTGTAATGCGGGATATGCGTTTATAGTCGTTTGCGCCCCTGCTTATTGCGGATAAGCAGGGGCTTTTTGCATAACCTTTCAAGGCAGGTGAGGAATAATGGAGAAGCTCGCGGTGATATTCACCGGTATACAGGCGAGCGGAAAGACTACGTTCCGGGAGATGAACTTCCCGGAGCTTGTACACATCAATCTTGACACTCTGCGCACAAGAAACAGGGAGGACAGACTGCTTGATGAGTGCGTTGAGCAGGGCAGACCGTTCGTCGTTGACAATACCGACCCCACAAGGGAGAGCCGCCGCAAGTATATCGGGAAAGCAAAAGCTCACGGCTACAGGGTCATCGGCTATTATTTCCGCTCGTCGATAGCCGAGTGTCTCGGGCGGAACCGTGAGCGCACCGGAAAAGCCCGCGTTCCCGACGCGGCGATATTCAGCACCCACGGAAGGTTAGAGCTCCCGTCCTATGAGGAGGGCTTTGACGAGCTGTACTATGTCCGTATCGGGGCGGACGGCTTTGTGACGGATAAATGGGACGAAAAGAGGTAAAAAGGAGGCATTATTATGAAATTTGATGATTTTGACGCGAGTATGCGCATATATGAGGAGTCGCTCGACCAGTACATACTGCCGGATATGTATATAGCGGCGAGGCTGGACGGACGCTCCTTCACACGGCTCACGAAGGAGGTGTGCGGGTTCGAGGCGCCGTTCGACGCGCGGTTCCGCGACCTGATGACCGGCACTGTGAAAACGCTGATGACGGACTCCGGGTTCCGCATCATCTACGGCTATACCGAGAGCGACGAGATGTCGCTGCTGTTCCACCCCGAGGACAACACCTTCTCCCGGAAGGTGCGCAAGATAAACACCACGCTTGCGGGGGAGGCGAGCGCGTACTTTTCGCTGGCTCTCGGGAAGGCAGCGTCATTCGACTGCCGTGTATGCCCGCTGCCGAATATGGGCAAGGTCCTCGACTACTTCCTCTGGAGGCAGGAGGATTCACACCGCAACTCCCTGAACGCGCACTGCTACTGGCTGCTCCGTAAGGAGGGCATGACGCAGAAGGAAGCCACCGCGGAGCTGGAGGGGAAGAGCGTCGCCTACAAGAACGAGCTGCTGTTCCGAAGAGGAATAAACTACAACGACCTCCCGACATGGCAGAAGCGCGGTGTGGGACTGTATTTCACGGATATCGAAAAGAAGGGCTGGGATCCCGTAAAGCAGACGGAGACCGTCACGGCGCGGAGAGAGGTATATACGGACTATGAGCTGCCGCTGGGGGACGATTACAGGGCTATGATAAAGCGGCTGACAGAGACCGCATGACTTGATACTGCCAAGAAAAAGTGTCTTGTTCGGCAAAATAGCATAGCAGTTATATAGGAATTTGGGCATAACGCTGAAAATAGGGCGGTTCCCTTGTTTTTCCGGCAAATATCTGTTATAATGATGTCAATAGTGCAAATAGCACAAAAAATTATTCGATAGAATATCAAATTTGTGTACAGTTTGATGTATGATGACGACCTGCCGCGAAAGAGAGGTAACACTATGGCACAACAGATACCGTCCCTTGTTTACACCAACGATAAATGTATCGGCTGCAATAAGTGCATAAATGCCTGTCCCGCAATGGGCGCGTGTATGTCGGTAGCCGGAAACCAGGATATGCGCATAGAGGTGAACGGCACCTACTGCGTTTCCTGCGGAGCCTGCATGGACGCCTGCGAGCATAACGCGAGAGAGTTCTGCGACGACACGGAGCAGTTTTTCGCCGATCTGCAGAAGGGGCAGCGGATATCCCTGCTGCTTGCTCCGGCATTCCTCGCGAACTATCCGAGAGAATACGGCTCGGTGCTCGGCGGGCTGAAAAAGCTGGGCGTGAACCGCATAATCTCCATATCCTTCGGCGCGGATATCTGCACATGGGGCTACATCAACTACATACAGAAGTACAACTACCTCGGCGGTATCTCCCAGCCATGTCCCGCGGTGGTGCGCTATATAGAGAACTACACCCCCGAGCTGCTCCCGAAGCTGTTCCCGGTGCACAGCCCGATGATGTGCGGCGCAGTGTATGCCCGCAAGTACATGGGTATTCAGGATAAGCTCGCGTTCATCTCCCCGTGTATCGCGAAGAAGCTCGAGATAAGCGACCCGAACAACGCGGGGCTCATACAGTACAACGTCACCTTCGACCACCTGATGAAGTATGTGAAGGAGCACCGTATCTCGGGACCGGAGTGCAGTGACGAGATCGAATACGGTCTCGGCTCGATCTACCCGACACCGGGCGGACTGAAGGAGAACGTGTTCTGGCTGCTCGGGGACGATGTGGCTATCCGCCAGATAGAGGGCGAGAAGCGTATGTACGAGTGGCTCCAGCGCAACAAGAAGCGCATAAAGGAGGGCAGCACGCCCTTCCTGTTCATCGACGCGCTCAACTGCGAGAACGGCTGTATCTGCGGTACGGCGGTAGATCCGAAGATGTCGGAGACCGACGACGCGATGTACAACCTGCTGAAAATAAAGGAAGCCTCCAAGAAAAAGACCCCCGGAAACGCGTGGTCGATACCCTCGTCACCGAAGGCGCGTCTCCGCGCTCTGAACAGACAGTTCAAGAACCTGCGGCTCGAGGACTTCCTCCGCAAATATACCGACCGCTCACAGCAGACAAAGTACAAGGAGCCTACGGAGAAGGAGTACGACGAGATATTCCGCTCGATGCGCAAGCTCACCAAGGAGCAGCGCGAGATAAACTGCACCTGCTGCGGCTATGAGACCTGCCGCCACATGGCGAAGGCTATCTACAACGGCTTCAATATAAAGGACAACTGCATACACTACCAGAAGGACAGAGTACAGCAGGAGGTCGACCACGCGGAGAGTCTCGCAAGAGCGGAGGCGGACGAGCACCAGAGACTCGTGAATGCTATCGCCACCATCGAGAACCAGTTCGAGGAGGCATACCGCGCTATAGACGCCATGGCTGCCGGAAACGAGAGCAACGCGGGCGACAGCACCCTGATCGCGGCAAAGATAGAGGATGTGACACAGTTCTCCACCGCGCTCGAGCAGTCTATGTCGGATATCCGCAAGCTGATAGACCGGCTCTCCGACAACAACAAGAAGGTCATGGATATAGCGAGCCACACGAACCTGCTCGCGCTCAACGCTTCTATTGAGGCAGCGCGCGCGGGTGCCGCCGGACAGAGCTTTGCCGTTGTCGCGGCAGAGATAAAGAATCTTGCCGCAAGCTCCGCCGAGACCGCGAATAACAGCAACGAGAACCAGGAGAGCATGGATTCCGCGATAGTCAAGATAATCGAGGACGCCCACAAGCTCTACTCCGAGGTATCCGAGATAAACGAGCGTACACAGAACCTCGCCGCCTCCACCGAGCAGATCTCCGCCACCACCGAGGATATCCGCAAGATAATCGGTCAGGTGCGCTCGGAGATCGCCGGACTTGTGAGAACGGACGACAGCGCGGGCGGACAGGCTGCCCTCAGCGGTAAGAATATCCTCATAGTCGAGGACGTAAATGTAAACGCGCAGATACTCCAGCGCGTGCTCACCTCAAACGGTGCCACGGCGGATATCGCCAACAACGGCAGAAAGGCTCTCGATATGTTCACGAACAGCGGACTTAACGAGTATGACGCGGTCATCATGGACGTGCGTATGCCGGTAATGGACGGCTTGCAGGCGACAAAGGCGATAAGAGCCTTGAACCGCGCGGACTCCTCCTCGGTACCGATAATCGCTCTGACAGCGAACGACTCCCCGCAGGACATCGAGCTCTCCAAGCAGGCAGGCATGAACGCCCACCTCAACAAGCCCGTCGAGCCCGCCATGGTTATCAGTACCCTGAGGCGGTTCGTCTGACGGCGCTTCCCCGTACATACAGCTCCCGACCGTGTATGTCATACGGTCGGGAGTTTTTTGTCATTAATTCCGCGGTACTTGAAAAATTCGCGCAAATGTGATATAATAGCGACATAATATCAGGTTCCGGGGAGCTGATTTTTGCTTCTCTTTCCGACACAGTTCTCAGCGGAGGTAATAACATGGCAAGAAAGATCATCGGAGCGGTCCTGCTCCTTTTGATGCTCGCGGTGCTCGAGCTGAACAAGAATACGATAGCCGGCTGGGTGGTATTCATACTGCTGACGGCGGGCTTTGCGGCGCTGCGGGAGACAGTGCTGCGGGACAGTAAGCTCCTGCCGCGTGCGGGGCTGTGGGTCGGGTGGTTCGCGGCATTCGCGGCGGTGCTGTTTCTTACATATCCCCCTGTACAGAGCGTTCCGGCGACCGATGTGAGCAGTCCCCGCAAAACCGGTGTCATCACCGTCGCGCAGGGCAGCCTTACCGGGGTGTACAATTCCGATGGCACCGTTGAGGTGTACGCCGGCATACCCTACGCGCAGCCGCCTGTGGGTGAGCTCCGCTGGCGGGAGCCGCGGGACCCGCTGCCGTGGGAGGGTATCCGTGAAGCGGACACCTTCGCCCCCATGAGTATGCAGCCGACGAATACCCCGATATACAGCTCACTCGCGCAGATAATAGGCTACCACGATTACAGCATTTCCCTGTCCGACAATTACCTTCCTCCCGTGAGCGAGGATTCGCTTTACCTGAATGTATGGAAGCCCGCCGGCGATGTCAGCGGCGCGCCGGTGCTCGTGTATATCCACGGAGGCTCGCTTCAGACAGGTCAGCCGTGGTACGGCGATTACAGCGGCGAGGGGCTCGCGCGGGAAGGTGTTATCGTGGTGAATATGGGCTACCGGCTCGGAGTGTTCGGCTATTTCGCTGACGAGGAGCTTGCCGCGGAGTCCCCGAACGGAACTACCGGCAACTATGGCTTGCTCGACCAGATAAAGGCGCTGGAATGGGTGCGGGACAACATCGCGGCTTTCGGCGGCGACCCGGGGAACGTGACCCTCTCCGGCGAGTCGGCGGGCGCCGCGAGCGTGAGCGCGCTCTGCACCTCACCGCTTGCGGCGGGGCTGTTCAGGCGGGTGATACTCGAGAGCTCCACCGTCGCAGGCACGGAGCCTCCACATTCGTTCAGACTGCTTGATGAGGCGCTGAAGTCGGGAGGGGAGCTGAAAGCGCGGCACGGCTGCGCAACTGTGGCGGAGCTTCGCGCATTGAGCGCGGAGGAGCTCGTCTCCGAAGCCTACACCCAGCACCACATCACCGTTGACGGCTACGCCCTCACCGAGACTCCCTATGAGTCGTACATGAAGGGTATCCACAACGAGGAGGCGATACTCCACGGCTGCAACGCCGAGGAGAGCGGTCCCTTCATCATCTTCGACCATGCCTCGATGAAGGATTACGAGCAGAAGGTACGCGGCTATTTCAAGGAGTACGCGGACGATGTCCTCGCGATATATCCCGCTTCCGACGACAGCGAGGCTGACGGGTACTGGGCGGAGATATACGGGTCGGTATTCTTCAACTATCCCCACTACTGCCTTGACAGGCTTGCTGTTCAGAACGGCATTCCCGCCTACGAATACCTCTTCACGAAGCACAACGGGCGGCTCGGCAGCTGGCACAGCGGGGAGATGATATACTGCTTCGGGAATATCCCGGAGAGCTCCGGTCTTTTCGACGCGGGTGACCGCGCACTGTCACGGACAATGGTGAGCTGCTGGCTGAACTACATCGGGACGGGCGACCCGAACGGCGAGGGTCGCCCGGAATGGGAGCAAAGTACGACTTCCGGGAGGCTGCTCGAATTCGGTGAAAACGTCGGAATGACAGACGAAAAGCGTCTTGCGCTCTATGGGGTGCTTGACAGAATGACCGGATTCGGTCTGTCGGAGGGCAATGAATAAGAATGGCATGGAGGCAGTAATGTTTGAGAGAATAAAGAATTTCGCGTTTTACGGAGACACCGATAGGGAGAGCTACAACAGCATAAAGCGGAAGATAGAGGACTCAAACCGCATAACCGCACTGGTATTCGCGTCGGTGGCGACGGTGCTCATCGGCATTATGCTGATACTTTCCTTTTTTCAGGAGGGATTTTCCGGTTCGAAGCCGGTATATATATTCGGCGTGATATTCTCACTGCTGATCGTGGCTGTGTCGCTGCTGTCGGAGAAGTTCCCGCTGCTGACCTATGCCGCGGTATACATGGCGATATCTGTGTTCCTCGTGTACGGCATAGCTATCGCGACACTTACCCGCCCGGAGGAG
Source organism: uncultured Ruminiclostridium sp. (assembly GCA_905235805.1). Lineage (GTDB taxonomy): Bacteria > Bacillota > Clostridia > Oscillospirales > Ruminococcaceae > Ruminiclostridium_E. The sequence goes on from CAJOMV010000042.1 coordinate 21,376, forward strand.
CAGACCGTCACCTTCATGGTGATGCTGATATTCGTCCCGCTTATCTTCGTCGATCGTCCCAGCAGAATGGCTGTAAGTCTGGTGATCTTCATTGCGGCGTTCATCATAATGGCGCTGCGCACTAAGGAAGATCCGGTGCTGTCGGTGGATATAACCGACGCGGTCATATTCGGGATGCTTGCTATTGTCGCAGAAGCGGTGGTCTACAGAGTCAAGATACGCGGATATGTGCTGGAAAACAAGCTGCACATCATGAGCGAGACCGACCAGCTCACGGGGCTGAACAACCGCAACTGCTACGAGCTGAGACTGTCCGCGTACCCGTCTCTGTACAAGCGCTCGATCTGCTGCATCTACATAGACGTGAACGGGCTCCATGAGCTGAACAATACGAATGGGCACCTTGCGGGGGACGAAATGCTCCGGTACATAGCGGAGTGCGTGAAGAACCAGTTCGGCAGCAAGGACACCTACCGTATCGGCGGAGACGAATATGTGGCGTTTACCCTCGACCTTCCGCCGGAGGAGACAGAGAGCAGGATATCCGTGCTGAAGGATAAGGTCACCGAGCGAGGCTATCACACTGCCATAGGATATGAATACTGCGATACGAAGAACGTGAATATCAACGACCTGATAATGAAGGCTGAAACGAAGATGTACAAGGATAAATCCGAGTACTATAAACAGCACGACAGAAGGTCGCGCTGAAACGGCATGAATAAGGGCAGATGCCTCGTCGGAGGTACCTGCCTTTTTTGCTGCGAGAAGCGGCAGATGTTGCGCGGGTGAGCGGGAATGTTGCGTAAACGGCAGTTTTCTCCCGCGGTGTTGCGGAAGCCGAAAAAGCGTTGCGCAAACGCGGCGTTCCGGGCGTTATGTTGCAACTTATCCGAATACGTTGCAATTCTTCAAAAAATATTGACGATTTTGCAACGGAATGATATTATATAATCACAGCGGGGCAGCTCACGATATCGCCCCGTCACAGGGAAAGGAGCGAGGGGCTGTGACAAAGAAGGAAATGGAGTTTCTGGGCGGACGAATGAGACTGCTTCGGGAAAAGAACGGCATAAAGAGCCTGGAGGCGATGCGGGAGCTTCTTACCTCAAGCGGGTCGGAGGCGCACCGTGTCGATAACAAATCCACCCTCTCAAGGGCGGAGAGCGGCGCTGCCGGAGAAAAGACCATGCTCAAATGGGCGAAGGCGTACTGCGAGGTGTTCAATTACTCCGACAAGCAGACCGAGCAGTTCCTGCGAGGGGACAAGATAGCGGTCCCCGACACCTCCGCGCTCCTCAAGAACACACAGCTTGTGGACGAGCTCGGTGAGGAGTACAACATAGTCGTTATCCCCGACATAGTGATCCGTGAGCTTGACGGCATAAAGAACAGCGGCAGCCGCGCTCTCGCTGCCCGCGCGTGGGAGATAATACGGGGGATAGGCTACGGCAAGCGCGTCATAAAAATGGAATACAACGGCGACAACTCTATCGAAAAGGACGAGCGCATAATCAGCGTGGCGAGGGGCGCCGCGGTGAAATACGGCTGCGAGGTGCAGATAATCACCGACGACGCGGACTATACAGCATTTCTGAAGGGCGACGAGACCGTGACGGCTCTCCACCTGCGGGAATATATGATAACCAAGCAGAACCTCATCAATATGAAGGGGCTGGTGGAGCTCGACCGTTACTACGCCGACGACTACTCCGACATGACGCCTCCCGGCGAGGACGAGATAAACGCGTTCCTGCCGGACGGAAACACTCTGATAATTTCCGCTGTCCGTGACCGCAGCCGGAGCATAAGGCAGAGAAAAGCCAAGATACGCTGGCTCATAGCGAACGGCGCGGACGTGGACAAGCGGGACTGCAGCCGCAGATACTTCCCGCCCCTTACCCACGCGATACAGATGAATGACTACGATATGTTCATCTTCCTGCTGGACGAATGCCGCGCCGACCCGAATGTGGGCAGCAGAAATCCCCATGACGCGGGAAAGCTCCGCCAGAAGGACATAAAGCGCGAGAAGAATGAGGGCAATATGCCCCTCATGGTCGCGGCGTGGGACGGGAAGGCGGAGTTCGTCAGGGCGCTCTGCGAGGACGAGCGCACGAGCATAAACCAGCAGGACGCGAACGGCTTTACCGCGCTCATCAAGGCGTGCTACTGGGGCTTCCTGAAGTGCCGCGATATACTGATCGAGGCGGGTGCCGACACGAAGATAGTCGATATAGACGGTCTTACGGCGGAGGACCACTACAAAGGCTATCTCGAGAGCGGCAGACGAAAGCCGGGCATACAGAACAAGAAGGGCAGGCGTTTCTGAGATGATAGACCGCGCCTGTATCAGCATAAACAACCGCTGCAACCTCTGCTGCTCCTACTGCCATTTCCGCGCGCCGGGGAAGCTTCCCCACCTTGCGGAGGCGGACATGGACGTTCACGCCGTACTGGACAATATAACGCGCCACGTCGATAAGTACGGCATCACGGGCTTTAAGCTCGGCTTCGTGGGAAACGGCGAGCCGCTTCTCGACTTCGGAGCGCTGAAGGACTATATATCCCATATCGGCGCGTATCTCGCGGACGGCAGGATATGCGCGTACACGATAACGAACGGTACTCTCGTGACCGCGGAGATGCTCGTATTTTTCAGGGAGCACGGAGTAAGCATGGGACTGTCCGTGGACGGGCTCCCGGAGATACACGACAAATACCGCTGCGGCACCCACGGCAGGGTAATGGCGGCGGCGGAGCTGTACCGTGAGATAAACGGGCATTATCCCTCCATGAACTGCACCGCCGGCAGAGACGTGCTTGAGCGTGCCGACGAGACCATAGCGTTCTTCGAGCCCTTCGGCAGCAGGGTGACCTTCTCCCGCATGATAGGGGAGGGCGGTATCACGCAGGAGGAGTTCCGCGGCTTTCTCGGCAAGGCGGAGAAGCGCCTGAACGTGCGCAGGGGCGGGTATGACTGCACCATGTACGGCGGCTTGTGCGGAGCCGGCATCAGCAACATCTTCTACGCGAACGGCAGAGTCTATCTGTGCGGGAACTGCGTTGATCTGCCCGCGGTATCCGACGCTCTTGCTCCGCTCGACAGCATAGCTCCGGCTATCCCGCAATTCGACAGGAGCCGCTGCTTCCGGGAGCTGTCGGGACTGTGAGCGGACATTGCGGCAGAACGAGAATGAAGGGTGAAACGGGGTGATACCGAATGAAATACGCGCTTTACGGACTGCCCTGCGCGGGCAAGACCACCATGCTCGGCGGGGCGTCCCTGCCGGTGGTGCATGGGAGCGCAGAGCTTGACAGAATGGCGGGAGGCTGTTTCTCCAAGCTTTCCGAACGCGAGAAGCACAGCCTTCGTGTATTGTATGCCGAACAGCTCTCGGCAAGGGAGGACAGCTTCATCTCCGACGGACACTACTCCTTCCCGGAGGGTGTGGTCTTTACCGAGGCGGACGGGGAGCTGTACGATGTGTTCATCTATCTGTACTGCGAGCCCGACGTGATATGTGAGAGGCTGCAAAGCTCCCAGAAGAACAGCCGTTACGAGGGACTGTCTCCCGAGCGCATACGCAGGTGGCAGCGGGAGGATATGGAGGGACTGCGCGCCGAATGCCATAAGCGCGGCAAGGACTTCTATGTGCTCCCCGGCGGCTCGTCCGCCGCCGACCTGCGCTGTCTGACGGACAAGACCGCGGAGGGCTTCGGCTCCTGCGATATGGCACGGAGGATAGCGGACAGGATAACGGAGATGTTTCCCGAGCCCTGCGAGCTTTGTATCTGCGACGGCGACAGGACTGTCATCACGCAGGATTCCTTCCGTGTCTGCACCGGCGGCTATGAGACCCGTGTGTTTGACGGGAGCTTCTACACGGGGTATCAGTCCCTTCGTTTCACGGAAGAGGTATCAAAGCTTCGGTACGATACCGATAAGCTCGGCGGGATAACTCTCAATGACACGGTGTACGGCATGATAGCGGACAAGGACTATGTAGTGCTTTCGTCGGGGATAACGGAGCTGTGGGAGCGTCTCGGTACCCGGCTCGGGCTTCGGAACGTCATAGCCGACACCCTCATTTCCGCGGACAGCAAATACTGTGCCGTGAAGCTGCTGCAGGAGCGGGGCTATACGATAACAGCCTTCGGCGACAGCAAGAATGACCTTTATATGCTGAAGCAGGCGGACACGGGATATCTGTACATCGGCGGCGGTCTGAGCCGTTCTCTCACGGAGGACGATGTTTCGGGACTGCGGCTGCTCTGTGACAAAACGCCGTACATACTGGCAGAAGAGAGCCCCGACCCGGACATTGCCGCCGACATCGGGATATGCAGGTCGGACTCCGGGATCTGCGGTTCACGGCTTGCGGACGCTCACCTTCGTCTCGGCAGGAGGCTCGGCGGGGTGATACGGGGCTTCGTGCCGCACACAGATACGGCGGTGATAGTGCTCGAGCGGGGCGGGAGATTTTTCGGAGACGGGCTGTACGCAGCCTTCGGCGGTACATTCTACAGCTATGACCCGAAAAGGGACGAGCTGCCCGAATTCAGTCACAGCGCCGCGGTCATCGTTGACAGCGTGATCAATACCGGCAAGTCGGTTTTCACTTTGACAGACAGGATAAGGGAGCGCTGTCCCCGCACGGAGATATTCATAGCCGCGAATGTCGTCAGGAAAGAAGCTGCGGAGCTTTTCGGGGAATACAAGCTGTTCGCCGTGCGGACCTCCGCGAATTCCTTCATCGGGAGCCGTCAGGCGGTGCAGCGGGACGGCAGGGGCCCCGATACCGCGGACAGGCTGTTCAATTATATTGACAAACAGCGTCCGTAGGGGTATAATAAAGAATATCCCCGCATGAGCGGTATCTTCATGTAACGAAAGCGAGAGACGCAGATGGATATAATTGATTTTCACACCCACCCATACCTTTCGGGAGATGAATTCCTGAATTTCTATCCCGAGTGCTTTGAGCCGTCCCCGGAGCAGATGAAGTCGGATCTGGAGAGGGCAGGGATAAGGCACGCGGCAGGCAGTGTCCTGCTGAAGCGCGGCTATACCGCCGACGAGGGCTTTGCGTACATACGCGAATGCAACGACAAGGCGCTGGAGCTGAAGCGGCTGTGGGGGGACTTCTATACCCCCGGCTTTCATATTCACCCTCATTTCGTGGAGGAGTCTGTCGCGGAGGTAGAGCGAATGAACAGACACGGCGTGAAGCTGATAGGCGAGCTTGTCCCGTATATGCACGGCTGGAGCGACTATTCCTGCAAGGGGCTCCATACGATACTCGAGGCGGCGGAGCAGTACGGAATGACGGTCAGCTTCCATACCATGAAGGACGAGCAGGCGGAGATGACCCGCATGATAGAAGCGCACCCGAAGCTGGTTTTCGTTGCAGCCCACCCCAATGAGAAGGAGTATTATCTCCTGCATCTGGAGCGGCTGAAAAAGTACGACAATTTCCGGCTCGACCTCTCCGGCACCGGGATATTCCGCTACGGTCTCATCGCATACGGTGTGAACAAGGTCGGCTCGGAGAAATTCATCTTCGGCACCGATTACCCTATCTGCAACCCGGGAATGTATGTTAACGCCGTACTGCACGAGCCCATTTCCGACGCCGACAAGGAGAACATTCTCTTCCGTAACGCGCAGAAGCTGCTCCGGTGAGCATTTATAACAGAACACGAGCCGTTTGCGGTCATTGCCGCGATTGACAAAAATTGCCGAATATGTTATAATAAACTATTAAATATTTGTATATTTTGCGACATGGTTTGACTTTATATATAGTTCGCCAAAACCGAGAGAGGGTGAAAGCCGTGATACAGAATATTATCGTGCAGTGCTGCGCGCTCGTTCTCATGATAATAATCTGCATATTCGTGTTCGGCAGACAGCGTATCCCCACGACCCGTGCCCGTATATTCAAGCGGCTCGTCATCGTTACAGCGCTGTGCATCGTCACCGATATCGTTTCGATCATAGCGATAGTTTTCACTCCGGGACCGCTCGCGTACATAGCCTGCAAGGCGTATCTGATGATGATAATGATCACTGCGATGCTGATGTTCGAGTATGTATGCTACGATATCGCCGAGCTGCGCAGGAGCAGGAAGTTCCGCGTACTGCTCTGCGTATTCACGGGCGTGTGCATTGCGGTAATGCTTCTGCTGCCGCTGGAATACTACAACAAGGACGGGGAGATCTACAGCTACGGTCCTGCGGTCGATCTTACCTTTGTGGTGTCGCCGCTGTTCATTCTGACGACATTCGTGATGACCTTTGTGCTGAAAAAGCGAATGAGCCCTCAGCGCCGCGTTGCTCTGCGAGTATGGATGCTGATGCAGGCGGGCGGAGCCGCGATACAGGCTGTTGACCGCTCTCTGCTGCTGATAAGCTACGGAATGGCTCTCGGTATCACAATAGTTTACGCGAAGCTGGAGATACCCGACGAGAATATCGACCGCTCCACCGGCGTTTACAGAATACAGATGCTAAGGGACTACCTGACCCGGCTCTTTGAGAACGGCGAGAGCTGTTCCTGCATCGTCGTTACGAAGGGCAGATCTCACGGCGCGGACTCGGTCACCGAGGAGACCGTTATCCTCGAGGAGGCGAGATTTCTCACCGGGGTATGCTCCCACAAGGTCTTTCGCGGCATAAGCGGCGACTTCATAACTGTGTACCCCGATGAGGAGACTGCAAAGCGTGCGTTCGCGGTGATAAAGGAGCGCTTCTCGCGGAGCTGGACGGGCGATGTCCGACTGTCTCCCGCGTATATGCTTATCCCGACCACCTCGGTATACAGCAGTGCGGAGGATGTCTTTGCCGCTTATCAGTATGAGCTGAACAATATGGATACCTCGGCGGGCGCGGAGACTGTTCTCGAGCGGACGGCTCTGGATATGCTGAACGAGTACAAGTCCCTCAAGGGCAGGATAAAAGCGGCGCTTGCGGAGGACAGGGTAGAGACCTTCCTGCAGCCTATCTACTCGGTAGCCGAGAAGCGTTTCGTCTCCGCCGAAGCTCTTGTGAGGATAAAGGAGGAGGACGGCAGCTATATGCTCCCCGGGCGCTTTATTCCGGCAGCCGAAAGGAGCGGTCTTATCGAGCAGCTCGGCGAACGCGTGTTCGAGCAGGTCTGCGGCATTATCGGGACAAAGGTGCTCGAGCCCCTCGGCATAGAGTATGTGGAGGTCAACCTGTCCGTCGTCCAGTGCGAGAACCGTCAGCTCGCGGAGCGCTACTCCCGCATGATCGGCGAGCACTGTATCGACCCGCGCTCGATAAATCTCGAGATCACCGAATCCAGCGCCATAAAGCAGCGTGCGGTACTGCTCGAGAATATGCGGAAGCTCCGCGAGTTCGGGTGCAGCTTCTCCCTCGATGACTTCGGCACCGGCGAGTCCAATCTCGACTATATCGTGAATATGCCTGTCGATATCGTCAAATTCGACCGCACTATGACAAACGCCTTCTTCAATAACGAACGCGCCCGCGTCATGCTCGAGAGCGTGATAATGATAATAAAGCGCCTCGGCTTGAAGATAGTAGCCGAAGGAGTCGAGGAGCAGTTCCAGTTCGACGCGCTCTCCGCCCTCGGGGTGGATTATATCCAGGGCTTCTATTTCTCAAAGCCCCTCCCTGTCAGCAGCTTTGTCGAGTTCGTCTCCCAGCACAATAAATAGTATATCGGTATCCGGTCATGCCTGTGCAGCCTTACAGCTGTACAGGCTTTTTGTTATTTACGCGGAAAAATGCGCCGCAGGCAATGCCGGACATGTTGAATACACGGTCAAAATAAAAAAGCCCATGTGATTTTTGTTTTACTGAACCACAGGAGGACTTTTGATAGCGGTTTGAATTTTGGGGAGAGGTTTTCGCAAAATAGCACATTTTGTGATATAATTTAAAAAGACACATATCTATTTTCTATTCTATCACATTTTCCATTTTTTGTCAAG
>CAJOMV010000043.1 GCA_905235805.1 uncultured Ruminiclostridium sp.
CGGTTATTTCTTTTTATTTCGGAGGGTTTGTCAAGAATACACAAAAAAGCTGTAAGCCTCACGGTTTACAGCTTTTTCCATATCTGCTCACTCGGGAAGTATATCCCCGTCCACGCGCATTCCCACGGCTATGAGCTTCGCGAGGAAGTAGATCATTGCGCACTCGTCCTCCTGCCAGATACGGTGGCTTCTCGGCTCGGCACAGATAAGATAGCCGTTGGTATCCTCCTTCATGCCTATCCTTGTCAGGAGCAGAGTCTCCACTTTAAGCTTTTTCAGCACCGCGCAGAATACGGGAGCCGGTCCGGCAAGGTCGTCGATGTTATTGGTGCGGTAGATGTCGTCCTTTGTTATCTGTACGATATCGCTGACATTTTCCCGGAGATCCTTGTTAAGTACGGCGTGCAGAACGTTATTCCTGCCGGTGTAGTAGAGATCGCTGATACCTACCTCGTCCATAAGCAGCGGAAGAACGGCGTGGAACTTGTTCTCGGTGCCGGGAACGAGCTCGACCTGCCGGATCATGGACTGCATCACGGTACAGATACCGTGTCCGGCGAGGTTCCTGATCTCGATGTTCTTGTGTTTTTCTTCGACGTAGATGATGTAGCAGTTCCTGCCCTTGCTTTTTCCGCGGTACAGTGTCTTGTCTATCATGGCAAAGAGCTCATCGAAGTCGGCGGCATCGTCCGGGAAGGTCGCGCAGCCTATCGTTCCGGTAATGAAGGGGCTCCACTCCTCGAGGTCGAAGTTCCTGCGCAGTACAGCACCGTCGGTGTACATTTCGCTGAAAAATGCTTTCTTTTCATCATACGTTATATGCTTCAGGTCAATGAAAAGGTACTCATCTCCGCCGAAACGCCCGGCAACACCAAATCCGTCGATATATTCTATCAACTCACCCGCAACGCCCTTGAGCACACCGTCACCCGCACTGTGACCGTATGTATCATTCACAAATTTGAAGTTATCGAGGTCGAGCATTGCGAAGCTGAAAGGTTTTTTTTCGGCTATCAGCGACCTGACAAATCCGAGGATATACGGTCTCGCTATCATTCCCGTAAGGGGATCCAGAATGTGTTCCAACCCCGATCTTGCAAGTAAATCGGCAAAGTATGGATATTTCAGGAGCTGCTCTATTTTATACATTGTAGTAAACCTTTCCGTATTCTTTCACAGACACCATATTTTACATTTCTGCAGTGCGCTCATTTATATTATATAACATTCCTGTCCGAATAGCAAGTCTTTTGTGAGTAAAATCTTCATTAAGAACGAGCGGGAGCTTCCGCTTATTTGGAGAAGTACTGTATTGCGTTGTTATAGCAGATATCCTTTACTATCTGTCCTACGAACTCGATGTTGTCAGCGGGGTACTCGCCGCTCTCGATGAGGGTGCCGAACATATCGCAGAGTATTCTTCTGAAATACTCGTGGCGGGTGTAGGAGAGGAAGCTTCTGCTGTCGGTGAGCATACCCACGAACTTGGATACAAGTCCGAGCTGGGAGAGGGCGGTGAGCTGCTTCTGCATTCCGTCCTTCTGATCGTTGAACCACCATGCCGAGCCGAACTGTATCTTGCCCACTATGCCGCCCTGCTGGAAGCAGTTCATTATGGTAGCTATCACCTCGTTGTCACGCGGGTTGAGGCAGTAGAGAATGGTCTTGGGGAGCTCGTCGGTGCTGTCGAGGGTGTCGAGCAGCATGGAGAGCGGCTCCGCGAAGGTGCTGTCCTCGATAGCGTCGAAGCCCGTGTCGGGTCCGAGCAGACCCATGTAGCGGCGGGAGTTGTTGCGGAGCGCTCCGATGTGGTACTGCTGTACCCAGTGCAGACGCGCGTACTGCTTCCCGAGGTGCACGAGGATATACCCCTTGTACTGCTTTATCTCGTCCGGAGTAAGGTCGTCGCCGGCGAGCGCCTTCTTCACTATCTTGTCCGCCTTGTCCTTGTCGCAGGGCTTGAACATTACAACGTCCAGCGCGTGGTCGGAGCAAACACAGCCTACGCTGTCGAAGTACTCGATGCGCTTCGTGAGCGCCTCGCACAGCCCGTCGATACCGTCAATGCGCACGTCAGCGGCGTCCGCGAGCTTCGCGATATACGGAACGTATGTCGGCAGCTCGATATTTATCGCCTTGTCGGGACGGAATGCCGGATATACCTCAACGTCGAAGGACTTGTCCTCCTTCAGCAGCTTGTGGAAATGCAGGTCGTCTATCGGGTCGTCGGTGGTGAACAGCTTCTTCACGTTGCTGTCCTTGATGAGCTTTCTCGCGGTGAGGGTCTGGAGCTTCTCGTTGCACTTGTCGAAAATGTCCTTCGCGGTCGCTGGGGAGAGGATATCGCTGATACCGAAGTATCTCTGGAGCTCGAGGTGCGTCCAGTGGAATATCGGGTTGCCGATAGCGTAGGGCATTACCTCGGCGTACTTCATGAACTTCTCGAAGTCGGGCTTGTCGCCGGTGATGTAGCTCTCGTCCACGCCCATTTCACGCATGAGGCGCCACTTGTAGTGGTCGCCGCCCAGCCAGCACTCGGTTATGGAAGCGAATTTCCTGTCATTGTATATCTCCTCTACGGGCAGATGACAGTGAAAATCGAATATCGGCATATCCTTCGCGTAGTTTTCGTACAGCTTTATCGCTGTTTCGTTAGTAAGGACAAAGTCCTTGTCCATAAATTTCTTCATTTTCTGCTCCTTGTGTGTATTTTATAGTGTTACGCCCGTCTTGAAAAGCGCTATGTCGCGGGAATTGTACCGTTCGTTGACCGTCTGCTTTCCGTTGACCACGGAAACGACAAGGTCTATTAGAGCCTCGAGCTTGCTGTCGAAGCTGTCGCCCGTCACTATGCTGCCCGCATCGAAGTCTATCCAGTTCGGCTTTCTCCCCGCAAGGTCGGAGTTCGTGGAGATCTTCACCGTCGGCACAAAGCCTCCGAAGGGGGTTCCGCGTCCGGTGGTGAACAGTACGAGGTGACACCCGGCACAGCCGAGATTAGTCACAGCCACCATATCGTTTCCGGGACCGTTCAGGAGGTTCAGTCCGTGCGCCGAGAGGCTGTCGCCGTCGAACAGCACGTCGCAAACCGCGCCGCTTCCCGATTTCTGGGTGCAGCCGAGGGATTTGTCCTCGAGGGTGGTGATGCCGCCCGCCTTGTTTCCGGGGGAGGGGTTCTCATATACAGGCTGGTCGTGCTTCTGATAGTATTCCTTGAAGCCGTTCACCAGCTTCACTATCTTCCCGAAGGTCTCTTCGTCCTTCGCTCTGTCCATGAGGAGCTGCTCCGCGCCGAACATCTCCGGCACCTCGGTCAGCACCGTCGTACCGCCCGCCGCCGCTATGTAGTCCGAGAAGCGCCCCACCAGCGGGTTCGCTGTGATACCGGAAAGCCCGTCCGAGCCGCCGCATTTGAGCCCCACCTTGAGGCAGGAGATATCCTTCGGCACACGCTTGTCGTTCTTTGCCTTGTCGTACAGCTTCCCGAGGAGCTTCACGCCCTCTTCTATCTCGTCCCCGACGTCCTGCGCTATGAGAAACTCCGTGCGCTCGGCGTCGTAGTCCCCAAGGCTCTCGCGGAACACGTCCATGCGGTTGTTCTCGCAGCCGAGCCCCAGTACCAGCACACCGCCGCAGTTGGGGTGCTTCACCATTCTCTGGAGAAGCAGCTTCGTGCGCTCGTGGTCCTCGCCTATCTGCGAGCAGCCGTAGGGGTGGGTGAAGGTATGCACGCCGTCCACTCCGGTCAGCTCCCCATGCTTGCGAATGAATGTATCAACGATCGCTCTTGCCTGCGAGTTCACGCAGCCGACGGTGGGGATCACCCACAGCTCGTTGCGTATGCCGACCTCGCCGCTCTTACGCTCGTATACGTTCACCGTGCGGCTCTTCACCGCGGCGGCGGGGGCTATGTCCTTCTTGTTGTAGCTGTATTCCAGCGTCCCGTCGAGGCAGGTAGCCATATTGTGGCTGTGGATATGCTCGCCGGGCGCTATATCCGCGGTGGCGTGTCCGATGACCTCGCCGTACTTGATTATCTTTTCGCCGTTCTTTATCGGCTTCAGCGCGAATTTATGCCCCTTTGTGATATCCTCGGTCAGTGTAACGCCCTCCACAGTTTCGCCCTTCCCGAGCGGCACCAGAGCAACGCCTACCGAGTCACCGGGGGATATTATGATAGTTTTCTTCATGTCATTCACCGAGAAATTCCTTCAATGCAGCCGCTTCGCCCTTTTCGACGATGCTCTTTATATAGCCCGCGACAACGTTCAGGTTGTCGTCCTCGTTGAGATCCTGCTGCCATATATCGGCAGCGGACAGAGCCTTCTTTGCTATTTCCGTATAGTCGGAGAGCGTCCATACCTGCTTCCAGAATTCCAGATACTCCGCGTCGTCCTTCAGGTCGATAGTCTCATCGCCGCGCTTTCCGCGGAAGAATACGACCAGCGACGCAAAGGAGAACAGAATGTGCTTCGGGCTCTTTCCGAACTTCGCGCGGTAGTCATTGTAGGTCGGGAGCAGTCTTGTGCGGAACTTTGTGGTGGAGTTCAGGGCGATGGACATAAGCTCGTGACGGATAAAGGGGTTCATGAAGCGCTCCATTACCGCAGACGCGAAGGCGTCCATTTCGTCCGACGGTAAGTCTATGGTCGGCTTTATCTCCTCATTCGCGAGCTCTCTCACAAAGCGTCCCACATACTCGTCGGTGACTGCCTCACGGACGGTGTCAATGCCGCTTAAGTACGCCACCGGCACCATAGCGGTGTGCGAGCCGTTGAGTATCTTGACCTTGCGCTGCTTGTAGGGGGTGATGTCGTCCGCGAAGATGACGTTCAGTCCGCCCTTGTCAGCGGGAAATCTCTCCTGCACGAAGGGCTCCTTCTGGAGCACCCAGAGGTGGAACACCTCGCCCTTTACGATGCTGTTATCGTTGTAGCCGGTCTCCTCGCAGATCTGCGCCGCGTTATCCCTCGGATAGCCGGGCACTATGCGGTCGACCAGCGTGTTTGTGTAGTGGTTCGCGGTATTGAGCCAGTCGATGAACTCGCCGCTCATTCCGTGTATCTTAGCGAGCTCGTTCATCACGCGCTTCAGCTCCTCGCCGTTGTGGTCGATGAGCTCGCAGGGGACTATCGCAAGTCCCTTTGTCGGATCTCCGGCAAAATGGTCGTATCTTGCCTTCAGGAACGCGAGCAGCTTTCCGGGGAAGCTCTTCGGGCAGACCGTGAAGTCGGTGTCCGTGGTATCGAGAGCTATGCCTGCCTCGGTGGTGTTGGATATCACTATCTCGAGCTCGCTGCTCTTTGCGTACTCGAGGTACTTGTCATACTGTGTGTAGGGGTCGATGAAGTCGCGGAGCACATCTATCACATCGCGGCTCTGCACCTTCTGACCGTTATCTATGCCCTCGAGGCATACGGTATAAAGACCGTCCTGCTCCGAAAGCTCCTTGAGCCTGCCTGTGGGGGTCGGCTGTACGAGCGCGACGTCCGCGTTCATTACGCCCTTGTTGTTGAGATTCCAGAGGATCCAGTCAACGAACGCTCTTAAAAAGTTGCCTTCACCGAACTGGAGTACCTTTATCGGTCTTGTACCGGTAGGATAATTTGTTCTGTTCAGATCTTTCATAGTACGGACCACCTTTTCCTATTATTGCGCAATGCCGCACAAGGCTCCCTGCGGAGCCCTGTACGGTATTGCTCTTGTATGTGTTATTACTTCTGCTGAAGTGCTTTTGTCTTTACGCGCTTCTCGGTCGTCTTGTCGAAGAGATATACGCTCTCATAGGGGATAGCGAACTCGAAGGACGAACCTACGCTCGGAGCCTGATGCGGGTCGAGCTTTAAGATAGTGTTATAGCCGTCGAAGTTCACATATACGTTGGTGCTGTCGCCGAGGAGCTCAACAAGGTTTACAAAGCACTTGATGATATAAGCGCTTCTCGCTACGCCGCCCTCGACAGGTCTCACGCACTCGGGACGGAAGCCGAAGACGATCTCGCCGCCCTCGTACTTATCGAGCACGTCCTGATCCGCTACCGCGCGGAGCTCTATCTGATTGTCGCTCAGCACGAGATTTCCCTTCTTGACCTTGCTCTCGACGAAGTTCATCGGAGGCTCGCCGATAAATCCCGCAACAAACATATTGACTGGGTTGAAGTAGAGGTCATAGGGGGTGCCGACCTGCTGTACATAGCCGTCCTTCATGACAACTATCCTGTCAGCCATGGTCATAGCCTCGGTCTGGTCGTGCGTTACATAAATGGTGGTGGCACCGGTCTCACGGTGGATCTGCGTGATCTCGGAGCGCATCGTTACACGCTGCTTCGCGTCGAGGTTGGACAGCGGCTCGTCCATAAGGAATATGTCCACCTTGCGGATAATGGCGCGTCCCACCGCGACTCTCTGTCTCTGACCGCCGGAGAGCTCTCTCGGAAGTCTCTCAAGGTAGTCGGTAAGACCGAGTATCTTTGCGGTCGAATTGACTCTCTGCTCTATAACGTCATCGTCAACGCCCTGGAGCGTAAGTCCGAAGGCGAGGTTCTCATAGACCGTCATGTGCGGATAGAGCGCATAGCTCTGGAAAACCATCGCCACGCCGCGCTCACGGGGTCCCTTATCGTTCGCCTTTTCTCCGTCGATGTAGAACTCGCCCTTACTGATGTTCTCGAGACCCGCGATCATACGCAGGGTCGTGGATTTGCCGCAGCCCGAGGAGCCGACGAATACTATGAATTCGCCCTTTTCGATCTCGAGATTGAAGTCATGCACGGCATGGAAGCCGTTCGGGTAGATCTTGTTGATGCCTCGTAATGTTAAATAAGCCATAGCGCTGCCCACACTTTCATTCTGAATTTTCCCGCCTCGGGGATACCGGTCATCTCAGGTCGAGATTGTTGATGTTGTCCATGTCATCGTACGTCTGGTTCTCGCCGCACATACCCCAGATAAAGGTGTAGTTGCTGGTGGCGGTGCCGCTGTGGATAGACCAGCTCGGGCTGATGACAGCCTGCTCGTTGTGCATTATGATGTGGCGTGTCTCCTGCGGCTGCCCCATCATGTGGAATACGATGTTGTCGCCCTCGAGCTCGAAGTAGAAGTATACCTCCATTCTTCTCTCATGGGTATGGGAGGGCATTGTGTTCCAGGAGTTGCACGGGTCGAGCTCGGTCATGCCCATCTGCAGCGAGCAGGACTCGCATACCGCCGGGTGGATATACTGGTTGACCACGCGCTTGTTCATGTTCTCGCCGCTGCCGAGGGGGCGGTGGTTAGCCTTGTCCTTGGTGATGTACACGGTGGGATAGGTCTTGTGGGCGGGGCTGGAGTTGATGTAGAACTTAGCCGGTGCCGAAGCGCTCTCCGAGCGGAAGATTATCTCCTTTGTGCCCATGCCGATGTACAGTCCGTCCTTGAAGCCGAGAGCGTACTCCTTGCCGTCGAGCACTACCGTACCCTTGCCGCCGACGTTGATTATACCCATTTCGCGTCTCTCGAGGAAGTAGTCGGTGCCGAGCTCCTTGGTGCTGCCGAGCTTAAGCTCAGTGTTCACCGGCATTGCGCCGCCCGCTATCATTCTGTCCTGGTGCGAATAGGTGAGTGCTATCTCGTCCGCCTCGAACACCTTCTCGATAAGGTAGTTCTTGCGGAGGGTAGCCGTATCGTAATGCTTGGAATCCTCGGGGTGGTTGCTGTATCTTATATCCAGTTTCATTCTGTAATGTTCTCCTTCTGTCACATTCTGTCCCTGAGGTGCTTTACCGCGGGAGCGATATCCTCTCCCACAGTTCCCTCAAAGACAAGGTTCGCGTCGGGACATACCTTCTTAATTTCGGTAAGTATCCGGTCATAATCGAAGATACCCTTTCCGACGCCGCACTGCTTAAGCGAGCCGTCCTCGTTTATGGTGCAGTCCTTGATATGGAATACGCATATCCTGTCGCCGAAGGTCTGTAAGCCCTCCTCGAGGATATCGTACATTCTGTCTATATTCGAGCCGTCAAGGTAGTTATACAGGTCGAATATTATCCGTATATTCGGCGCGCCGATAGTCTTTACCGCTCTCTGGAGCGTGGCGGGGTTCCAGCAGACGTGCCCGAACGCTCCCTCCATGCCGACATTCACGCCGCACTCTTCGGCGTACTCACACAGTCCCGCGAAGGTGCGTATCACCCGTTCCAAAGCTTGCTCTGTGCGGTTCTGCGGGTGGTATGTCCACTTGTCGCCGTTATATGAGCCGGTCTCGGAGCCGACAATGCTGCCGCCGAAATTCTTCGCGAGCGCGAGATAGTCCTTGAACACCGCGACGCCCTTCGTTATTTTCTGCTCGTCCGGGTGAACGGGGTTGAAGTACGCGCCGATGAGCGGGACGGTCTTCCCTGCCCTCTCCATTGCGCCGCGGAATTTCTCCGCGCGCTCCGCCGTTATGGCACCGGGGGTATAGGGAACATCGTCGAGGCACTTGTACGCCACCAGCTGCACGCCCTCAAGCCCGAGTTCGTCCAGCCTGTTCACGATGTTCTCCTCGCCCTTCACTCCGAGGTCGTGAGCGCGGATAAACAGCTTCATCATCGCGCCTTAACGCTGTACGCGTCCCGAAGCGTCGCCGCCCGCAAGTGTCTCCACCTCCGCGCGGGTAACGAGGTTGAAGTCGCCGGGGATAGTGTGCTTCAGAGCGGAAGCCGCAACCGCGAATTCGAGCGCAGCCTTGAAATCCTTGCCGTCGCACAGTCCGCAGATAAGTCCGCCCGCGAAGGAGTCGCCGCCGCCTACGCGGTCAACGATAGGATTGATGTTGTACTTTCTGGAGTGGTAGAATTCCTTTGTCTTGCCGTCCATGATGCACGCCGACCAGTCGTTGTTGGAGGCGGAGTGGCTCTCACGGAGGGACGAGATAACGTACTTGAAGCCGAACTGGTCGATCATTCTGCTGAAGATGTCAACATATCCCGAAAGCTCGAGGTCGCCCTTTGTCACGTCGGTATTGCCGGGCTTGAAGCCGAGCACCTTCTCCGCGTCCTCCTCGTTTCCGATACACACGTCAACATACTTCATGAGGTTGGTCATTACCTTCTGTGCCTTCTCGGAGGACCAGAGCTTCTTGCGGAAGTTGAGGTCGCAGGAAACGGTGACATTATGCTTCTTAGCAGCCTTGAGTGCCTCCTCGGTGACTTCCGCCGCAAGGTCGGAGACCGCGGGAGTGATACCTGTGAAGTGGAACCAGTCCGCGCCCTCGAATATATCGTCGAAGTCGAACTTGGAGGCATCTGCTGTCGAGATAGAGGAATGCGCTCTGTCGTATACGACGTTCGACGCTCTCATGGCGGCGCCTGTCTCGAGGAAGTAGATACCGAGTCTCTCGCCGCATTTTGCGATGTGCTTTGTCTCAACGCCGTACTTGCGCAGAGCCGCAATAGCGCAGTTTCCGATCGGGTTGTCCGGTACCGCGGTGATGAACTCCGCGTTGTGACCGTAGTTTGCCAGCGATACGGCAACATTTGCCTCGCCGCCGCCGTAGTTGATATCAAATTCGTCAGCCTGAATGAATTTCTCGTTGTTCGGGGTGGAAAGTCTGAGCATGATCTCGCCCATTGTAACTATTTTAGCCATGATAAATCACTCCTTATGTCAGTTATTTTATTTCTTCTCAACAACGCAGACTTTGAAGCCGGCATATTTTCTCTTAAGATATACACAGGTCATTCTGCCGCTCTCATCATATCCGGCATCGGACATTTCGAGCGCGAAGCCCCAGTTCTTAAGATGAAACGCCGCTCTGCGCACATTGCTCGTCTGTATGGCGATATGACCCTTTTCCGGAGAATCGTATTCCTCGATGAACAGATCCATAAAGCCGCGGCTGTCGTCGGGACCCTGTCTCCAGCCGAACAATCCCGAGAATTTATCTATTGTCTCTTGCTGCACTTTCTCGCCGAAGCAGTTGATGCCTATGTGCTGAATGGAGAAATCGAGCATCTTGTTGACAGCCGAACGACAGAGCGCGGTGATCTCCTCCCACTTGCCCGCTTTCACGAGCTTGTCGGGAACTATCCAGCTTCCGCCGCAGCATACTATCTTCTTGAATGCAAGGTAGGTGTTGAGGTTGTTCTCGTTTACGCCGCCCGTAGGCATGAACTTCATTGAGGAGTAGGGAGCGGAAATAGCCTTGATGTAGGGAAGACCGCCTGCCTGCTCGGCGGGGAAGAACTTCACGAAGTCAAGCCCGAGCTCCATAGCCTGCTCTATCTGCGAGCCGTTAGCCACACCGGGAGTGAAGGGAACGCCCTTCTTCAGGCAGTGCTCCACTACCTTCGGGTTGAGACCGGGAGCCACGCAGAACTTCGCGCCCGCGTCGATCGCTCTGTCGCACTGCTCGG
This sequence comes from uncultured Ruminiclostridium sp., assembly GCA_905235805.1. Taxonomy (GTDB): domain Bacteria; phylum Bacillota; class Clostridia; order Oscillospirales; family Ruminococcaceae; genus Ruminiclostridium_E. The sequence continues at coordinate 10,376 of CAJOMV010000043.1, forward strand.
TAGTGAGCACGGTACCCGCGCCCACGAGCATATCGGGGTAAGCCTTTACCATGTCGGCTATGACCTTGTCGGCGCCCTCGGCACGGAAAGTTACCTCCGCGCAGTGGATACCGCCGTCGTAGAGAGCCTTTGCGAGATTGACCGCGTCGGCTGTGTTTTCAAGCTTGATGACCGGTACTATGCCTGTGCATTCAAGCTGCTCGAGAAATTTTTTGTTATCCATTTTATGTAACAACCTCCTGAGTTATCATTTACAGATGAAATTATGCAGAGACTTTCTTACCGTCCGAGCCAGCCGCCGTCTACTGCCAGCGTAAAGCCGTTGACGTAATCGCTTGCCTTGGAAGCAAGGAACACAGCCGCGCCCATAAGGTCATCGGGAGTTCCCCACCTGCCCGCGGGGATACGCTCGAGGATAGCCGCGCTTCTGTCGGCGTCCTCACGGAGAGCCTGTGTGTTGTTGGTAGCCATGTAGCCGGGAGCTATGGCGTTGACGTTGATACCGTACTTCGCCCACTCGTTCGCGAGGGTCATTGTGAGTCCCTTTACAGCGGACTTGCTGGCGGTGTAGCTCGGAACGCGTATGCCGCCCTGATAGGAGAGCATACTTGCAACAGATATTATCTTTCCGCCGCTGTTCTGCTTCACAAACTGCTTTGCCGCAGCCTGTGAGAGGAAGAAGAGAGTGCGCAGGTTGACATTTATAACGAGATCCCAGTTGTCGACGGAGAATTCTATGCTGTCCTGACGCTTGATTATACCCGCGTTGTTCACGAGGATATCGAGCTTTCCGTACTTCTCCACAGCGGTATTGATGATAGTTTCCACAGGGTCGAGCGTCGAGAGATCGGCGGTCAGATAGCTGAAATTCTCCGCGCCGAGCATTTCCTGCGTCGCGGTGCTTGCTGACCTCGAAACACCGAGCACCTTTGCGCCCGCCTCAACGAAAGCCTTCGAGATACCCTGTCCGAGACCGGTATCACTTCCCGTTACCACAGCGACCTTGCCGCTCAGGTCAAACATATCCAGGATCATAAATGTTACCTCCACAAACTTTTTTTGATGTTGACAGATACCCCGTTTTTTATTCGCGGCACCTGTATTTATTGTAAATCCAACCCCGTATAAAAGCGATAACAAAACCGTCGGATTTTATGGACAAATCGGACATTCTGTATCAGAATATCCCGAGCATCACCAGTGCGGTCACTATGGCGAAGATCGTTAATGTGCTGACAAGACTCGTCCAGACCACAAGCTGTCCCGCGAGCTCGTCGTCCGCTCCCATTTCCTTCGCCATGATAGCCGAGGACACCGCGACGGGTGTAGCGAAAACACCGACGTAAGCGGCGAAATGCTCGCCTCCGAGCGCGAACGCGTCACGGAAGATGTATGCCGCCGAAAGTCCCAGCAGCGGCACTCCCACAGTCCGCAGCACAGTCCCGAATATGATCTCGTTCCGCAGCTTCGGGACTGCGGAAAACTCGAATTTCCCACCCAGAACGATAAGCGCGAATGGGGTGCATATCGCCTTGACATTCTCCAGAGATTTATAGACTATCGTGACATCTGAAAGCCGGAAGGCTATATTCCCCATAACGAACAGCTCGCGTATCCCCAAACACACAAGTCCCATTACCGTGCCTATGATGAGCGGGTTCTTCACCACCCCGAGCAATACCTTCTTAACGTCCACGGTGTGCTTCTCGGCACTCCCGTTGAATATCGTCAGCGTTACCACCGCAAGTATGTTGAAGAGCGGCACACAGAACGCCGACATCACTCCCGCTGCCGCAGCGCCCTTGTCACCGAAGAGCGATGCCGCCAGCGGAATGCCTATGATAGCGTAGTTCGAGCGGAATATCGCCTGTATCAGCGTTCCGCGCTTCGCGCTGTCCTTCGTGAAGGCGCAGGTAACTGCCGTTCCCAGCAGGAACACGGCGAACACTCCCACAACGCCGTACAGCACGAACACAATGTTGATATCCGTTATGCGGTCAATGCTGTACACATTTACGAACAGCATCACCGGGAGCAGCACCCGGAAGGTGAGCTTGTTGCCGACGTCGAGGAACTCCTTCGTCAGCAGCTTTATGCGCTTGAGAAAATACCCCAGAGCGATGAGTATGATGATCGGCAGTACGGAATTTGCCGCGAATAAAAATGCGTCTCCCACTCAGAAAAGCCTCTCCATAGGATAGAAGTCCTTCAGGTACTTCTCCGTGGCACCGACCATTTTCCTGAACAACGCGCGTCCGTCGCTCAACGAAAGCCCGCTGCACAGCGGCTGGTTGATGAACGCCTCGAAAATGCGGTCGAAGTCCCGCGCCTTTATGCCGTAGTATGTGTTCTCGATGTTGACGGCGTTACGGTACACAAGGGCATTCACGTCGGGCGGCAGGCGCTTCGACGTTACGGGCTTGAGGCTGTTCTGCGCAAATACGCAGTTCGTCTCCACCACCGACCCGAGAGGCAGATCGGGCATCTGCCCGACATTCACCACATTCGCGTTTGTGACCTTCGCGGGGATAAGTCCCAGCAGAGCCTTCATCATCTCTACCACTTCCTCGTCGCTGCGAGTGGGAACGACCTTTCCGCCGCCCTCCGCGATATAGCGGGAGAGCTCGATCTTCCCCGCCTGATCCTTTTTGCGGAAATCCACCGTAGTCAGGTGGTACAGCCAGCTCTCGGCGTCCGCCTTGTCCTTTATGTACCACGAATTGTTCATGAACTCGACAAGGTGCCTGTCCCCTGCCGCCGCGAGAACCCCGAAACGGCGGAACAGATCCATTTTTACCTTGTTCCCGTAAAGGAACGGGTCGTCCCGGAAGCCGTCCGGAGAAACTCCGACACGCTCGCAGTACCCGCTCTCATAGAATTTGTCAATGAAACGGGGCAGCAGTGCCAGCAGGTCTGTTCCCTTGCAGGTGGCTTCGGTTATCCAAGTGAAATGGTTCACACCGCAGGCGTCGATGATGATATCGCTCCTGTCGGGGCGTTCCGGGCACAATTCCTCCTGTGCCACACAGCACAGAAATTCCTGCGCGTGGAACACCTCATGGCAGCAGCCGAACGCCTTTATCTCCGGGAACACGTCGTACAGCGTCTTTGTGCAGGCTGTCATGGGGTTCGTGAGGTTTATCACCCACGCGTCGGGGCAGTGCGCCTTTATCTCGCGGGCAAAGCCCTCATATATCGGCACAGTGCGCATTGCGCGCAGTACTCCGCCGGGTCCCACAGTGTCGCCCACCGACTGGTATATCCCGTATTCCTCGGGGAGATGCACGTCCCCAGCCATTTCGTCGAAGGTGCCGGGAAGAATGGAGCATACCACGAAATCCGCCCCGTCGAGCGCCCCGCCGATACCGGGATATACCTTGTAATCCCACTTCGACACAGTCTCCGGAGCATCGTTTATCCGCTCACCTATCCGCCTGTTTATCTCCGCCGCGGGGATATCTATGTCGTACAGCGCTATCTCGCCGCCAAGCCCCTCCGCGAGCGCAAGGTCGTTCATGAATACCCTCGCCCACATCTTCGAGCCGCCGCCGATGTACGCTATCTTTATCTTCTTCATATCAATACGCTTTCTTCATTACTGCGTTAGCATTCTCTTTACTTCCGTGTAGCACAGCACGAACGGTGCAACGCCCTTCGCGTCGTTCTCGACCACAGGCTCGGAGATGTAGTACTCATAGCTGCCGTCGCGGCGTTTGTCGCTCTCGGGACCAAGTCCCGCTACAAGGCATATCCCTCCGAGGTTCAGCTCGCCGTCATCGCTGCAGGTGAGGTACTTTTCACAAATGCCGTCAAAGGTCTTTCTGCCGAGCTGAGCGTAACGCTTGTCGAGCGCTCCGAGCCGTGCGCCCTTCATCATGGCATAGGCTATCATGCTGCTGCCGCTGGTCTCGAGGTAGTTGCCCTCTCTGCCGCCCTGATCCACGACCTGCCAGTACATACCGGTCTCCGGGTCGGCGTACTGCTCTACGCCCTCGATCACCTCACGGAACAGCCCCGTAAGCTCCTCCCTGTCGGCGTCGTTGTCGATATAGTCTATGATGTCAGCCAGCGCCACGGTGAACCAGCCAATGGCGCGGAGCCAGAAGTTCGCGGAACGCCCCGTCTCCTTATCAGCCCAGAATACGCTCTTTGAGCAGTCCACCCCATGGCAGAGCAGCTTCTTGTCCTCATCGAACATCAGCTTGCGCACATTGCGTATCTGCCCCATTGTGTCGGAGTAATCCCCGCCGCCGTATTCCTTCTGGAACCGCACATAGAACACCTGCGCCATATAGATGCCGTCCAGCCATATCTGGTGCGGGTATATCTTCTTGTGCCAGAAGTTGCCGGTAATGGTGCGGGGCTGCTTCTCGAGCTGCTCACGAAGCAGGAGTATGGCACTCTTGTACTTCTCCTGTCCCGTCATCTTGTAGAGGTCGAACAGCACTCTGCCCTCGTTCACGTCGTCGAGGTTGAACTTCTCGATGTCATAGCCGCGGATACTGCCGTCATAGCTGACATAGTAATTGATGAAGCTTTCGGCGAAATCCGAGTATTTCTTCTCACCGGTTATCTCCGCCGCCGACAGAAGCGCGGTTATCATGCACCCGTCTATGTAGTTCCACTTCGGGGGCTTTCCGTGGCGTACATTCTCGATGTTCCAGAGCGGCGCCTCAGGCGTTGAGCCGTCAAGCAGACGGTCTATGAATTTTTCTATATTCTCGTACATATTTACTCCCTTATCAGCTCGCCGACGTTGTTAGCCATGAGCTCATCTCCGTCGCAGCCCTCTACCCGCACATTCCGCACCGTGAGCTTTCCGACGTTGTCAAAATACATTCCCGCTCTGCGCAGCTTCACGTTGTTGTTCTTCATGGAGGGGTAGCCCTCTTCCGCGTTCGGGTCGTAGGTGAAGGTGACGTTCTCCAGCGTTATCTCCGCTATTGGCATTTCCGGCAGACCGTCACAGTAGCACGCGGCTACATGGCAATTGGTACATTCCATATCGCGGAAGGTGAATTTCCCGAGGTACGGGGTGCGGTCATCGACCGGCAGCTTCTCTCTCGTGGTGTTGTACTCCGAGTATCTGTCGGGGTCACAGCAGTTGTACCACATATTCATTACAATGGGGGTCATTACTCCGTCCATTTTTACATTCTCAAATACCACGCCGTCGATCACCGCGAGCTTTCCGCGTCCGCGGCGGGTCTTTATGCGGATACCTCTGTCGGTGCGGTAGAACAGGCACCGCTCAACGGTCAGATCCCTTACTCCGCCCGCCATTTCGCTGCCCAGCGTCACAGCGCCGTGCCCGAACTGCATGAGACAGTTGCGTATGGTGTGGCGGCTCGCGGGGGTCTTGTATTTCTGCGCAAGCTCTATCTTGCCCGACTTTATCGCGATGCAGTCATCTCCCACACTGAAGCGGCAGCCGATGATATTCACCTCGTCGCAGGCTTCGGGGTCGAGGGCATCGGTATTCGGGCTGTCCTTCGGGGCGTTCACCGCCAGGTCGAGGAAATCCAGCTTCTGCGAGAAATAGGGGTGGAGCTGCCATGACGCGGAATTCTGCGCCGTTATGCCGTGTACCGTGATATCCTTGCAGCGATTGAAGAATAGCAGTCTCGGGCGCGCGACCGTGTATTCCTTGACGTTCACCCACCAGTCGCTGTTCTGGGCGTTGCCGTCTATGACGCCCTTGCCGACTATCCGTATATCCTCCGCGTATTCCGCGAAAATGAGGGACTGATGCATCGGTACGGGATTGCCCTCCCATGCCCCCGTCTGCACAGCCTCGCCGGTGTTGATATCCGTCAGCTCGCCGGGTATCACAGGATAGCGGGTCTTGTCTGTGTTTCCGAGCAGCACCGCCTTCTCCGGGATATCCAGTGTGATGTGGCTCTTGAGCGCAAGGGGCGCGGTATAATACACACCCTCGGGGAAATACAGTCTCCCGCCCGCGGGCAGGCAGTTTATCGCGGTCTGTATGCTCTGTGTGTCGTCCGTCACTCCGTCGCCCTTCGCGCCGAAGTCCTTCACGCTCACCGCGCAGGTCTCCGGCTTTGTCCGGAAGGTGACACTGCCGTATCCGGAGGCTTCCGCGGTATACTCCGTGTCGGGCTTCAGTCCGAACAGGGAGAACACGTTCGTATCAAGGTCAAGCTCCTTATCGCCGCATTTTACGCTGTAATGCCCGTCCGTGCGGTAAGCGAGCGTATTCTCAAGCTCGAAGCACGCGCTCACCGAGCCGATATATAACGTATTTATCATATTTTTCTCCATTTTTATGTCGCCGTTCTTATTTCTTCATGCCGGAGGCTTTTGCCTTTGTTCCCGCGTCACGAAAAATGCTTATGAAGGTATTTTTTATCAGTATCAGCAGCATATCGAACCCTAAATACAGCAGTCCGAATATGACAGGCTCAACGCCGAGCATCGACTCCTCCTGTGCGGCGTCCACGTTCGGGTCAACTCCCATGAGCATATTGATGGCATAGTACGTTCTGAACACGCAGTACAGCAGCACACCCGCGTACAGCACATTCAGGAATACAGACCAGAACTGCCGCGCCGTCACCATCATCCACTTGTCGTGTGCTCCCGGCTCCGGCTCGAAGTTCCGCAGCGTCCTGTTCACGAGTATGTCCGTGACGACTCCGAGACCTATCGCGAGCACGACCAGCAGGTCGATGCCCTGGAGGTATATCCCCAGTCCCCACAGAAAAAAATAGCAGACCGCACCGGCAAACCAAAATTTCACAAACACGATCTTCAGCCACGTCGGGATATGGAGCTTCTTCTTTGACGTGTACTTCTTTATCTCCTTATCGGAGACCTCGGGCGCGTCCTTGGCATTCACCAGGCGGTCGACGGCGTCGGTCTTCAGATCATAATAGCTTGCAGCCGATCTGTCTTCTTCTGTTTTCTGCTTTTTGTCAGCCATTTTTCCAATCTCTTATCTGTACAGTAAAACCGCAGGACAGCAGGGACGCCTGCTGCCCTGCGGCTTTCTCGCGATCCTTACAGTGGGACACTGTGAGGGAGCCTTATTCCGATAAGCAGCCTGTTATCAGTCCTCATCATCGGAGATGTCGATAGCTTCCATATTCTCGTTGCCCTCGACCTCGATAGATGTGTTGATCTTTCTGATCAGCTTAGCATAGACCGGCAGAAGTGCGAGCAGCACCGCGGTTATGATGACGAACACGATGTGCAGTGTCACAACGGCCTGTGCCGTGCTTATGTACACCGTCTCATTCGTCACGGCTATCGGATTGTCGGCACGGGTCAGCGCGCTTGTGATGCGGGACAAATATACCACGTCCACGAATATCAGCAGCGCCAGCATACCGAACAGCAGTCCCAGCATTATCTTGTTTGCGGGCTTGCGCTTGGGGAAGGTCCTGAGAAATACCACAAACGCGAGTATCGAGAACAGCATCGCGACGAACTCGCACTGTCCCATATTCGCGCCGTTTATCTTCGCCGTCGTATTCGCTATCGACGAAAGGTTCAGCGAAAAGATAAGGAACGCCACCACGAGAAATACCAGAGAGATGTTCTGCGGCGAACGCTTCAGCGAGACCAATGACTTACGAATGACCTCTTTGATACCGCGGCCTTGCTTTTTCGCGGTTTTCTGATCTGCCATCTGCAGTTTCCTCCTTTACGCTCTGATAGCGTTTGTTGTTTCCTTGTCGAAGAAATGCTTCTTGTTGAAGGATACCTGCACCGTGTCGCCGTACTTGTAATTGCACCAGTCGCGGAATTTGCAGGTTATCTTGTGCTTGCCGACCGTACCGTTGACGAGAGTGTTCTGTCCGAGGTTCTCGTTCGAGATGACATCGACATTTATCGTGCCGCCCGGAACGACGTTCTCGGGACGGACTCCGAGGGTCACGGTCTTACCCTCATACTCTGTGAGGATCTCCTTCTCGGCTGATGTAAGGTCAAGGGTGAACTCGGCGCATACAGCCTGACCGTTCTTTATCTCCACATCAAACAGGTTCATGGGCGGCAGTCCTATGAAGCCGGCGACGAACAGGTTCGCGGGGGTGTCGTAAAGCTCGAGGGGAGTACCTATCTGCTGCACATGACCCATGGACATACATACTATCCTGTCAGCGAGGGTAAGAGCCTCGGTCTGGTCGTGGGTGACATACAGTATCGTGGCGTTGAGGCGCTTGTGGAGCAGCAGTATCTCGCGGCGGGTGGAGCTTCGCAGCTTCGCGTCGAGATTCGAGAGCGGCTCATCGAACAGGAACACCTTCGGGGTACGCACGATAGCGCGTCCCATGGCGACTCTCTGCCTCTGACCGCCCGAGAGCTGCGCCGGCTTCTTGTTGAGCTGGGTCGTCAGGTCGAGTATCTCGGCTGCCGCCATTACCTTCTGATGTATCTCGTTCTTGTTCTCCTTGCGGAGCATGAGCGAGAACGCCATATTCTCATATACCGTCATGTGACCGTACAGCGCGTAGTTCTGGAACACCATCGCGATATCGCGGTCCTTCGGCGGCATCTGTGTGACGTCATTCCCGTCGATTATCAGGTTGCCGGCGGTGATATCCTCAAGTCCCGCGACCATGCGCAGCGTTGTTGACTTTCCGCAGCCCGACGGACCTACAAGAACTATGAGCTCACCGTCCTTGACATTGAGGTTGAAATCATAGACTGCCTGCACCTTGTTGTCGTAGATCTTTTCAAGATGCTGTAATTTAAGATCACTCATCTTTTATATCCTCTTATTGCTTCTGCTTTTTATCGAGCTCTGCCTGGTAATTGTTAAGAGTAGTGGTTTTCATTATGCCTACGATGCCTGCCGCAACGAGCAGCACCGCGGAAACGCACAGACATACCGAGACGTATGTGAACTGGTCGTCCCCCATGACCATAGTCCCCTCCGCGCCGACCACTGTATTCGGGGTCTCATGGGCTTCGCGGGGAATGTAGAATATGCGCGCTATCTGCAATATACCCAGCACTATCGAGACATAAGCGTAGTTCATCTTGTAGTTCTTCACGCCCTCGGAGGAGAGGAACGCCAGCAGCATGAACACGAGGTTATATACGACGGAAGCGCCGATGAATATCTTATAGTAGTAGCTGCCCGCGTCCGTTCTGTAAATGCTCACGAAGTAGAGCGCGTTCGCCACTATCGCCAGCAGTATCAGATTTGCGGACATCTTGTTCTTTGTAAAGCGAAGGCGATCCTTCTTTATCAATGCGTCCTTATTTTCCGCCATATCACTCACCCTTTCCGCTTCCGATAGCCTTCCGCTCCGCCTTCATCACGGCGTTCTTAAAGAACACGTTGGCGACCAGCAGGCACGCGGTCACTATCAGCAGACCGAACACCCAGAAGCATATATCGAAGAAGAATGTCTCGTCGGGACCTATGTAGAGCGTTCCCCAGTCCTTCGAGAATGCCGCGAGCTCCTCGAAATTCACGTTATTCCGGAACTGCTGCTTGTAGGAGATTATCTGCGGTATGCACCAGATCGAAACGGCGAGCTGCGCACACGCAACGAGTCCCGTAGCAATGTAGTTGCCGATGTAGTACTTGCGGCGTGAGTGTGTGTTGGTGAAGAACAGCGCGAGCGTTATGACGATCAGCACTATGCTTGCCTTGGTGAAATCGGAATTGAAGGTGAACATATCATAGTACACTCTCGAGCCGGTGACCGAGGAATAATCGAGGTCATAGTCCGGGTAGAGTATCGTCTTGGAAAGCGCGTCATACAGGTCGGTGGAAAGACCGAGCGAGCAGACGAACACAAGCGCCGCAATTATCAGAGCCGCCATACATATGATCTTCTGAAATATCATTTGTTTCTTGTACATAAGGACCTTCCTTTGTTATGGAATGGGACCGGGGGACTTGCTTATTTTATTACCCCACCAATTAATTCTTTTCTCACAGTCACGACACCTGCCATGGCAAAGCCGCATTGCTGTGACTTTGCCGGACCGGTATCGTTCAGAGGACAAGAATTATAAAGAGTTAATTGGTGGAGCAATAAATATCCGCTTTTCGCACCGCATATCCCGGCTTTTGCCGGGATACACGGTGCAGCGGACACTGCCGTCAGTCGTTTACGCGGACTGATCAGCCGTTGATGGTGTTGTAGAATGTCTTGAGTCTGTGCCAAGCTTCATTTCTTCTTGCAAGATATGTCGAGCAGCCCCAACCGCCGTCTGCAACTGCCTTTGTGATAGTGTCGGCTGTTGTTGCGGCATCTGCGCCTGTCTCGCCTGTGAAGCCCTTGGTGATGATATCAACGAACAGGTTGACCTGCTTCTTGGCGGAGCCGAAGCTTCCGGAAGCGCTCAGGTTTGTGAGCTCGTTGATAGCGTTTGTCTCAGCGACCTCCTGCGGAAGAACCGTAGGAACGGAGGTGTACCAGGAGTTGGAAGCAAGTGCGAGCTCGGGGTGCTTGATAGTGCCGAGAGCGATAGCTGTGGAGATGTGGCCTGCGCCTTCCTTACCTACTTCGTGTGTGCACTGATACTCAAATGCCTGGCTCTTTACGAAGCTGAGGGTCGAACCGATGTAGTTACGCGCGTAGTTGGTGTAGTTACCGTTGGACTTGGACCAGAGCTCTTCATAAGTAGCGTCTGCGATAACGGGCCACTGCTCGCCGTTGAAATCGAATGTCTCATAGTTGCCGGAAGCGTCCTGCTTGATGAACGCGGAAGGACCATAGGACATGAGGATCATGCCTTCCTTGCTGTATGCGTAGTCGATGAGCTTGAGAGCAGCGTTGAGCTTGTTTGTGTCGGAGCCTACGCCTGCAGCGGAGATTCCCCAACCGTCTGTCTTGACGGAACGCCAGGACTCTGTAAATCTCATGTACTTCTCTTCGCCGTCATTCCAGCGGGATACAGGCACCATAACTGCCATGTACTTCTCGCCGTCTTCGTTCTGAAGTGCTGTTGCGTTGTAAGCTGTCTGTGTCTGGTTGTAGTCATAGTGCATGAAGCCGTTGTCGTCGGAGAGGTACTTTTCGGTGTTAACGTCCTCTTCGTTTACGAACGCGCTGGAGATGAGACCTTCCTTGACCATGTCGTTCATCTTTGCGAGTGCTTCGTATGTAGCTGTCTCTGTTCTTGCGTCATGGAGCTCGCCGTCTGTGCCTACATAGAGGTAATCAAGTCTGGACTCCATACCGCGGATACCGAAGAGAGTACCTGCGAAACGGAACATATCAACACGTCTCTGGTTGTTGGAATCCTCGCGGGAGTGGAGACCCTGAACAGAGTCAGTACCGTTGAGTGTCTGGGGGTTAGCAACTACGCAGCGGAGGAGAGCAACGAGCTCGTCAACGTCCCAAGCCGCGTTCTGACCGATGAAGAGGTCTGCGCGGTTCTCACCGTAGTAGCCGTTATAGGTCTTGTCGATGTATTCACGGAGCATGTTGACTGCTGTAACGCCGTCAACGGAGCCTGCCGCGTTCATCTTATCAACGATGTTGCCGTAAGCGTCGTAGTCCTTGCTGATGGTCTCAACTGCGGAGCCGTCCTTCTTGACTACTTCAACGTCGATCTTGCCGGAGGTGGGCATAAAGGGTGTGTAAGCGGGTGTTGCTGTGTTGTTGCTCTTGTCGGCTGCGAATTCGCCGGAGCCGTTGAGGAGCTTCTCTACCCAGTCGGTTCTCATAAGGGGCATACGCTCGATATCGTTGACACCGTCGAAGTAAGGCGAGAAGTAGATAGCGCCGGAGTTCGGACCTGCCGCAGCGCCTGTGATGGAGAGACGAACGATGGGGTTAGCCTCGAGATAAGCCTTGAAGTTAGGCATTTCGTTGAGGTGCTCCGCGAGGTTGATGAGCTTGCCCTTCTGACCGTTCTCGGAAAGGAGTGTAGCTGTACCGCTGAGCATATCGACCTGATCGAGCTGAGCGTCCCAGTACTGGTACTCATCGGAAGCGGAGTTGCCCTGGTATTTGTCTTCGATCTTGATGTCGAGGATGGACTGAACTGCCTGCCATGTGGGCTTGAAATCACCGGAGTTGTAGGTGTTGCCGTCCGCGAGTGTTACGCCTTCGCCTGCGAGGTCTGCGGTGAAGCGCATACCTGTCTTGTCGTTGTTGTAGCCGCAAGCCATACGGAGAACCGTGCCGCTGTCATAGGTGAGTGCCGCAGCCTCGATGATCTCCTCCGGAATGGTGCCTGTGGTTGTCTCTGCCGCAGGAGCTGTTGTGGTATCGCCGCCGCCTGCCGGAGCAGCCGTCGTGGTAGTAGTGCCTGCGTTGTCGTTGCTGCTCGAACCGCCGTCTGTGCTTGTGGTGCCGCAGCCGGACAGTACCGATGTAACTGCGAGAGCCGCGGTCAGCAGCATTGCTGTGATTCTTGACTTCTTCATTTTTATCCTCCTTTAGGATATTGTTTTCAGTTTGTTTGTCCCTGAAAAGTTTATACCAACCGCCTTTTGCGGAATGATAACAGATTGTGGCTTATTCCTTTACGCCGCCGACGTTGACGCCCTTCGCGAAGTACTTCTGAATGAAGGGGTAGATGACGAGGAGCGGGATAATGGAGCATACGATGAGCGCGTAGATGACCGAGTCGGGCGCGTAGCTGTGGCTTAGCTGCCAGTTGGTGGTGAGCTCGGGGTCGGAGTATTCCTCGAGACGCAGTCTCAGGTAAACCTGAAGGGGCTGCTCGTTTGCGCTGGAGATCATCTGTCTTGCCCAGAAGTATCCGTTCCAGCGCGATATTCCGAAGAACAGCGCTACCGTCGCGATTATGGATTTGCTCATGGGGAGATACACTCTCCAAAGCACCTGCATTTCCGTCGCGCCGTCCACGATAGCGGCTTCCTCTATCTCGGAAGGCACGCCCTCGAAGGAGTTGCGCAGCAGGATTATGTTCATTGCCTGCATACCCATTGCGATGACTACCAGCCACTTGTCGTCCATGATGCCCATGCCCTGGAACACGCGCTTTGTGGCGAGGTAATTCAGGTACTGCGGTACGAGACCTGCGCTGAACCACATTGTGAATACGAGGAAGAAGTTGAAGGCTTTACGGAACAGGAGGCGCTTCTTCGAGAGCGCGTACGCGCCGAATATCGAGAGCAGCATTTCCCAGATAGTACCGTAGAATGTGAGGAACAGCGTATTTGTGTAGGAGTTCCAGAACGTATTGTCGTTGAATACGTCCCTGAACGCGTCAAACTGAACGTTCTTCGGGAAGAGGATTATCGTCGAATCCCTTACCTCCACATATCCGCTTATCGCGGAGGATATGGTGTAGATGAAGGGATACAGACAGCCTATCGCGAACATCGTCAGCAGCAGATAGCTTATTATCTTGAAAATAAGCTCCGAGATCTCAAGTTTTCTCTTCATACTGCCACCTCTTTAATAAAGCGATGTGTCGGACGCTTTTTTGGCTATCGTGTTGGCGCCTATTACCAGCAACATTCCGATCACATTGTTCATCATTTCCGCCGCCGAGACAAGTCCCTTCAGCGACCCGGCTATACCGTTTCTCTGCGCGAATGTCGAGACGACGTCGGCAGTGACGTAGGTGTTCGGGTTATAGAGCAGCAGCACCTTTTCATATCCGATGTTGAGCAGCGAGCCTATTCTCGTGATGAGCATGATAACGATAGTGGAGAGAATGAACGGAAGGACAACGTATCTCATCTGCGCCATCTTGCCCGCGCCATCTATCTGCGCGGCTTCGTAGCTTGTCGGGGATATCGCGATTATCGCCGCGAAGAAAACGATGCTGTCGTAGCCCGCGCCCTCCCAGATACCGCTTATCTGGTATATCGCGCGGAAGAAGGACGGGTTGTTCAGCATACCGGAGTAGGCGGTCTCACTTGAGATGAGTCCCATATTCGTCAGGAGCTGCGCGATGACGCCGGGCTGTGTGCCGGAAGCGTCCGAGCCCTGCTTCACCAGCATTATTACCAACGAGGTCATAACGACCGTGGACATGAACTTAGGCAGATATGTAAGCACCTGATAGATGCTTCTCGCGATGTTCGAGCGGATCTCGTTGAAGAACAGCGCTATGATTATCGGCACCGGGAAGCCGAACACCAGTCCGTAGAAGCTCAGCAGGAAGGTGTTGCGGAACGCGCGCCAGAACTGAAGCGACAGCTCCGGGTTGCCGATACCCGTCAACAGCGTCCTGAAGTAGGAAAAACCGGAGTAGTACTGCTCCGCGACCGTTTTCGTGTCCTCGGTCAGCTTGAAGCTTCCCAGCAGCTCGTACATCGGGAAGTAGCGCCACAGCAGGAACACGAGTATCATCGGTATCAGCATGACGTACAGTCTCCAGTCCTTCAGCACCGTCTTGACAACGTTCAGCCAGTAGTGCTTCTCGACATCGTCCCTTACCGCCTGTTCGGGGTTCTCGATGTATGTGCCGCTCTCCTCATCGAAGATAAGGTAGTCGGCAGCGTTGACTTTCATCTTTTTAAGCCCTCCTTATTATATATAAGTGTAGTATCTTCGTAATTATCGGTTCAGTCATTCTCTCCGTATTCGGTATCGCCGTAATCGGGTATCTGCTCTTTATTGCGTTCAGCCTGTGTGCGGAGCAGGTATGCGACCTGGTCCTCGAACAGTCCGTCTATCCTTCTCGCCAGCAGCACCGTCACTATCGAGAACACCAGTGACAACGAGTCGGTCGCGACCAGTCTCACGATATCTCCGAAGCCGCCCCCGAAGGCAAATCCCACTGCCCAGCGTCCGAGCTGCACCCCGCAGAACGCGGTGACCACGAACAGCACCGTCAGCGGTATCTTCGACCGTATCTTTTCCTTTTCCCACGCTCTGAACAGGAGCAGCGCCAGCAGCCCGAAGCAGTTTCCGACGCAGTATATCACATACTGCTCTGCGCTCGCCCCGGACACTACGCACAGCGCAAGACCGCCGCCGACCGCATGGACCGCGGCATACGCACCCCACCGCATCATCACGATGCACACCACAGCCGTCATGGGCGACAATATGTATGCTTCCGCCGGGAACCAGACTCTTGCGGCGATATTTATAAGCACCTCCGCACCCACAAGCATAGCCAGTAAGATGCAAAGGTCGATATTTCTGTATTGTTTCAGCGACAGATTCATTTACGCCATTCCTCTGCGCCGGGTCAACATGCACAATT
The DNA here is from genome assembly GCA_905235805.1 of uncultured Ruminiclostridium sp. Lineage (GTDB taxonomy): Bacteria > Bacillota > Clostridia > Oscillospirales > Ruminococcaceae > Ruminiclostridium_E. Next base: position 25,502 of record CAJOMV010000043.1, read on the forward strand.
CAGACACACGGTTTTGTCACAAACTGCACAAAAAGTGATGAAAAAGTTTTAACCGGACGCACATCTTTTATTCATTTTAACCTAAAACGGACATACAATACAAGGCAAATAACAGACAATTTATGTACTATTCGGACATCTTTGCCCGAAATTATGCACAAACCACATTGATACATTTACACAAATACCCGTCCGATAAAGCGTTTCATTTGTCCGATTTGTCAAATATTGAACAAACCCTGTGATAAAAAGCCGTTATTTCCCGTAAAAACGGGAACGGACGGGATATTCAAAAAAATGACATTGAGCGGATACGCGCCGCGGACCGTCAATTATGACAAAAACGGATATATTTATACTTTTGGGAAAATCCGGCTCGTCAGTCCTTCAGCTCCTTGAGATATTCGTCCATTGCCTCGGCGACCTGCTTGGAGTAGTTGACTGCCTCAACGACCGTCTTTGCGCCGAGCACTACGTCGCCCGCGGCAAAAATGCCGTCGCGGGTAGTCTCGCCGAAGGTGTTCGTGACGAGCAGACCGCGCTCGGTGACATCTATGCCCGTGGTGGTCGATACTATCCGGTCACGGGGTCCCTGCGACACAGCGATTATCGTGGACGTCGCCGGGTAGAGCTTTTCGGAGCCCTCCACCTGCCGCTTGGAGCCGTCCTCGCCGTACTCCACCTTCACGAATATCACGCCGTCCTCGGTGATCTCCATCGGCTCGACCCCGGTAACGAACTCAACGCCGTCATACCTTGCGTACTCGACCTCGATCTCGCTCGCGGCGAGATGCTCGGAGCGCGCGAATACCGTGACCTTCTTGCAGCCGTGGCGCAGCGCCGTTCTCGCGACGTCCATGGCGGAGTTGCCGGCGCCTATGATGTTCAGGCTCTCGCCCAGTGAGAAAACATCGGGGTTTATCAGGTAGTTTATCGCGAAATGCACATTCCCGAGGCTTTCGCCCTTGATACCGAGGGTGTTTGGCTTCCAGACGCCCGTGCCGATGAATATGGCGCGGTAGCCGTCGCGGAACATATCGTCAACCGTTATGGTGGTGCCTATGGAGGTGTTCGGGCGTATCTTTATGCCCATGGAGACGAGCAGCTTCTTGTAGCGCTCAATATTGCTCTTGGGCAGGCGGAATTCCGGAATGCCGTAGCGCAGCACGCCGCCTATCTTCTCCCGCGACTCGAATATCGTGATGTCATAGCCTCGGCGCGCAAGCAGTATCGCAATAGTGATGCCCGCGGGACCGCCGCCGATGACACCGACGCGCTTACCCTTCTTCTCTACCTCCCCGAGGTCGAGCTTATCGAAGTAGCCGTCGCTTATGTAGTGCTCTATCGCACTGAAATGCACGGGAGCGCCCTTTCCGCCGAGCACGCAGTGCCCCTCGCACTGATTTTCGTGGTTGCATATCAGCGAGCATATCATGCTGAGCGGATTGTTCTCGAACAGCATATACCCCGCCTTGTCTATATCGCCGTCAAGGAAGGTCTTTATGACCGTCGGTATCTGCGTGCTGATAGGACAGCCCTTCACGCACCGGGGATTTTTGCAGTTGAGACAGCGGCGCGCCTCGTTTATGATATTGAATGCCATTTATATATCCTCCCTATCTCTACTTCGTTCTCCCGCGATGGGCGGCGTATTTTTTCGGTGAGCAGCCGAAATTCTTCTTGAAGACCCGCGAGAAATACAGCGAATCCGAATATCCGCAGACATACGCTATCTCGGAGATGTTCAGCTCCCCGTCGCCGTAGGAACACAGCAGCTTCTCCGCCATCTGCACCCGCAGGTTCGTCAGGTAGTTGTGCGGAGTCATGCCCATTTCACTCTTGAACAGCTTCCGCAGGTAGTCGTAGCTGAACGGTATCGTCCTAAGGTACTTATCGAGCTCGTAGTCACAGTCGGTGAAATTCTGCATTATGTCGCTCTTTATCTCGTCAACTATCCCCCGGAGAGGCTTGGTATTGCTGAAGGCTATGACGTAGTTGACGACGAGGTTGCCGATAGCTCCTATGACGAGGTGCTTGCTGTCGATATCGCTGTTGAAGAAGTAGAAGGCGTCCCTGAACGCGTTCAGGATATGCCCCTCGCTGTCGTCGGATATCATCAGCGGCTCCCGTATCGGAAACGCCGCGTCGGCGATATTCATATATATGTTTGTAAAGCCCTCTTCACTTATATTTATATGCGGGACCCTCGGCGGGATAATCACAATATCCCCGACGCCGTATTTCAGCGTGATGTCCCCGAATTCAAACTGCCCCTGACCGCCCGTGCAGTAGATGAGCTCCCACTCCTCGTGGAAATGCTGCTTTGTGGTGAAGGTCACCATGTGCCTCCCTACATAAACGATACTGTTCATAGCTACCCCTTTTCATCGGAACGCTTTCAGAAGTCCTTCCCTTTCCCCGTCTGTCAGCCTGCGGCTCCACGGCACTCTGCCGGACGGGATATCCCCGTATTCGTAAAATCTCGCGGTCTTGTCGCGCTGTGTGTCGTTCCACTTGTCGAAGCCCTCGGCGCAGATATGCCTGCCGTACTCGCAGCTTATGAAGCTGCACTTCCCGTAGTCCCTCCACGGGCGCGCAAGGAATATCGAGCCGTCGGCGACCGAGTCGCCGCAGGTGAATCTGCACCCGTCGAACACGAACCCGACCTCCTGCTCCGCCGCGTGAGCGGGAGCCGCCGTATAGCCATGCCCGCGCACATCGTACACCGAGCGTATCTCGCACCGCTCGAACAGTGTATCGCCGCAGCCGAAGATAAAATCCACATTCCCCGCTATAAAGCACCCGCGGAATATCTGCCGCATCGCGCCTCCCCTGCGGAGCTCGTCCTTCAGGAATCCGTCATACCTTTCTATAAGGTCATCGGGCAGGGGTCCGCAGAATACAGTGTCCTGCGTTGACAGGAACGTGCAGTTTTCGGCGGTGAAGCCGTCGGCGCACACCGTGAGCGCTACCTCCTGCCCCTTTGTCTCGGGCTCCAGCGCGTCGTTCTCGATCGTGATATCCCTGAACGTCACCCCGTCCGCAAGCACAGCCACAGTATATGTACGGAAGGTGTTGTATTCCACGCCCCGCTCGTCGAGCTTTTTTGCGTAGTCGCCCCACACTATCCGTGTATTCCCGGCAGACTCTCCGCATATTTCGATACCCGGTACGCTTATCTCGACCTTCTCCCGGTATGTTCCCGGCGCAAGCACTATCCTCGCACCGGGCTCCGCGCCGTGTAAAGCCCCTGTGATATTTTCGCCGGGATTTATACAAATAGTATTCACTGTAACCTCCGTATACGATCTTATTTCATATATTAATAATACCCTGTCCGAAGTATAAAGTACAATACAAATATCGCATTATTTATGCACAAATCGGATACTGCACCGGCAGTCGTCAGCGCCGCCGCGTTCGGACTGTCAAGCCCTCATTGCTTTAATTACCCACTTCTATTTATACCACATTCTGCTTTGACTTTCAAGCCAAAAATGAACAATTCGGTCATTCTGCACAATTTATTCCCGCAATTCTCGTTATATTCCACAAGCATTTACAGTTTGCATAAACACAGCAGTATTATACCGAAAAGCTTACGGCAAAATTGTAAAGCATTGTGTCGAATTCGACATAAGGCTCCGCAAAATCCACTCGAAAGTCAGCCGTTTTCGGCGCATTTTGGTGGAAAATAACAACTTTGCGGATATTTCGCCATAAATTATACTCGTAGATTTTTGCTTTATATGTCATTTTCCTGTAATTTTCTCAATGTTTGCGTCAGCATTTGCGCCTTCCCGACAAATTTCCCTGCCATTTGACATTCTGTATACGCTCTGCCCTGAGATTTTCGGCTTATGTCATATATTATACCGGTTCGCGGGTTCAAGGTGTAAGAAAATAACCCCTCGCCGGAAATCGGGCATTTTACGGGGGCAAATCGCACACGACACCTGAAGCAATGCCCCATTGCAGGCACAAGGTGTAAAATAATACACTGTCGCACCTGCGGATCCGCTCATACAGCCATTCCTGTGCTGCACAAAAAAACAAGCCCTCGGTGTCTGCGAGAGCTTGCGGTATACTAATGTCAGAATATCCGGTGGTTTATGTAGTGAGCCGTCATCTTGCCGCTCGGTTCGATCACGAATTTTGAGATAGAGCCGCCGCTGCCGTGAAAGCGGAACGCGGCAATGTCCTCAAGCTTATACCCCATGAGCATGGAGTGTAGGAAGCTGAGTGTAGTGCCGTGGGAGACTATCAGGATACGCTCCTCATTGTTCACGGTGATCTCATTGAAGAACGGCGTGAGCCTGTTCCAGAGCTCCCTGTCGGATTCCGCGCCCGGGAAGGGCTTGTAGTCCGCGTCGTAGGCGTCCTCGGGCAGCTTGTTTGCCTGAAACCACTCCCACGGCCTGCCGTTGCCCTCCCCGGCATTGACCTCCCTTATCACGTCTGTCACGACCGGGTCAATGTGCAGGGACTTATTTATCTCCTCCGCTGTCTGCACGGCGCGGGCAAGGTCGGAGCAGTACATTTTAAAGCCCCTGTGGCAGTCCTCCCACAGAAGCCACTTGCCGACCTCGTATGCCTGCGAGCGTCCCCGCTCGGTCAGGCTCCAGTCTCCCCAAGCTCCCGCGTGCCTGTTGACGTGATGCTCGGACTCGGTGTGCTGGACTGTGATGATGGTCTTTCGCTTTCTGCGGCTGAAGAAGTCCGCGATGACCTGTTCTGCGCGGTCCCTGCCGAACCAGCCCTCACCCCTGCCGAGCTTGGGGTACAGCCTGTGCAGGGCGTCGGTCTCCTTTGCGGGGAGCTCCGAGATGTCGGTCTCGGGACGGCTTTCGGGGACTGCGACCAGCTTATTGTTGCCGTCAGCGCGGCAGAACACCCCTATCACCCGGACAGGTATCTCGTCACCCAGCTCGCATGGCTCGTCGGTCATCACGGTGACATCGAGGTGCTCACAGGGCGGCGTTCCCGATTCCTTTATCCAGCCCGAGGGCTGGGGAACATTCCGTTCATAGGAAAGGCTGGGGCAGTCCTTCTCCTCGAAGGTATCAGTGTTCGGCATATAGTGCATACGTCTGGGATATGCGGAGGTCTGCTCTATCCTTGCTGTATAAGTCGCGACTGTTTATCCTTTCTGTCATAGAGTTTCCTGTGCTTCCATGCTTTTATTATAGCATACTCTGTTCAGCTTGTCGAGCATTTATGCACAGCAGACCATTATTTTTCTGTTTCAGGGCTCCGCCGAGGCTTTTTTCATTTTCCCCGCCATGACTGCCTGTGATATGACGGCAGCGGCGATGAGCACCGCGGTAACTATGGGGTATATACCGAGCAGACGGTTTTCGGTGCCGTATATCTCCACAACGCCCGCAGCCAGTGAACCGAGCGCCGCCGTGACTGCCGCCGAGTTCAGCAGATTGAGGAATGCCCTTGCCGCCTGCGCCCTTCTCATATACATTATAAGGTATACGATACCCGCCGCAAGCGGGAACACGAAGGCATATATCATGAAATACGAGAACACCCCGAAGCTGAACGCTTCGTATATCGCCCCGAACACGATACAGAACACGGCAAACATGATATTGCCGAGGGAATGGCGCAAAAGCCGCCTGTTTTCATTATCAGTAGCCGATGTAAACAATGTCGCTCACCTTTCTTTCCTTTATGCTGCTGCCGTTGGTGGTGGGATTATTGATGACCTGTCCGCCGAACCACATGGTGGAGGAGCCGCCGCCGTCGAGGTTGTACGCTGTCCCGACGCCGAGCCTCTGCATAAACTCCGCCAGCTCCTTCAGGGAAAGCCCCTCGCTCTCGGAGGTCCTGCCGTCGGACACTACGAACACATAATGGAGGTCGTCTATGATGCCGACGGCGGTGCGGGGATTGCTTGCCATAGCCCTGCCGGCCTCGTCGTTTGCGCCCACGCTTACCGAGCCGTCCTCAACGAGCGCGGGACCGAAGGAGAACGCCTGCCATACCCCCTCGTCAACAAGCTGCTGCGCGGTCTTTTCGGAGCTGTTCGTTACAGCGAAATGCCCGTCGGCATAGATGCAGAGAACATCGGTGTCTGCGGAGCCGTAGTCCCGGTAAACAATGCCGTTCCGTATCACATACCCGCTCTCCTTTGCCCCGTAGTAGTCGCCGTTGACCGCGAACAGAGCGTTTTTGGACTCCGCGATATCCGAGGTCTCGTCGGTAATATTCTTGCCGTAGGTATCCTTCGCGAAGGCGGTCTTGAGGTACTGCGCCGAGGACAGTGTCACGTCAGCGACGTATATTTTTGTGTCGTTCTCGTAATATTCGCTAAGCGTTATACCGATATTTTCATCGCTGTACGAGCTCCCCGTCTCCGCTGCCGCAGCAGTGCCCGCAGTGCTCTGCGACGCTTCCGTTTCCGACGTGGTATCGGACTGCGAGCCCGTACTCCTGCCGGAGCCGGAGGGCTTTTTGCGTTTTTTCTTGGTCTCGGTGACCGCGGTATCGGGAGCGGAAGTGTTATCCCCTGTCTCCCGCGTCTCCGCCGCTTCGGTGTCTGCGGTATCTGCCGATACACCGGAGGTCTCCTCCGCGAACATAGCCGTGTTCATCTGCGCCGCGTCGGCGGAAACGGCTGTCGGTATTATAAAGGTATCGAGCATGACATAGCCCGTGAACAATACGACAGCAGAGCCGTACAGCGCTGCCCACAGATATCTGTGCTTCATTTTCATCAGTCCTTTCAATGCTTCGGTCTTGTCATTGTCCGAAAAAACGGCTGTACGCTGGACAGCCCAGCTCACAATGAACATGACCGCCTCGGTCAGTATCTTTGCCGCGTAGGCGTTTATCCCCATGGCGGTGAGCATGGTCAGCAGCGTGGTATTGCAGGCAAGAATGAACACCGCGAGCATGATATACTTTGCCGCGGACTGCTTCACCGAGCTCCTGCCGCCGAACACGAGCCGCCTGTTTATCTCGAAATTGAGGGTGCCGCTGAATATCCTCGCCGCTATGTTCGCAAGCACAGGTATACCGGTGAGCGCGGAGAGAACGCAGAAGAGCAGATAATCCACCCCGAAGCTGATGAGCGACGACGCGGAGAACTTCAGTATCTCTCTGTAAATACGGCAGGAATCCTTCACGGTGTCGAAATGCGAGCTTTCGTTTTTACCGATATAAATGGTCTGTATCGGCACCTGCAATATCCGCGCGCCGGTCTTTGCGTACTCCATGAGCACGTTCATCTCGTACTCGTACCTGTCGCCGGGGATATTGACCATTCTGCCCGTATGCCTGTGTGAGAATGCCCGCAGCCCTGTCTGCGTGTCCGCGAGAGCCTTTCCGCAGGTCAGCGCGAAAACTATGCCGGTAATGCCGTTCCCCAGCCTGCTCCGCAGCGGCACATTGCCCTTGAAGGTGCGGCAGCCGATGACAACGGCATCCTCGTCCCCGGCAGCTCTTTCGCATACTCTCACCGCGTCCTCCGGGCTGTGCTGACCGTCAGCGTCCAGCGTCACCACGACGTAGGGCTCGTGGAAGGTGTTCATTATATAGCAAAGCCCCGTTTTCAGAGCGCAGCCCTTTCCGCAGTTTACCGTGTGCTCCAGCACTGCCGCGTATTCCGCAGCCTCGGCAAATATCTCCCGGTATGCCTCACCGCTCCCGTCATTCACGACAACCACAGCAAACCCGCGCTCTTTAAGCACCCTGACCAGCGCAGTCAGGCGGCTGTCGGGCTGATATGCCGGGATAAGCGCTATCCTCAGTGTTTCGTTCGACATATATATCTGCTCCTTTCGTCAGGTCTTGACTGTATTATAACCCCTCAAGTTAAAGCAGACTTAAAGTTTTTGAAGGTTTCTTTTATGCGTGTCGGTATGCCGCCCGATTGACATATTGCCGGAAAAATGCTATAATCTGTTGTATCAGAGTTCGGCAAAACCGAAAAATTCAGAAGCGGTGATTTGAGTGAAAAGAAAAATTTCAGTTGCTATACTGGCAGCAGTCGCATTGCTGGCAGGCTGCTCCTCGGTAGGGCAGGATAACGTGACTGCCGGTACAGCCGGGACTTCCGCGGCTCCCGTGACAGCGGAGACTGCGGAAGCCGCGGAGACTGCCGAAGTCCCAAAAACGGACGGCACAGAACAGACGGAGGTCGATGAAAGCATGAACAATACAGCACAGCTCGTGTTCCATTCCTTTGACGGCGGTGGACCGGAATTCTCGGTGGTCATCGCCGACCCGGAGATAGCCTCGTACGGACTTCGCTCCGACCGCAGGGCTGACTCCGACAGTATCAGCACAGGCTCGGGCTACCGGGTGATATGCACCCTGACGGGACTGAAGCCGGGCAGAACGAATGTCACGGTTCAGGAGCGTTCCCCGATAGCCGACAACCGCGACCATATCTATACCGTCACGGTAGGCAGCGATATGAGCGTGACCGTTGACGAGCGGGGAGCCTTTGAGGCGGAGGGCGTGCTCGCGGGAATGAAGCTGCTCATCAACGACAGGGAGGTCCCCGGCAAGTGGCTGTGGAACGATTCAACGCTGGAGCTTAGCTATATGCTGCCCGTCACGGCGGAAATGTCGATGTACGGCGGCTTCGAGCAGGTCGGGGCGCTCACGGAGGACTTCTCCCTGCCAAGCAGCGACAAGCGCATCACGACCCTCCCCGGGGATATAGTCCTGTACTCGGGCGATCGGCTCGTGCTCTTCTACGGCTCGAACACCTGGGAATACACCCGCCTCGGCATCATCGACCTCCCGGAGAATGAGCTGCGGGAGCTGCTCGGTAACGGCGATGTCACGGTGACTATCTGCGAGTGAAAACAGGCTGTTTTTAATAAAAATGCCCGTATTTTATTTTTTTGCAGAATATGTCATTTTCGCGCAATACAGAGACTTTGCGGGGACGACCTGTCATTTTTTTACACCTTGAGAAATGCCCGCCGACGGGCGTTCCCGGACGCCAGAATGCCCTCCCGGGGCGGAAATTTCCGGAGAGGGCATTTTCTTACACATAGTTCCTGCAAACCCGCGCGAAATGCGGTATGGTGGGAACAGAGTGCCCGTTATGAATGGGATTGCGCCTTCATAACGGGGACTTTGTCTACTCCAAGTAAACTTTAAGCTCCTTCAGCCAGTCGGGGACATGATCCCCCTTTAATATCAGTGCGACCTTTCTGAACTCCGCCATATCCGTAAAGCCGTTCTCGTTATTAAAGCGTAAAAGTCGGGCAATTTTTACTGTTTTTGAAAAAATATTTCACATTTCGCTAAACAGATCTATTAGCAGATTATTACAGTATGCATATTATGTATTGAGAATAAAAATGATACTTTACCTTCATTATACAAATCAATATTTACAGGGCGAGACTTTTTCCCATTGCTATGACAGAATTGAACATAATTCTTACCTCGTGCGGTTGCACTGCTGGTTAATTGAAGGCGGCGCATAGCACTCACCTCTGCCCCACACAAGTCATTGATTTCCTTAAACAACAATGTTATACTGGAATCAAGGGGTGATGTATTAAACAAACGCTTCATCGCATCAAATTTAGATTGGATCGTTCTTCCATCCGGCATTTTTCTATTCCTCCCAATAAAGCAAAGATATAACATGGGATAAACAATAATGTGGCAAGTACATAATACCATAAACGGAAATAAAACGCAAATAATTTACAAAAAATCGTCATTCTGCATAGCACCATATGGTAAAATCGCACAAAAGAAATATATATTATCTCCTTGATAATAATTTACCAAGGAGGTATTTTTTATGACCTATTCAGAACGAACAACAATGACGACAGAGGTGATCTACACCGAAAATGCTCTCCCGACAGAGTAAGATCTGTCGGGAGAGATATTTTTATGTCTTGTTATTACACCGGCACTGAAACGAGCCGGGTGCTTTAATGATGTTGATGATAACAATAAACCGTATTGCAGCTTGCACAAGTGATCAGCACCTCCCTTGTGGGTACCTAATGCTTGACAGCGGAGAATACAACAAGAAAGCCGCGTGACTACAATCACGCTGCTGTAAAGTACAGGGGAAAACTTCTATATTTGGGCTTAACTTCCCCTTGGCGGCTTACTTAGCTTTAGTCGCCTTGATGATCTTCTGGCGGGAGAACTCCTCGCGCTCCTTTTCCTCGAGAGCCTCGGAGATGAACTTGACCTGCGCGCGGTAGGTGGGGATAAGGATATTCTTGAGGGCGTTGGCGCGCTTCTGCGACTTGCGTATTGCGACGGAGAGGCGGTAGACGCTGTTCTCGATCTCCGCGAGCAGCAGACCGGTCTGCTTTGCCTTCAGGAAGCAGGCGTACGCCTTATCGTAGCTGGAATCCGTGTCCGCGAGGCTGTAGCAGAGCTTTGGCTCCGGGTCACCGCCGGAGAGGTTCGGGAGCTCTATGCCCATAACGCTGCGGTATGATATGCCGATCGTGTTGTCTATCGGCATACTCTTGCATTTCTCGAGCAGGACGCCGTCGATGATATTCGCGTTCTGCAGCGCCGCGTAAGCCTCGGCGTAGATCTTCTCGAGAGTGCCGCTGAGCTCCTTTGCCTTGTCAGTGAGGGTCACCATTTCGCGGATAAGGATATTGCGCTTCCTGTCCATAAGCTCATAGCCGAGCTGCGCCTGCTTCAGTGAATGCTTAGCGTTTATGAGATTGCCCTTTGTGGCGAAAACCTGCTGTGCCATAAGCCTATGCTCCTTTCCGTATTATTCCTGTGTTCTGTAGTGCTCCTCGATGAGCTGCGCGTTCATTCGGTCGAGCTCGGACTTCGGCAGCAGCGACAGCAGATCCCAAGCGAGCTCGAGAGTCTCGTCCATGGTGCGGTTCTCCTCAAAGCCCTGATTTAAAAATCTCTGCTCAAACTCCTTGCCGAAGGAGATGTATTTCTTGTCGATATCCGAAAGCTCGTCCTCGCCTATGACCGAGGCAAGGGAGCGAGCGTCCTGCACCTTCGCGTAGGCGGCGAAGAGCTGGTTCGCGACATCGTTGTGGTCGGCTCTTGTATAGCCCTCACCTATTCCGTCCTTCATCAGACGCGACAGCGACAGCAGCACCGACAGTCCGGGGTATACGCCCTCGGAGTCGAGGGTGCGGTCGAACACTATCTGTCCCTCGGTGATGTACGCGGTAAGGTCTGGGATAGGGTGTGTGATGTCGTCATTCGGCATGGTGAGTATCGGTATCTGCGTTACCGAGCCGCTTGAGCCCTCTATGACACCGGCGCGCTCATACATCGACGCGAGGTCGGAGTACAGATAGCCGGGATAGCCCTTACGTCCGGGTATCTCGCCCTTCGAGGACGAGAATTCACGAAGCGCCTCGGCGTAGGACGTGATATCCGTCATAATTACGAGAATGTGCATATTCTTCTCGAACGCGAGATATTCCGCGGTGGTGAGCGCGCATTTCGGGGTGAGTATACGCTCGATTATCGGGTCGTTTGAGAGGTTCAGGAACATGACCACTCTGCCGCTTGCTCCCGCCTGCTCGAACTGGCGCTTGAAGTAGTCCGCAACGTCGTTCTGCACGCCCATTGCCGCGAACACGACGGCGAAATCCCGCCCGTTCTCCTCCGCGATACGCGCCTGCTTGACTATCTGCACCGCAAGCTTGTTGTGGGACAGACCGGAGCCCGAGAATATCGGGAGCTTCTGCCCGCGTATCAGCGTCATAAGACAGTCTATCGAGCTTATGCCGGTGTGGATATAGTTGCGGGGATAGCTTCTCGCCACGGGGTTGAGGGCGCGCCCGTTGATATCGCCGTACTTTTCCGCGAAAACGTCGCCCAAACCGTCCGCAGGCTTGCCCGCGCCGTTGAACACACGCCCGAGCATTTCCGTGCTGAGCGGTATCTCAAGAGGCTTCCCCTTGAATACTGTGCGCGTATTGTCCAGCGACAGTCCCGATGTTCCCTCGAACACCTGCAAAACTACCCTGTCGCCCTCCATCTGCACCACGCGCCCCATGCGCTTCGTGCCGTCCGCAAGGCGAAGCTCGGCTATCTCCTCATACGATACGCCCTTGACGCCCTCAAGGCAGACAAGCGGGCCGTTTACTTCCGCAAGCCCCGAATATTGGATATTCAGCATTTACCTGTCAGCCTCCCGTCATTCAAGTCCGCCGATGATCGTTTCGATCTCGCGGTCATATTCATTGAACATCTCCGGCTTATCGTTCGGAATGTCGTATTTCATCTTAATCAGCTTGTCGAACAGCCCCGTTCCGATGACAGCGCGCACGTTCACGCCGCGCGAAAGCGCCGCCTCAGCCGTGTCGTACAGCTTCAGTATCGTCCGCATCATCGAGAGCTGCTTGCTCATAGGCACGAAGGTATCGTCCTTGTGGAACGCGTTCTGCTGCAAAAATCCCACGCGTATCACCTTCGCCGCCTCGAGGACGAGCTTCTGGTCGTCCGGCAGCACGTCCGAGCCTATCAGCTTGACTATCTCCATGAGCTTGTTTTCTTCAAGCAGGATATTGCTTATTCGCTGGCGGACGGCGAGGAAATCCTTCCCCACGTTCTTCTCGTAGTACTCCTCAAAATCGGGGATATACTCCGAATAGCTTGTGAGCCAGTTTATCGCCGGGTAGTGTCTCGCGTAGGCGAGGGGCTTGTCGAGTGCTATGAAGCAGCGCACGAAGCGCTTGGTGTTCTGTGTTACAGGCTCGGAGAAGTCGGAGCCCGCGGGGGATACCGCGCCTATTATAGTGACGCTGCCGCGGCTGCCGGAGAGGACATTGCAGTTGCCCGCGCGCTCATAGAACTCCGCCAGTCGGGAGGGCAGGTACGCCGGGTAGCCTTCCTCGGCGGGCATTTCCTCCAATCGCCCGGATATCTCGCGGAGCGCTTCCGCCCAGCGGGAGGTCGAATCCGCCATTATCGCTATATCATACCCCATATCGCGGTAGTATTCCGCTATGGTGATACCCGTGTAAATGGACGCTTCACGCGCCGCGACGGGCATATTTGAGGTGTTCGCTATCAGCACTGTACGGTCGGTGAGGTGCTTGCCGCTCTTGGGGTCGATGAGCTCGGAGAACTCCTCGAGCACCTGCGTCATCTCGTTTCCGCGCTCGCCGCAGCCGATGTACACGATTATATCCGCGTCGCACCATTTGGCTATCTGGTGCTGGGTCATGGTCTTACCGGTGCCGAAGCCTCCCGGTATAGCCGCGGTGCCGCCCTTGGCGATAGGCACGATAGAATCGAGCACTCTCTGACCCGTTATCAGAGGGGTATTTATCGGAATTCTCGTCTTTACTGGTCTCGGTGTTCTTATCGCCCATTTCTGGCACAGTGTGAGTGGGATTTCCTCACCGCCTATATCAACCTTCAGTATAGTATCGTTCACCTTATACTTTCCGTTCGATGCGGCGTAAGTGACGGTGCATTCCGCGATATCAGGCGGCACCATTGCCTTATTCACGATCAGCGCGGTTTCCGGGCAGGTAGCGTATATCTGTCCCGCGGTGAGCGTATCGCCCTGCTTTGCGAGAACCGTCACATCGAACTCACGCTCGACGTCCACGGTGGGGATATCGCTGCCCTCGGTGACGTAAACGCCGTCGGTCTTTTTCATATCCCGCAGCGGTCTCGCGATCCCGTCGAATATGTTCGAGATTATCCCGGGACCGAGCGTTACGCTCATAGGCGCGCCGGAGCCCTTTACGGTCTCGCCGATTTTCAGACCGGCGGTGTTTTCATAGACCTGTATGGTGGTCATCTCGTCGTTCACGCCGATGACCTCTCCGATAAGTCTTTTTTCACCTACATACACCATTTCCCGCATTGAGAAGTCCTTGGTATTCTGTATCTTTATAACAGGACCGTTGATAGCATAAATCTTGTTTGTCATTGGGTCTTATCCTTTCTTTGAAAAGGAAAATTCGTTTTATTTCGCCCGCGGAAGCACTCCTTCTTTTTTGGAGCATTCTGCCCGCGAGGCGACTTACTTTCTGCCTGCAGGTGCAGAAAGTAAGCAAAGACCCCCGCCGGCTCGCCGGGGTCGTTCGAA
>CAJOMV010000044.1 GCA_905235805.1 uncultured Ruminiclostridium sp.
CTATCGTCGGCAAGTACGCCGCGCTCCCGGACGCGTATCTGTCGGTCATGGAATCGGTGCGGCACGCGGCATTCGCACAGGGCTGCAGGGCTGACATAAAGCTGATAAACAGCGAGGAGGTGACGGCGGAGACTGTGGGAGGACTGCTCTCAGACTGCGCGGGTATCATCGTCCCCGGAGGCTTCGGGAACCGCGGTATCGAGGGGAAGATCGAGGCTGTGCGCTTCGCCCGGGAGAACAGGGTCCCCTACCTCGGACTGTGCCTCGGTATGCACATGGCGGTCATCGAGTTCGCGCGCAGCGTGATAGGCTGGAAGGACGCCGACAGCGCGGAATTTGCGGAAACTGCACACAGCGTAATAGACCTCATGCCCGACCAGAAGGGCGTGGACATGGGCGGTACGATGCGGCTTGGACTGTACCCCTGCAAGCTTGCGGAGGGCAGCAAAGCCCGGGACTGCTACGGCACCGAGCTCATCTTCGAGCGCCACAGACACCGCTACGAGTTCAACAACATCTACCGCGCGGAGTTTGAGCAGAACGGCATGAGGCTTGCCGGACAGTCCCCCGACGGGAAGCTGGTGGAGACAGTGGAGATACCGGAGCACCCGTTCTTTGTGGCGGTGCAGTTCCACCCGGAGTTCAAGTCGCGTCCTAACGCGCCCCACCCGTTATTTACCGGATTGATAACGGCTGCGAGGCAGATGCTATTCACTTGACACGAACTGACAGACGGAATTGAACGCGGGGGTACCCCGCTGAAAGCGGCAATGCTATGAAAAAACAGATACTGATATGCGCAGCCACGGAAAAGGCTTGCGAGACCCTGAAAGAAATGCTCGGCAGCGAGCTGTACGACATCACGACGGAGACTGCCGCTTCGGCGGTAAGAGAGCACGACCTCGAAATGTTCTCGGTGCTGTTCGTCTCACTGCCGCTGGCGGACGAAAGCGGGATAAAGCTCATCGACGAGCTCGCCTCGGACAGCTCCCCGCCGGTGTGCGCGATAGTGCGCGCCGACCTTCCCGAGAAGGCTATAGAGCGGCTTTACGCGGACAACGCGTACATACTGAAACGACCCGTCTCACGCTCGAACGTTCTGCTTGCCGCAGAGCTGATATCCGCGTTTTACGGCAAGAGCGCCGATATGAGAGCGAGGATAAGCGAGCTTGAGCGGAAAAACGACGAGATAAAGCTGATGAGCAGGGCTAAGCTGCTGCTTATCGAGAAGAAGGGCATGAGTGAGAACGACGCCCACCGCTTCATACTGCACAGGGCAATGAACCGTCAGATGAGCATCGAAGCGGTCTGTCACGAGATAATCGACGAGAACGGATAGGGGTGCATACACATCGGAAGGAACAGATACAGGCTGCTGATAGCGGACGCGGATATCGACGCGATGACAAACTGGAAGCGTCTCACCGTATGGCGGGAATGCGGCTTCGAGGTCGTCGGGCAGGCGATCTCGGTGCGCTCGGCAGTGCAGTACATAAAGAGCAGTCCCACCGACCTTATCGTATGCCGTGAGGAGCCCGAAAAGCTCGATGCGGTCAAGCTGCTGCAAAGCGTCGGAGCTGTGAACAGTCCCCCGGTCTGCGTAGTGATAAGCGCGGACAGCTCGCCCGACAAGATCAGGGAATGCTTTCTCGCGGGTGCCGCGGATTTCATTGCCGACCCCGCTTCGGAGACTGCGCTGCGTGAATCGCTGCTGCGCGCGGTCACGCGGATAAAGGAGCACGGCGCGGCTACAGCCTACCGCAGGACAGCGGAGGAATATTTCGCGGAGCTTGAAGGGGATATCCCGAACAAAGCCTTTCTGCAAACGCTGAAGGAGCTCATCGCGGAAAACGAGGGAGCAGTGCTTACAGCACAGTCCGCCGCGGAATACTTCGGCTTCAACAAGGATTATTTCGGCAGGCTTTTCAGGAAGGAAACGGGAATGACCTTCGGGGAATTCTACAAGCGCTTCAGAATGAGATGCGCGGAAAAGCTGCTCGCACAGGGGCGCTGCAAGGTGCACGAGGTGAGCGAGATGCTCGGCTTTGCCACCGCCGACTACTTCACCGCGGAGTTCAGGAAATACTGCGGGAAGCGTCCGCTGGAGGTACGCAGGCAGGGTAAATGAAACTTGTCGGTTTTGACACGGCAAATGTCTGATTTTTGCAGGGTTTTGAAATTGACGTTTTGAAGCCGCATATTGTATAATATTATGGTAAGTTTTTAAACGAATACGTTTTGGCAATGGCGCTGAGACACCCTTTAAGAGTATGGGCTCATGCGTCCTTTTTTGTTGGTCACCGCCGCGTTCGGCGTAAATAAAACAATTATTTCAGGAGGAAGAAAAAATGTCCTATGTTGATGAAGTCATCGATCAGGTGACTGCCCAAAATCCCGGAGAGCCCGAATTTCATCAGGCTGTGAGAGAGGTGCTTGACTCCATCAGACCCGTCGTTGAAGCGAACGAGGAGAAGTTCCGCAGAGACGCGCTTCTCGAGAGGCTCGTGAACCCCGAGAGACAGATAAAGTTCCGCGTTCCGTGGATAGACGACAACGGCAATGTCCATGTAAACACCGGCTACCGCGTACAGTTCAACTCCGCCATCGGTCCCTACAAGGGGGGACTCCGACTGCACCCGTCGGTAAACATCGGTATCATCAAGTTCCTCGGCTTCGAGCAGATATTCAAGAACAGCCTTACCGGTCTGCCGATAGGCGGCGGCAAGGGCGGCTCCGACTTCGACCCCAAGGGCAAGTCCGACCGCGAGATAATGAACTTCTGCCAGAGCTTCATGCTCGAGCTCTACAAGTACATCGGCGCAGACACCGACGTTCCCGCCGGTGACATCGGCACAGGCGGACGCGAGATAGGCTATATGTTCGGTATGTACAAGCGTATCCGCGGGCTTTTCGAGGGCACGCTCACAGGCAAGGGTCTGTCCTTCGGCGGTTCCCTCGCAAGAACGGAGGCTACCGGCTACGGACTTCTCTACATCACCGAGGAGCTGCTCCGCGCACACGGCATAGAGATCGCGGGCAAGACAGCGGTAGTCTCCGGCGCGGGCAATGTGGCTATCTACGCTATACAGAAGGCGCAGCAGCTCGGCGTGAAGGTGCTCACCTGCTCCGACTCCACCGGCTGGGTGTACGACCCCGACGGGATAGACGTTGCGGCGCTCAAGCAGATAAAGGAGATAGACCGCGCACGTCTCACCGAATACAAGAAGTACCGCCCGAACTCCGAATATCACGAGGGTCGCGGCGTATGGCAGATCAAGGCTGACATCGCTCTCCCCTGCGCTACACAGAACGAGCTCGATATCGAGGACGCGAAGCAGCTTGCCGCAAACGGCACGATCGCCGTATGCGAGGGCGCGAATATGCCCACCACCGAGGCTGCAACAAAGTACCTCCAGGATAACGGCGTGTTCTTTATCCCCGGAAAGGCTGCAAACGCCGGCGGCGTTGCTACCTCCGCCCTTGAGATGTCGCAGAACAGCGAGAGACTGAGCTGGACCTTCGAGGAGGTAGATCAGAAGCTCAACCGTATCATGGTGGACCTCTACCACAACATCGCCGACGCTGCCGAGAAGTACGGCTGCAAGGACAACTTCGTCGTAGGCGCCAACATCGCCGGCTTCGAGAAGGTCCTCGACGCCATGAACGCACAGGGGATCGTGTGACAGTGAACAGTGAACAATGAACAGTGAATAGCTGCGGAGCCGCTTCGCGGCGTATCAAAATCGTGACGAAGCGGCGGACACACCGAACAGAAAGAAGGTTCTGTATGAATAAATACTTTGTTCCGATAGAAAAGCACCCCGAAATGTACATCGGGGCGACCCTCACGCAGACAGAGACCGACAATAACGCAAACAGCGAGTATTCGCAGGATACCGGAGCGTGGGATTAAACACAAAAGCAGGCAGTACCTCGTGCTTTGCGGGGTACTGCTTGACTTATTATTTCAGCCAAAAAAGAAAGGAGATAATCAATGAAAAAAATACTGCTGTGCAAGGAGACCGACCCGCTGGAAACGCGTACCGCGCTCATTCCCGACGATGTGAAGAAGCTTGTCGGAATGGGATATGAGATAAAAGCGGTAAGGGGAACGGGAATAAAAAGCGGCTTCAATGACGAGGCTTATGAGAAGGCGGGCGCTGTTCTTGTGGCTTCCGATGAGGAGGGCTATAAGGACAGCGAAATCATTCTCCGCATAATGAAGCCCGAAAGCATCGAGGGCATCGGGAAGAATGCGCTGCACCTAAGCTACCTCGACCCGTTCAATGAGAAGGAGCTGCTGAACAAAATGGCGGCTGCGGGGATACAGGCGGTGTCACTGGAGATGATACCGAGAACTACCCTCGCGCAGAAAATGGACGTGCAGTCCTCCCAGACCTCGCTGGCGGGATATGCGGCGGTAGTCAACGCCGCGGCGAGAATGCCCAAGATACTGCCGATGATGGTCACGCCCTCCGGTACCATAAACCCCGCACGGGTGTTCATTATCGGCGTGGGCGTCGCGGGACTCCAGGCGATAGCGACCGCAAAGCGCCTCGGCGCGAGAGTGGACGCGTTCGATACCCGCCCGGTGGTCGAGGATCAGGTAAAGTCCCTCGGCGCAAGCTTCGTGAAGATAGACCTCGGCGAAATGGGACAGACCGACCAGGGCTACGCGAAGGAGCTCACTCCCGAGCAGCTCGCAAAGCAGAAGGAAGCGCAGGCGAAGGTCTGCGAGCGCTCCGACATCGTGATAACCACCGCGAAGGTGTTCGGACGCAAGGCTCCCCGCCTCATCGGTAAGGACGTGCTCGCCCGTATGAAGCCCGGCGCTGTGGTAGTCGATATGGCAGTCTCCACGGGCGGGAATGTCGAGGGCTCGAAGCTGTTCGAGGAAGTCGTCACCGACAACGGCGTCATCATCATGTCAGGAGACCTGCTCGAAAGACAGGTGCCCTATGACGCGTCGAAGATGCTCTCCGGGAATTTCACCGCGTTCCTCACCCACTTCTACAACAAGGAGACAAAGGAGCTCGATGTGAAGCTCGAGGACGAGATAATGAAGGGCTGCCTGCTCACACAGGGCGGTAAAATTATACACGACAGATTTAAGGGGGATAAGTAAAATGGCAACAGGAGAAATATTACTGCTGGTTTTCGTGTTCGTTATCGCGGGATTTCTGGGCGTTGAGCTGATATCCAAGGTCCCGTCGCAGCTGCACACACCGCTGATGTCCGGCACGAACGCGATATCCGGCATAACGATAGTCGGCGCGATATCCGCGACGGCAGTGGCGCTGCACACCGACGGACTTGTGGGCGCGATATTCGGCTTTCTGGCGATACTGCTGGCGACGATAAACGTCATCGGCGGCTACATGGTAACGGACAGAATGCTCGAGATGTTCAGGAAGAAGGGAGACGATAAGAAATGAACTGGGAAAACGTCAGTGTGATACTGACCACTATACTTTATATGGTCTCCGCGGTGCTTTTCATTCGCGGCATCAAGCTGCTCGGAAAGGCTGACACCGCACGGAAGGGCAACCTGCTCTCGGCGGTGGGTATGCTTATCGCGGTGGTCACCGTCCTGCTTGAAAAGAATGTCACCGATACCCTCACGAACGGACCTCTGAATAACGCCTACCTGTGGGCGCTTGCGGCTGTAGTTATCGGCGGCATCATCGGCGCTGTATGGTCGAAGAAGGTGGAAATGACAGGAATGCCGCAGCTCGTCGCGCTGTTCAACGGCTTCGGCGGTCTGTCGTCGCTGCTGGTGGCACTCACGCAGTACCTCACCGACGGCTCGATAAACGTGTTCTCGTCAATTGCGCTGGGACTTACCATCGCGATAGGCGCGACAGCCTTCACAGGCTCGGTGGTGGCATGGGGAAAGCTCTCCGGCAGGATGTTCAAGAAGAATGTGAACATTCCCGGAAAGAACCTGCTCAACGCGCTGCTGGCTCTCGCGGGGCTTGCGGGAGTGGCGGTATACGCCCTCAGCATTGCGGGGATACTTGACGCGAGCGCGGGAATGGTCGGCATCATCATCGTTACAGCTGCATTCCTTATCCTTGGCTTTACAATGGTCATCGCTATCGGCGGAGGAGATATGCCGGTAATCATCTCGCTGCTCAACGCGTTCTCGGGACTTGCGGCAGCCTTCGCGGGACTTGCTATCAGCAACTCGGTTCTCGTTGTATCGGGCTGTCTGGTGGGAACATCGGGACTTATACTCACACTCATCATGTGCAAGGCTATGAACCGCACGCTGTACAGTCTGCTGTTCGGCAGCGCCGCCGGAGCCGCAAAGAAGGGTGCCGCGGGTGAGCAGAAGGAGCCCCGCTCAATGTCCGTGGAGGACGCGTACCTCGTTCTCGAAGCCGCGGGCTCGGTGGTATTCATTCCCGGCTACGGCATGGCGGTCGCACAGGCACAGCACGCTGTCAAGGAGCTCTGCGACAAGCTGGAAGCCAACGGCGCGGAGGTGAGCTTCGCTATCCACCCGGTGGCGGGACGTATGCCCGGACACATGAACGTGCTGCTCGCGGAGGCGAATGTGCCGTATGAGCAGCTCAAGACCGCTGACGAGATGAACCCGCAGATGCCCAACACGGACGTTGCTATCGTCATCGGCGCGAACGATGTCGTCAATCCCTCGGCTATAAACGACGAGACCTCACCGCTGTACGGTATGCCGATAATCAACGCGTTCGAGGCGCGCACGGTATTCGTCCTCAAGCGCGGCAAGGGCGCAGGCTTCTCCGGCGTGGAGAACCCGCTCTTCACCAACGACAACACCGTGATGATATACGGCGACGCCAAGCAGACAGTCTCCGCGCTTGTCAGCGAATTTGACGAAACATGATGATAAGTGACGACCCGCTGCCGGGAGGTTGACAAGCGGAGGAAAATATTATATAATAAACACAGTTGTATATGATGCCCGTCAGTGACGATGCGCGATAAGGAGGATATATATATGGCTGTGGATAAGGAAAAAATGCCGAAGCTGGGCTTCGGGCTCATGAGACTGCCGGAAAAGGACGGTGCCATCGACCTTGAGGCAGTGTGCGGAATGGTGGACAAGTATATGGCGGCGGGGCTCAGCTACTTTGACACCGCCTATGTGTATCACGGCGGCAGGTCGGAGGTCGCGGCGCGTGAGTGCGTTGTGAAACGCTATCCCCGCGACAGCTTTTACCTCGCCACAAAGCTCCCCGCATGGCAGATAAAGACTGCCGATGACCGCGACAGGATATTCGATGAGCAGTGCGAGCGGGCGGGAGTGGATTTCTTCGACTTCTACCTGCTGCACTCGATAGAAGAGGGCGGAAACTACGATACATACGAAAGGTTCGGCTGCTTCGAGTGGGGACTGCAAAAGAAGCGCGAGGGCAGGATAAAGCACTTCGGCTTCTCCTTCCACGGCTCCCCCGCCCTGCTGGAAAAGGTGCTCGATGACCACCCCGAAGTGGAGTTCGTGCAGATACAGCTCAACTATGCCGACTGGGACAATCCCGTTATCGCGTCGGGGAGACTGTATGAGATACTTCGTGAGCGCGGCATTCCGATAGTGGTGATGGAGCCGGTCAAGGGCGGTTCACTGGCAAACCCCATACCCGAGGTGCGGGAGCTGTTCTCCGCCGCGAGACCGGGCGCGTCCGCGGCATCGTGGGCGCTGCGGTTCGTGGGGTCACTGCCGGGAGTGATGACCATACTCTCGGGAATGTCGAACGACGAACAGATGACCGATAATATCGCCACCTTCACAAGCTTCGAGCCGCTGTCCGACAGCGAACAGGCTGTGATCAGGCAGGCGCGCGGGCTGATGCTCGGAACGCCAACCATAGGCTGCACAGCCTGCCGCTACTGCTGCGACGGCTGCCCCATGCAGATAAAGATACCCGACATTTTCAGCCTTGTCAACACCGTCAGGGTGTACAAGGAGGGCTGGCGCGCGAACAACTACTACAACAGCCACATCGCGCCCGTGTCCCGCGCGGCTGACTGCATAGCCTGCGGGCAGTGCGAGGGCGTCTGTCCCCAGCACCTGCCCATAATCGAGCTCCTGAAGGAAGCATCCGCGCAGTTCGATAAATAAAAGCATGACCGTTCACGGCTTTTGTGAACGGTCTTTTCTTTGTTCCCGCAGCCCTCTTGTCCGACATGGGCTGACGGCTTTTATCCCGTATTGACAAAACAAACCGGGCGTGATACAATAAATAAGGATCTATTTTGAAAGCTACGGAGGCATTTGTCGGTATGAGCATAACAGTCAATATCTATTATTCCGGCACGGACGGAAACGCCCGCAGATTAGAACAGTAGTCATAGAGAAGTTTTCAAAGGAAACATTGTAAGACAGGTACGGCAAGCTATAAATTGCAAGGACAGAGGCTTTTTTCGGGATGTCTGTCCTTTTCATTGGAGCTTGACATTTTCAATAGGGCTTGGTATAATATTGGTATAGAGCAAGCACTCGGCTCGCTCGTGTAAATCAAATTTTTGCAATCCAAATCAAGATAATTTTTTTGTTATCCTGTATAATTATCATAGGGCAATCAAAAAGCGAGGTAACAGGTAATGGGAGAATGGGAAAGATTAGTGCAGGAAATTGTAGAATATGTAGATGAGTGCATTAAAAAGCGAAATGATGAAACAGTAACGCTTTCCTGCCTTGCCCAAAGGCTGAACTATTCTGAATTTTATATTTCCCGTAAATTCAGAGAGATCTCCGGAATGCATTTTCGTGACTACATACGACAGCGTACGCTTGCTTTTGCGTTAAAGGAAGTTCGTGATACCTCGAGGGGACTTCTGGAAATTGCGCTGGACTTCGGCTTTTCAAGTCATGAAGCCTTTTCCCGTTCTTTTAAGGAAGCCTATGGTATCACGCCCAGCGAGTATCGCAGTGATCCTGTTCCCGTTGTCCTTCGCACTATTATCAAACCTTTTGATTGCTACTTGGTAAGTATTGGAGGAACAAGTATGGTAAAAACTGAAAATGATGTAAAAGTATATTTTGTGACAATACCTGCACACAAGTATCTGCACATCAGAAATTATGAGAGCATTGGTTATTGGGATTTCTGGCAAAAACAAAGTCAGATACCGGGACAGGACTGTGCTACGATCTGCGGACTGCTTGACAGTATAAAGGGAAAAATGGACGATATGGGCGGTAATGATGCTAACAGCGGAAGCGGTCAGATCATGGCATATATCAACGAACCCACAGGCAGAATTTGCAGTTGGGGTATTCCGCTGGCTGAAAGCTATGGAGTAAGACTTCCGGCTGATTACAGCGGTGAGATTCCCGAGCAGATGAAGATAATGGACGTCCCCGAAGGCGAGTATATCGTATTTGAACATGGACCGTTCAGCTATCAGGAGCAGAATTGCAATGTCGAGGAAAAAATTGAGGAAGCGATGAGGACTTTTGACTATGCCGCATCCGGTTATTCCCTTGACACTACGCAGGGCAGGGTGTTCTATTTTTATCATGACCCCGAACGGTTTTGGAAGTATGTAAGACCTGTCAAAAAGCTATAGCCTA
>CAJOMV010000045.1 GCA_905235805.1 uncultured Ruminiclostridium sp.
CAAAAAAACGCGCACGATGCGCGTATATAAAGCGACAACAAAACGATTGCGCGCATATAAAGACAGGCATAGCTGACTCCGACAGATGCCGCTGGAGGCACTCGAGCGGAGCGACTTCTCTTAAATCCTCACTCGAGCGCGAGCGACCAGCTTGAGCGCAAGCGAACAAAAGCAAGGAGCAGTAAATGGCGAATCACAATCTGAGCAGGCTGACGGAGGACGTCAAGCGCGAGATATCGGCAGCGCTGCCTGAGATAAAAGACAAGCATGTAAGCGGAGAGATCGTTTCGATATCACGGGTAGAGATAACGAGCGACCTCTCTTACTGCAAGATATACGTTTCGGTGCTCGGGGACGAGCGCAAGACGAATGAAGCGGTAAAGGCGCTGGAAAAGGCGGCGGGCTTTCTGGTAAGGAAGATAAACGCGCGTATAAAGATGCGCAAGATGCCGCGGCTGATATTCCTGCCGGACAACTCGCAGGAATACTACGAAAAGATAAGCAGGATACTGGATCAGCTTCCGGAGCCTGCGGAGACGGACAGCGAACAGGAAGGCGAGTAAGGCTATGTCTGAACGTATAAGTGTGGGGGAAGCTGCGGATTTCCTCAAAGAGCACGACAATTATCTGATAATATCCCACGCGAACCCGGACGGCGATACCCTCGGGTGCGCTTTTTCGCTTTGCAGGGCGTTACAGAAGCTCGGCAAGAAAGCTAAAAATATATGCGCGGACGAGATATCGCATCGCTATGACTTTATGAAGAAGGCTGTCGAACCGCAGGAGTTCAAGCCGGAGACATATATCACCGTCGATGTCGCGGACAGAAAGCTGCTCGGTGATCTCAACAACACTTACGGCGACAAGATCGACCTCGCGGTCGATCACCACGTCTCTCATGTCGATTTCGCGGTGAGACTGCTGATAGAGCCCCACGCAGCCGCGGCAGCACAGGTGGTGTATAAGCTGATACTTGAGCTCGGCGGCGGTGAGCTGTTCGACGAGCAGATAGCGGCGTGCCTGTATACCGGGATCTCCACGGATTCGGGGTGCTTCCGGTATTCCTGCGCGAACGCGGAATCGCACCGCATCGCCGCTGAGCTGCTGGAATATGATTTCGACCACGCTCATCTCGACTATGTGTTCTTCGACCTGAAAACAAAGGCGCGTATAGCGCTCGAGGAGCAGATATACCGTGAAATAGAGTACTACTGCGGCGGAAAGTGCGCTGTCGTTGCGCTCACGAGAGAACAGCTCGAGTCGGTGGATTCTGAGGACTCGAACGGGCTCTCGGCAATACCGCGCATGATAGAGGGCGTAGAGGTCGGCGTCGTGATAAAGCAGCGGAAAAACGGTTCATGGAAGGCGTCCCTCCGCTCGAACAACACCGTAGATGTGCAGGAGATATGCGCAAGGTTCGGCGGCGGCGGGCATGAAAAGGCAGCAGGCTGCTCGTTCAGCAACATGAGCCTCGAGGAAGCGAAGAAACAGCTTATCGCGGAGATCGGGAAGGTGCTTGAATGAACGGCGTGATCTGTATCTACAAGGAAAAGGGCTATACCTCGTTCGATATAGTCGCAATGATGAGACGGTTCTGCGGAACCAAGAAAATAGGTCACGGCGGGACTCTCGATCCTATGGCGGAGGGAGTCCTTCCCATTTTTGTGGGGAATGCCACCAAAGCCGTGGACTACTGCCCCGACAATACCAAGGAATACCGCGCGGAGATGCGGTTCGGCGTTACCACCGACACACAGGATTTCACCGGTAAGGTGCTCTCCACCAATGATACGGTGGTCTCCGCGAATATGCAGTATTACCTCAAGAACAAGTTCACCGGAGATCTCATGCAGACCCCGCCGATGTACAGCGCCGTGCAGGTGGACGGGCAAAGGCTGTACGAGCTGGCGAGAAAGGGCATAGAGATAGACCGTGAGCCTAGAGCTATAAAGATATTCAACCTCGAATTCGAGAAATTCGCGGACAATTCCGCGACTATGCTGGTCTCCTGCTCAAAGGGGACATACATCAGGACGCTCATACACGATATGGGCGAAACAGTAGGCGCGGGCGCTATCATGACCGGGCTTGTACGCACCCGCTCCGGAAACTTCACCCTGCGGGACTGCTACCGTATGTCCGAGGTGAGAGAGGCATGGGAGAGCGGCGGCGAAGCGGCAGTTGAGAAGCTGCTCATGCCGCTGGATATCGTGTTCAACGCCCTGCCTGCCGCGAGACTGAACGAAAAGCAGACCAATATGCTGAAAAACGGCGTGGTGCTCGACATCAACCGTGTAAATCTCGACCGTGACGAGGGTCCGTACCGCATCGTCGCCTCCGACGGGGAGGTCATCGCCATCGGGAACCGCGGAGAGGAGAACGACCTTGCCGTGATACAGCGCTTCTATTCCCTGCCTCCGAAGGAGCCCGGGAAGAATGAGGAGGAGAAGGACAAGGAGCACCCCGGTCTGAAAAGCGTAGAGGAGCTGAAAGGTGTGAAGCTGTAATGCCCGGTAATAAACGGAACTTCATAGCCGTTCTCGGAATGTTCGACGGAATGCACATCGGACACCGTGCCGTGTTTGAGAACGCGCGGTTCATAAAGATGATGACGGGGCAGCCGATAGCGGTTTTCACCTTTTCGGGCAGCTCCATGCTCCCGAAGTACGGCGGGCGGCGCGACGTGCTGCTGATGAGCGACTCGGACAAGCGTGAAGCCATGCGGGAGCAGGGCGCGGTGATGATAACCGAGGCGGGCAGCGGCTTTTTTGACCATACGCCGGAGGAATTCTTCGAGCTTATAATAAAACGAAAATTCAACGCGTTACACGTTGTGTGCGGGCGGGATTTTCGCTTCGGGAAGGATCGCGCCGGCGATGTATATACCCTGAACGATCTCTGCAACAGCTGCGGGATACGTTTAAGTGCCGTGCCGATAACGTGCGGCGGCGAGCCGTATCTTCCCGTCAGCTCGTCCCGCATACGCGACCTGATACGGGAGGGGGAGACCGAGGCGGCGGCGGAGCTTCTCGGGCATGAGATGTACTACACGCTCCCGGTGCTGCACGGGAAGGAGCTCGGGCGGACAATGGGCTTCCCCACCATAAATCAGGTCATTCCCGACTATATGGTGCACCCGAAGCGCGGGGTCTACGCGAGCCTTGCGGAGATACCGGGTGATGAGCGGGAATACCCCGCCATTACGGATATCGGCGTAAAGCCCACGGTAGGCAGTGACGGCACCGAGATAATGGAGACCCACATGATCGGCTATACCGGCGATCTATACGATAAGACCGTCAGGGTAAAGCTCCACAGCTTCATTCGTCCCGAGCAGAAATTCGAGGGGCTTGACGACCTGCAGAAGCAGCTCATTTCCGACAAAAAGGCAGCCGAAGAGATATTCAGCGAACGTATTAAGCCGATTTCATAAGATTTTCATACAGTTTACACTTTCAGGTAGTACGATAATGTGCAGATAACTCTGTAATTTAAGCGCGAAGCAATTAAAGCTTTTTGAAGGGGGGTCCGGGGGGAAACTTTTTTCAAAAA
>CAJOMV010000046.1 GCA_905235805.1 uncultured Ruminiclostridium sp.
CTTATATGAAAAATTTTGTGAATATCAGAGAAAAAGCACCCGTTTCATAATCGTTCGACATTTCTCCGAGCGCAGCGGGCGTTTTCTTTAAATTTGTTAAATTGTCACGAAATTTTGCCTGATAATTTTATAGGGCAGGGGGTTCGATTCCCCTTTTTCGTTTTTGACCTCAAAAAATATCTATGGAAACGGGATTTTTCAATCCAAAAGAATTTTGCCCACAAATGGCTTATCCAAGCCTTTTGCGGGCAAAATATCTAAACCGTTCGGTTAAGATGGAGCGGACAACGGGAATCGAACCCGCCTCGTCGGCTTGGGAAGCCGAAGTTCTACCGATAAACTATGTCCGCAACAGTAATATTATATCACACTTTTCCCGGATTGTCAACACGATTTTTCAGATATCCGAAAAAAGCGTTCCCCGAAGCTTCACGAGCCCGGGGAACGTTCTTTATATGTTATTCGTTGTTATCTCCGCCTATGTATTCCGGCTTGTAGAGTCTGTTGTCGAGTCCGAAAGGCTTCTTTTCCGTAAGTCCGCCGCTCGGGAGAGTCTCATACGCGTCCTCGCACATATACAGCTTCGCGTCGATGTTGTCGATATAATGGAGAGCGAACGCCTCGGCAGTCGCGGGACAGGAGACAGTGCCCCATTCCTGAGTGCCATGGTGAGCGAGGATCATGTGCACCAACATTCTGACACGTTCGGGGTCATAATTATCCTGTCTTGCCATAGAACGGATATATTCCGCGCCCATGTAGAGATGTCCGTAAAGCACTCCCTCACGGGTGAAGGACGCCTCGCCGGTGTCAGTGGTGGCATACTCCCATATTTTTCCGATATCGTGGAGAGCGGTGCCGCAGAGCATCAGCTCACGGTCAAGAATGGTATACACTCCGCACAGCGCGTCGGCGGACTTAACCATTCTGTATGAATGGTACAGCAGTCCCCCGAGAAGGTTGTGATGCATCGCAATGGCTGCGGAGGAGTTCATATACTGCGTCTTATTGTTGGTGAGTATTTTCAGCGCAAGCTCGGACAGGGGAGTGTATTTTCCGCCGCAGTCGTTCGCTGCACCGCGTATAAGCCCGCATATCTCGTTGTACATCAGGTCACGATCCACGGGAGGCAGCTTAGTGAAATCACCTGGTGTTATCTGCTCATTCCTGCAGAGGGAGATGCTGACGGTCTTGAAATTCTTCGCGCCCTGATACTCGCCCACCGCCAGCACCACGTCGGCAACGCAGCCAGCGGTAATGCTGTTTTCTGCGAGTGTTGCGGCGGTCATATCGAACATCATGGTATTTATCTCGGTGAAGCCGTCCTTGAGCGTGAACTTGATGAACGGCTTGTTGTTCTTCGCCATACTCTCGGAGATAGCGGCAACGAGCACCGGCCTTTCGAGCCTTGAGTTAAGCTCTGCGTCACTGAATTTGGTATAAGCGTTGTTGTCTATCATAGTGTGATCACCCATTCATAAATTTTTCTCTATTATAACATAAAATTCCATGTTTTGCAATAAGAACACAAAAAAATGCTCCCGAAACCGAACAGTTCCGGGAGCATCGGATATGACAGCAGCTTTTATCAGCTGTTTCCGCCAAGGTAGGGAGCCAGCGCGCCTGCCATTACATTTCTCGGCATCGTCTGGAGATAGATCTTGCCGGGACCTGTGAGCACGGTGTTGAAGAAGCCTTCACCGCCGAACAGCTTGTTGCCGAGTCCCTGTACGGTCTGGATATCGACCTGAACGGAAGCTTCCATAGCAGCGAGGTTGCCGGTATCGACCACCATTTTCTGACCTGCCGCGAGGTCATATTCCTGCACGGAGCCGTCGATCTCAAGGAATACGATGCCGTTTCCTGTGAATTTCTGGAGAATGAAGCCCTCGCCGCCGAAGAAGCCCGCGCCCATTTTCTTCTGGAAGTGAACAGACATCTCAACGCCCTCCTCGCTTGCGAGGAAAGCGGATTTCTGTGCGATAAAATCACGTCCCGGAGCCACCTGTACAGCAAGTATCTCACCCGGGAAGCTTGAAGCCGCGGCAAAAAGTCCGGGACCTCCCTGACAGGTATATACATTCTGGAACATCGACTCGCCGGAGAACATTCTTCCGAATGCCTTTCCTATGCTGCCGCCCGCGTTGGTGGACATGGACATATTCGGGGACATCCAGCTCATAGCTCCCTGGTCTGTCTTGATCTTCTCTCCCGCCTGAAGTGTCATTATCACGACGGGAAGCGGCGTACCCTTGATCTCATACTGCATAACATTGTTTTCCTTTCGGTAAATTTGTACGGGAAACATCTCCCGCCTTTTCCATTATACAGCATTATCACAAAAAAATCAATGGATTTTTAACATTTTATGAGCAAAATCTGTGCTCACCGATTACCGTTATCACGGGACGGGAATAGATGAACGCATTGGAGGTCTTTGCAGGATTATAATAGTAGATGGCACCGCCGGTGGGATCCCACCCTGCAAGAGCATCGCGGGCGGCGGAGTAAGCGCTCTCCGCGATAGGCTCATTGAACTGCCCGTCCGAGATAGCGGTAAACGCTCCGTTCTGGTAGATCACTCCCGCGAGAGTATCCGGGAAAGAGGGGTGCTCGATACGGTTGCAGATCACCGCCCCGATAGCCACCTGTCCGACGTAGGACTCTCCCCTGCCCTCCGCGCTTATCATGCGGGCGAGCAGCGTGATGTTAGCGTCAGTTGCGGCAGGAACCGTTCCGATAGTAATACCGAGGCGCTTCAGTGTGGTCTGGTCGGCTATGCCGGTCTGCTTGAGACCCTGCTGCTTCTGGAACTTTGTGACCGCTTCCTTTGTCTGAGCGCCGTAGTAGCCGGTTATCTCCCCGTTGAAGAGACCGCGCTCCTTAAGTACGCGCTGTATCTCCTCGACCTCAACGCCGGACGAGCCTGTCTGCGAGTACGCAGGAACGGAGTCGGAGCTCTGCACCGCCGCCGCGCATATAATTATCGCAATAAGTGCAATTGCCATTTTTATAAAACTGTTCATTTTTTCATTTCCTTTCGGTTTGATTTATGTCATTTCTTGTCCGTACAGGTCTATTTTACTCGCGTAAGATAAATTTATACGGTTCTTTTACGTTCATTTTCCCTGTTTTTCCGCAGAAAGCCTTATTTTTGAACATCATTCTGTCAAAATGCCCAAATCGGCGGAATTCCTTTGATAATACGGGTTTGCGGTGAAGAACAATTGAGGAACGCAGGCGCAAAAATCAAAATTAATTCAATATTTCGCGATACCTGTTAATTTTTCTCATAGGTGACAAAAATCGGTAAAATTGTTGACTTTAGGCTTTTCTTTTGTTATAATCAAAAATGCAGTCGGGTATTGCGGTAATATGAACAACCGGCACGACACCGCTGATAAAGCGAAACCCGCCGGTTGTTCCCTAAACTGCCGGATATGCACAAATGAAATGTTAATTTTTGAACGGCAGCACCTTTGCCGCTCTGAAATAAAAACACGGAGGTACAAAATGTTTAAGAAACTTGGTTTACAGATCGTGGTCATCACGATCGCGGCAATTGTTGCGGTTGTAGCTATAATGCTGACCGTAACACTTATGTCCTTCTCGTCATACAACGACGGTATTCTGGAGGAAAAAGCAGAGATAGGCGAAGTTGCTCTCAAAACATCGGTAGAGAATGAGCTCTCCACCCTCGAGCTTTATGAAAGAATTTTCTCCGAGGAAGATGCCTTCAATAAGGCAGTAGCGGACAGAGATACGGCTGAAATGAACGCTGTCTACAACCTGAACCTCGGCTCTCACACAGAGCTGTTCGGCGGAGTTGCGGACGCAAGCGGCAACATCATCTTCAAGTCCGAAAAGTTCGCGTTCGACCAGTTTGATTTCGCTCCCGTAGCAAGAGGTCAGTCTATCAACGGTATCGTCAAGAGCGGTGAGCGCCTTGCTATCATAAGTGCTTCCCAGAACGTGGTAAACGGCGAGAACTACGCTTACATAGTAGGCTTCCTTCTCAGCTCGCAGAGCTATCTCGACAACGCGAAGAAGTCCAGTGACTGCGATGTTACCGTATTCAACGGCAACCTCAGATTCGGTACCACCCTCGGCTCCGATATGATTGGCACCGCAATGTCCGAAGCAATCGAAAAGGTAGTCATCAACGGAAAGCAGGATTACTCCGGCGAGGCTGTCATCAAGAACAAGGAATACTACGTTTACTATTCCCCCATGCTCGACTACCAGAACAACGTTGTCGGCGCTTATTTCGCAGGCTTTGACGCTACGGACGCAAACAATGAGTTCTCGTCCGTTACGATGATCGCTATCATTATCGGTGTCATCGGCGCCGCAGGCATCGCTATATTCCTCTTCCTCTTCTGCCAGAACAGAGTCACAACTCCTCTCAAGTACGCTGAAGAGTACGCGAATGAAATGCTCGCAGGTCAGCTCGCGACCACAAATGTTACATACAAGTTCCATGACGACGAGGTCGGCAATTTCGTGGAAGTTCTGCGCAGCGCAAAGCATGGTATGAACGACGTGGTCGGCGACTCCTCGAGAATACTCGCTGCCATGGCTGACGGCGACTTCACAGAGACACCGAATGTCAAGTATCCCGGCGTGTTCGAGGATATCGAAAAGAACATACTCAAGATCGAGGACGACCTCGGTATCACCCTCAGCAACATGAACACATCTTCGGACGAAGTCCTCACAGGCTCCAACCAGATGGCTGAAGGCTCCCAGTCCCTCGCAGACGGTACCACAAGACAGGCTTCCGCTATCGAGGAGATCTCCGCTACTATCGCGGAAGTATCCACTCAGATCGCGAATACCGCACAGAATGCCGCACAGGCAGGCGACCTCTCCAAGCAGACTCAGGATAAGGTCAATATGCAGGATACCGAGATCCAGAACATGGTCAACGCTATGAACGAGATCAGCGATACCTCGAAGGAGATCGAGAAGATCATCAAGACTATCGACGATATCGCGTTCCAGACCAATATCCTCGCCCTCAACGCAGCAGTTGAGGCAGCAAGAGCAGGCGACGCAGGTAAGGGCTTCGCAGTTGTCGCTGATGAAGTTCGTAACCTCGCAAGCAAGTCCGCAGAGGCTGCGAAGAGCACTTCCTCCCTCATCACCGCTTCCATCGAAGCAGTGGACAAGGGCTCGAGAATAGCTCTCGCAACAGCGGAATCCATGAAGGAAGTAAAGGATATGTCCGGTCAGACAGCGGAGCTCATCACCGAGATCGCTGCCGCAAGCGCGGAGCAGACCGAGTCTATCCGTCAGATCACTACCGGCGTAGAGCAGATCTCTCAGGTTATCCAGACCAACTCCGCAACAGCGGAAGAGACCGCAGCTTCCTGCGAAGAGCTCTCCGGTCAGTCCAAGCTCCTCAAGGATCAGGTGGCACGCTTCAAGATCAACCAGTAAGCGTATTACGCCAGCAAACAAATTTGCCAACCATTCAACTTGTTTTGCATATCCAAACCGGGAAGACCGCCGACAGAAATGCCGGCGGTCTTTCTTTGCGCGAAAAAAGAGCCCGCAGCGGCATTTTCTTCACCGTCTGCGGGCTGTACAGTTTTATTTCAGGACCTTCTCAAGCCTGTCGCATATAGTTTTCAGCGCCTTGATGCGGGCGTACTTCTTGTCGTTGCCCTCTATGACAGTCCACGGGGCAGTCTCCGTGGAGGTCAGCTTTATCATGCGGTCAACAGCCTTCTCATACTCGTCCCACTTCTCCCGGTTGCGCCAGTCCTCGTCGGTTATCTTCCACTGCTTTGACGGGGTATTCTCGCGCTCCTTGAAGCGGCGGTACTGTTCGTCCTTGTCAATGTTTATCCAGAACTTGAATATGACCGCGCCCCAGTCGGAGAGCTGCTGCTCGAACTCGTTGATCTCCTGATAAGCCATATCGGCGCGCCATTGCGGGGTGATCTTCTCTATCGGCTCTACCATTACCCTGCCGTACCATGTGCGGTCGAATATCGTGAAATGTCCGTCGTTCTCGAGACGCGTCCAGAACCTCCACAGATAGTGCCGGGCGAGCTCCGACGGCTCGGGAGCGGCTATCGGCTTCACCTCATATCCGCGCGGGTCGAGTGACGAAGCGACGCGCTTGATGTTGCCGCCCTTTCCGCCTGCGTCCCAGCCCTCGTAAGCCACGATGACGGGTATCTTGCGCTGATAGCACATATTCTGGAGCTCGAAGAGCCTGTTCTGATACTTTTTCAGCTTGCTGCGGTATTCCTCCTCGGTAAGCTCCTTCTGCATATTTATCTTTGACAGCTTCTTTGTACTGATAAGCCTGAACTTCTCGGGAGCATAATCCGCAAGCGGCTGTTCAGCCTCCTGCAAATAAGGAACACCCTTCTCCTTCGCCGCACAGGCGCCCTTTATAGCCTCGGTGACTATGCTCATTATCCTGTACTGCGCGGTCACGCCGTCATTTGCGGGTATTATGTGCCACGGCGCGGAGCTTGTGTTCGTGGCGGTGAGTATCTTGTCGAACTGCGCGAAGATCTTGTCGTAGCGCTTGTTGTTCTCGAAATCATGCGCGTCCACACGCCAGCGGGTGAATTTATCCGCCTCGAGGGCTTTCAGGCGCTTTTTCTGTTCATCTTGCGTTATATGCAGGAACAATTTGATTATAAGATAGCCGTCGTCATGGAGCTGGCGCTCGAGGGTATTGATATCCCGCACTCTGCGCTTATAGCTGTCCTTACCGATAACTCCGCCCATGCGGGACTTCACGGTGTCGCTGTACCAGCTGCCGTCCAGAATGAGGAACTCCCCCTGCTTCGGCAGTCTCTGCCAATAGCGGTGCATCCACGGCTTGCGTCTTTCCGCGTCATTGGGACGGCGTATGGGCTCCACATTGTAGAAACGCGGGTCCATATACTTTATGAGCTTCGCGATCTGCGAGCCCTTCCCCGCCGCTGCCCAGCCGTCTATAGTGATGATGACGGGTATCTTCGCCGCCTTGACCGCGTTGGCGAGGTCGATGAGCTCCGCCTGCATTGCGGCGAGGCTTTCCGCCGCCTCCGACTTCTTGGTTTTCTTCTGTTCGATGCTTTCAAGCATAATGAGACCCCCTTTTTATGTTTTATTATCGCCGAACGCTTTATTCAGAGCGCCGATAATACTTTCCCTGTCCGTGGGCTTGAGCAGATAGCCTGCCGTGTTCTGCGCAAGTATGGGGAGATACGCTCCGGGTCATTCGCGCCTGTCAGGAATATCACAGGGATATCCGCAAACTCCGGCTTTTCCCGCATCAGCGCAAGCGCCCGCAACCTGTGGGAGAGCTCGGTCAGCGTCCGCTGTCCTTCATTATTCCTCAATTATCGGTATTCTCCATTCACCCATATGGGTAAACATACTTATACATAATATATTCTACCATATCTTTCATCCCGTGTCAACCATTAAAAATTATATACCGCTATTGCATTTTGGGAGACTATGTGCTATAATTGACCCATGAAAGACAGGCTGTCATACAGAAGGAGAAGTTTTATTATGAAGCTGAACAGATATTCATTGCTTTGTACATCTCTTACCGCTGTGCTTGCTCTTTCGGCGTGTGAGGGAGCCTCACCGGCACCCGCGGCACCGGAAAGCACAACAACCGCTGCCTCGGCAGTGACCTCAACGGAGGCAACCACTTCCACCGCTGCCGAAACTGCTGCCACAGCGGAACAGACCACCGCTCCCGCGGAGACAACGACAACAGCCGTGGAGACTGCGGAGCCCGAACAGCCGCGGGAGAACACCTTCCCCACCGGAGTTTACTGGGCGCACTGCGGGGCGCAGTCAGGCGACCGCTACTACCAATTCAACGGCACTGACGGCGGCGTCATAAATCAGGAAATGGGGATAGGCGCTCCGTTCAATTATGAAGTAAACGGCGAGGATATAATGTTCCACATGCTCTCGGCAGATGACAATACTCCCGCGAAAATAGTCTATGAGAACGGTATTCCCGCGAAGCTGATATTTGAATACGAGGGAGAGCAGATCCTCGAATACATGGGAGACATCACGCTCGATGACTTCACCTATTACACCGACATTGAGATCGGCGCCATGATGCGCAACTATCTCCGCATTATCGGTAAACAGGAGCCTTACACAGCATTGACCTCCGACACTGCCAACGAGCTGATAGAGGTAAATGTCCGTCTCGGTGACGGCAGTGAGGAGAAATACTATGTTGACCGCTTCACAAGTACCTGCACCGACGCAGACGGAAATATTCTCATTAATATAAATACATATCATGAGAGAATTGTGAACGCCAAGCCGTGGGATCCGATAGTTATCCAGCGGCAGGTCATCTTCGACTATAACGCACCCCTCGGAGCCGCGTATCTCGGCGGGATAGAGTGGTTCACCTCTCCGCGCCCGTACTATGACCAAATACTTGAACAAAGCGGCTGGACAGAGAATATGGAATGTCTCGCAGAGCTCCCTGACGACCATATAACCGGCACGATCACGGGCAAGGAGCTGTATCTTATAATTCCGCAGCAGCCGGATATGGAGATCAAAGTCTGGAAAATGGAGCCGAATGCGGACGGTGAACTCGAAAAGACCCAGCAGCTGTATTACAGCGAGGACGGTGCGCCCTTCCTGCTGAAGTGCAACTCGAACGAGATCTACCCCGATACTCTCGTAAATATATGGTACCCCGACGACGATATGTACGAGAATGTGTACACATGGACACCGCAGCTCAGCGGCGACGACGGTCACATCGTGACCCGGCTGGACGAACCCGAGGGCGGCAACATATACGACATGACGATAGCCTATGCTGGCGACGTACAGAGCGATTGAAAACATAATATCAACAGAAAAGGCTGCCGTATCGGAATGATACGGCAGCCTTTTCGCTTATGAAAGGTTTTAAAATGGGAGTTATCTGTTGAGTCGGAAACGAGCGACCTGATCCTTGAGCAGCTTGGACTGCCCCGAAAGCTCCTCGCAGGAAGCGGCAGTCTCCTCCGCCGTAGCGGAGTTTGTCTGAATGACCTGAGATATCTGCTCAACGCCGGTAGTGATCTGACGGATAGACTCGGTCTGCTCCGCGCTTGCGGAGGCGATGCCGACGATAAGCTCCGCGGTCTGCGCGGACATATCCTTGACCTCCTTCATGGAGTCGGCGGTGGCGAGCGCTATCTTGCTGCCCTTGTCAACGGCATTGATAGAGGCTGTGATGAGCGAGGAGGTGCTGTTTGCAGCCTCGGCGGACTTGTTGGCGAGATTGCGGACTTCATCGGCAACGACAGCGAAGCCCTTGCCCGCGTCACCCGCACGCGCTGCCTCCACGGCGGCGTTCAGCGCAAGTATGTTGGTCTGGAACGCGATATCCTCGATAGTCTTGATGATCTTCTCGATCTCCTTTGAGGTAGTGCTGATCTCGTTCATAGCCTCGACCATGTTATGTATCTCGGTATCCTGCTGATTTACCTTATCCTGCGTCTGCTGCGAGAGCGTGCCTGCCTGCGAAGCGTTCTGCGCCGTTGTAGCTATCTGCGAGGAGACCTCCGCGATAGTAGCGGATATCTGCTGGATAGCGGAAGCCTGACGGGTCGTGCCGTCCGCGAGCGCCTGGGAGCCCTCTGCCATCTGATTGGAGCCGGTAAGGACCTCCGCGCTGCTCATATCCACATCAACCATGATGCCGTTAAGGGCGGTGAGGATATTGTCTATCGCGTTCTTTATCTGTATGAAATCTCCGGGGTAGGTCACTTCCGTAGCAGCTGTCAGATCGCCCTGCGAGATAGCGGTGAGCACTCTCGCCATATCGCTTATGATGCCGCTCATATTGTTCACGAGAGTATTGCCCGCCTCGGACATAGTCTCGATCTCGTCGTTTGTTCTGTAAACGTCCGAGGGGCTGGTCACATCGCCCTCAGCCATCTGCTGCATACGCTTTGCGGTAGAGGCGATGGGACCCGCGATATTCTTAATGCGAATGCTTGTCACGAAGAACGAGAGGGCTGCGGCAGCGAGCTCAACGATAACGATGAGAAACGCTGCGAATACAATACTGTCAACGATCGGCTGTTCGGGGGTAGCGATAACGACCGTCCAGTTCTCGGTGCTCTTTATATGAGCATAGCCTACTATGTACTTTGTGCCGTTGAGAGTGAACTCCACGTTGCCTTCCTTGCCGGCGACCATTTCTTTTACGGCGCTCTCGATGCCGAGATCATTGTCACCGAGGAGCTCTGTGAGCTGCGGTACCATCGTCGTGCTTGTCCCGACCACGATACCGTCCTTGTCAACGATGAAGCCGATACCGTTCTCCTCGTAATGCACTTCCTTGATGAGTGTGGAGAAGGTATTCGCGTCAAGTCCGCCGTAAACGACGTAATCATTGCCGTTCGCGGAGAAATACTTGCCCATCATAATGGTAATGGAGTTGTCTGTCATACGGAGAACAGGGCTGGATACATAGGCACCGCGTGTGGACATGGCCTGCTTGAAGTATTCACGACCGGAGATATCGGTGTCATTGTAGGTCTTTCCGTTGCTGTACGCTATCGCGAAATCCTTAAATGTGCTGGTCGCTGCGGATTCCACAAGCATAGCCTTTCTCTGGTCGAGCGGAAGCTCTTCATCTACAATATTGGGGTTCTTGTCAACGATATCGAACTGCTGCGACAGACTTGATATCGTATTGTCGATAGAGGAAGCGTATGCTTTCGCGAGAGATGTGCCCTCGTCCTGGTACATGGACATATATCTGCCGTATGAAACAGTGACGTAAATGATAACAAGAATGAGACCCGCTGCAAGAACGGGTATGGTGGACAGCAGAACCAGTCTTGATCTCAGTGTCCTTTTCTTTTTCATTTCAGATGCCCCTTCCGAAAAATATAATATATTTAATATTACTCATTATAGCACAATTTTTATAATTAGTCAAATGAAATATATGATTTTTCTGATTTTCAATGTTTTTAACAAATATATATTTTCAAATTGTTCATATTTGCCATATACGGGAATGTCTTTTGCGCAACACCCGCTCAAAAGCGCGTCCATTCGGAGCATTTCGTGCAAAAAAACTATTGATTATTTCAGGAAACAATGCTATAATATTGTTATCTGCAATATAATAGAATGTATCTCAAAGGAGGCGGGCGCATGACGGGACTGCTTGCACGGCTGTTCATAAAGGACTACAAAAACACCTCAGATCCCGAAGTACGCACCGCTTACGGTATACTGACGGGAACTGTGGGGATAGTGATGAATTTCCTGCTGTTTGCGGGGAAGCTTGCCGTGGGGCTTATCACGGGCGCGGTATCGGTATCCGCGGACGCGTTCAACAACCTGTCGGACGCAGGCTCCTCGGTGGTGTCGGTCGCAGGGTACAAGCTGGCGGCTGTTCCGCCCGACAGGGAACACCCATTCGGTCACGGCAGAGCCGAATATATAGCGGGCTTCGTCGTGTCCGCGGCTATCATCTTCACAGCGTTCGAGATATGTACCCAGTCTGTCGCCAAGATATTCACGCCGGAGGAGCTGAACACCGATATCATTTCCGTCGTGATACTCTGCGCGAGCATTCTTGTGAAGCTGTATATGTTCGCTTACAACCGCAGGATAGGGAAGCTCGTGAATTCCGTGACCATGCGGGCGGTGGCGGTTGACAGTCTTTCGGACTGCGCGGCGACGCTTGCGGTCATTGCTGCGCTCATCATCTATATGGTCTGGGGGATAAACCTTGACGGGTTCATCGGACTTCTCATCTCCGTTCTTATCCTTAAAGCGGGCATTTCCGCAGCAAAGGAAAGCATTGCTCCCCTGCTCGGCATGAAGGCCGACGACGAGCTTATCGAGGGAATACGAAAGACCGTTCTCGCCTACGACAACATAGTGGGCGTTCACGACCTCATTGTTCACAACTACGGTGTAAACAAATACGTCATATCCCTGCACACCGAGCTGCCTGCCGACTTAAGCTTCACTGACGCGCATGAGACCGTTGACCGTATCGAGACGGAGCTGCGGGAGAAATACTCAGCCGTCGTCACTATCCACATGGATCCCGTGTACGAGGAGACTCCCGAGACCGAGGGTTACAAAGCCGAGGTCGTCAGAATGATAAGCTCCGTCGAGAGCTCTGCCTCAATGCACGACTTCCGGGTAACGGAGCGCGGCGGCAAGCGTGTGCTCATCTTCGATGTCGAGGTCCCCTTCGGGCTTGATATCTCCGACGAAGATCTGAAACAGCGTATTTCCGAAAAAATAACGGAGTATGACAGCTCTCTGTCAGCTATAATCACGATAGACAAGAAGATATATTAAAAACCCGCCATTCAAGTCAGATGACGGGTTTATTCATATTTCCGTACAACGGGAGCAGATCAATCTCCTCTTTAATCGCGGGGCGATCAAAGTTTTCCCCCGGTCTCGAGAGAAGCACCCCTATCGCTGCCGGGCGATGCTTATATATCCAGCCCGCCGATCACCTCGGACAGCGCGGCGGCGGACTTTTGCAGGGCGGCGGTCTCGGATTCGTTCAGCGAGATAGGCACCATGGTCTCGATGCCGGATTTGCCGACTATGGCAGGCATACTGAGGGCAACGCCGTCGATTCCGAAAGCTCCGTGCTGCATACTGGAAACGGGAAGCACAGACTTCTGGTCGAGCACTATCGCCTCGCATATACGGCGGACGGACATTGCAATGCCGTAGTAGGTAGCCTTCTTCTTTTCGATTATCTCATAGGCGCTGTTGCGCACATCGGCGGCTATCTTCTGCATTGCGGTCTCATGGTCGTGATGTCCGCGCATCTCACAGAAGCGGTCCAGCGGGACTCCCGATACGTTCACCGAGCTCCACGCGGCTATCTCACTGTCACCGTGCTCGCCTAAAATGAACGCGTGAACGCTTCGCAGGTCAACTCCGAGATGCTCGCCTATCTCGTACTTGAGACGCGCCGTATCGAGCACGGTACCTGAGCCGAATACCTGATTTTCCGGCAGCCCGGAGAGCTTCGCCGCAGTATAGGTGAGAATGTCCACCGGGTTTGCAACTATCAGCAGGATACCGTCAAAATCGGTCTTTGCAATCTCGGGGATTATATTCTTGAAGATACCGACGTTCTTCTTTACAAGGTCGAGGCGGGTCTCACCGGGCTTCTGCCCCGCGCCCGCCGTTACTATGACTATCGACGCGTCGCAGATGTCGCTGTAGTCGCCGGCGTATATCTTCATGGGCTTCGCAAAGGGCAGACCGTGGCTGATATCGAGTGCTTCTCCCTCCGCCCTGTTCCTGTCCGAGTCTATCAGCACCATTTCGGAAAACAATCCGCTCTGCATAAGGGCAAACGCCGACGCCGAGCCGACAAATCCGCAGCCTATGATGACCGCTTTCCTGACATTTACACAATCCATTGTGTTCTCTCCGTTTCTGTATTATTTGAGAAATCCGTTGATTATCTGCTCCTCCGCCTCGGCTTCGGTGAGACCGAGGGTCATCAGCTTGACGAGCTGCTCACCCGCGATCTTGCCTATGGCGGCTTCATGGACGAGCTGGGCGTCAACGTTGTTCACTTCTAAGGACGGCACCGCGAGTATGCGCCCGTTATCCATGATGATCGAGTCGCATTCGGTATGGCCGCTGCACGGGGCGCTGCCGACAATGCACATATCCAGCTTCTGATAGGAGCTGTCGCGGGCTACCGAGCGGGAGACCACGTCCGCGCTGGAGCCCTCGCCGTTCAAGTCTATCTTGTAGACGCTGTAGGCGCTCTGTTCGCCGTGTGTCATGAGGCGCTCATGCACGACCAGCTTCGCGTTCGCCTTCAGCTCGCCTATCGTCGTGCGGTGGGTGGAATCCACGCCCTTTATCTGCACCATTTCCATTTCCATGGTGCTCCCCTCGTCCATATATACCTCGGTCTGCGGGTCAAGTATGCGCTTTCCTGAGCCGTCGCCGGAGCCGTAGTGCTTCTCCACATAGCGCACACGGCTGTTCTTGCCGACATAGAAGCGGTGAATGCCGTCGTGCTCGGAGTCCTGCTGCCCGCAGTTGTCGATACCGCAGCCCGCGACTATCAGCACATCGCAGTTCTCCCCCACATAGAAATCGTTGTACACCGTCTCCTTCAGCCCGCTCTCACTGAGCACCACGGGGATATGCACGCTCTCGTTCTTAGTATTGTCCTTTATGCGGATATCTATACCGCTGCCCTCGGTCTTGGTGGTTATTTCGATGTTGGCGGTGGAGCTGCGTCCCACTGACTGACCGTTGGCGCGGAAATTATACGCGCCCTCCGGTACATCGTGGAGCTCCGCGACCTCCTTCAGCAGATTAAGCTGTATGGGATCCATTTTAAGCATGGTTTCCGCCCTCCGTTTCCGCTATCTTCCTGCACACATCGGTCGCGTACTTCGTGCCGATGATACCGGGCAGTATCTCGTCCTTAGTGCCCTGCTTCACTATCTGTCCGTCAGCGAGAACTATTATCTCGTCGGCGATATTCAGAATGCGCTCCTGATGTGAGATGACAACTATCGTCCTGCCGTTTTCCGCCTTGCGCATATTCTCGAAAATGCGGACGAGGTTGCTGAAGCTCCAGAGGTCTATACCCGCCTCCGGCTCGTCGAAGAGTGCGAGCTTTATGTCGCGGGCGAGCACAGTTGCTATCTCGATACGCTTGAGCTCACCGCCGGAAAGGGACGCGTTCACCTCACGGTTGATGTAGTCCTTCGCGCAGAGTCCCACCTCCGACAAATATTCGCATGCCGCCGCAATCTTGATAGGCTTTCCCGCCGCGATGCGCAGCAGGTCGAGCACCGTCAGTCCCTTGAAGCGCACGGGCTGCTGGAACGCGAACCCTATGCCGAGCCTGGCGCGCTCGGTGATATTTTTGTCCGTGATATCCTCACCGTTGAAGATTATCCTGCCGGCGGTGTTCTTCTCGATACCCGCGATAAGCTTCGCGAGGGTGGATTTGCCGCCGCCGTTCGGTCCCGTTATGACCACAAATTTATTATCGGGGATAGTCAGAGAGATGTCACGCACTATCTCGACGGGCTTGCCGTCGTTCTCCGCCCCGAACGAAATATTTTCCAGTTCAAGCATTTTTCCGCTCCTTATCCGAATTCTTTTATTTCCTATATGTGAAATAATATAAATGATATTATACCACAAATTCACAATTATGTAAAGCAAAACGGCGAATTTTTTTCAATGTGTCAAAATCCGGGCTTCCTTATCATACATTTTTCACGTTGACTTGTTCGCTTTACTGTGATATACTTATATTATATATCGCTTTCTGAGGTGATGACCATGGCAATAACGGCAGCATTCACAGTTCCGCACCCGCCGATGATAGTTCCCGCGGTGGGACGCGGCGGAGAAAAACAGATAGAAGCCACGACCCGGGCTTATGAGCGGGCTGCTGACGAGATAGCGGCTCTGCGCCCGGATACGATAATAATATCGAGCCCTCACGCACCGATGTACGCGGACTACTTCCACATCTCCCCCGGCAGCGGCGCGGCAGGCTCATTCGCGGATTTCCGCGCTTCGGAGGTGCGCTTCTCCGAGGAATATGACACGGAGCTGGTCAGCACGCTGGAACGGCTCGCAGACTCACGGCACTTCCCTGCCGGGACTCTCGGCTCAAAGGGCAGCACTCTCGACCACGGAACAATGGTGCCGCTGTATTTCATCAGACAGAAGTACACAGGAGGTAAGATCGTTCGCATAGGGCTGTCGGGCTTGCCGCTCAGGGAGCACTATAAGCTCGGGCAGATGATAGCCGAAGCCGTGCGGCTGACCGGCAGAAATGCCGTGTACGTCGCAAGCGGTGACCTCTCGCACAAATTGCAGGAATACGGTCCCTACGGTTACGCACCCGAGGGTCCCGTATATGACGAGAAGATAATGAACGTGCTCGGGCGGGGAGCGTTCGGTGAGCTGCTGAAATTCGACGAGGATCTCCTCGACCGTGCCGCGGAGTGCGGTCACCGCTCCTTCGTGATAATGGCGGGAGCTCTCGACGGCTTAGCCGTACGGGCAGAGCGTCTCACACACGAAGATATCACCGGGGTAGGCTACGGTATCTGCACCTTCTACCCGAACGGCGCAGACGACAGCAGACGCTTTCTCGACGACAGCGACGCGTATGTGAGACTTGCGGTGAAGTCGCTGGAGAGCTATATTCTGCACGGACAGAAAATACCCGTTCCCGACGGGCTTCCCCCGGAGATGTACAGCACACAGGCGGGCGCCTTCGTGTCCATACACAAGCTCGGCGACCTTCGCGGCTGCATAGGCACTATCGCTCCCACAACAGGCTGCGTAGCCGAGGAGATAATACAGAACGCCATAAGTGCATCAACACAGGATCCGCGCTTTCCGCCGATAACGGCAGACGAGCTTTCGCTGCTGGAAGTGAATGTGGACGTGCTCGGAGAGGCAGAGGATATCCCCTCCCCCGATATGCTCGACGTGAAGCGCTACGGCGTCATCGTCACCAACGGTTACCGGCGCGGACTCCTGCTCCCCGACCTCGACGGCGTGGACACCGTAGAGCAGCAGATAGATATCGCGCGAAGAAAGGCGGGCATAATGCCCGATGAGGACATCAGGCTGCAAAGATTTGAAGTCGTGCGGCATTATTGAGGTTACACTATGGCTAAATGTGAGGTCTGTTTCCGGCACTGTGAAATAAAGGAAGGCTCCCTCGGCTTCTGCGGTGCGCGTACCTGCAGGAACGGGCAGGTCATCGCCGCGAATTACGGGCTCCTGACTCCTGTTGTTCTCGACCCGATAGAGAAAAAGCCGCTGCGCAGGTTCCACCCGGGCAGTATGATACTGTCCTTCGGAAGCTACGGCTGCAATCTGCGGTGTCCGTTCTGCCAGAACTCAGGGGTCTCATGGTCGGAGCAAGCTGCGACAGCCGTGAAATACGCGAAGAAGATCACGCCCACAGAGATCGGCGCAGCTGCGGAAAGCTACAAAGACGAGGGAAATATCGGTGTGGCATTTACCTACAATGAACCGCTGATCTGCTGGGAATTTGTCCGCGATACGGCAAAACTTGTTCATGAGCGCGGAATGCTTAATGTCATGGTGACGAACGGCACCGCGGAGATACCGATACTTGAAGAACTGCTTCCGCATATCGACGCTATGAACATCGACCTGAAGGGCTTCACGGACAGCTATTACCGCGATGTCCTTAAGGGCGACAGGGCGCAGGTGCTGCGGTTCATCGAATGCGCAGCGCAGGACTGCCATATCGAGCTGACCACACTCATAGTCCCCGGCGAGAACGACACCGAGGACGAGATGCGTGAGATAAGCGGCTGGATAGCTTCTCTCCCCGACGGGGAGGATATCCCTCTGCACATATCGCGTTTCTTCCCGCGTTTCAAAATGACCGACAGAGACGCAACGGACGTGGGACTTATCTACCGCCTCGCGGATATCGCGCGGGAGCGGCTGGAGTTCGTTTATACCGGAAACTGCTGAGCATTAGCAAAACAAGAGAAAGGAGGGTCACGGTGATATCGGCTTCAATA
This sequence comes from uncultured Ruminiclostridium sp., assembly GCA_905235805.1. GTDB lineage: Bacteria > Bacillota > Clostridia > Oscillospirales > Ruminococcaceae > Ruminiclostridium_E. Next base: position 17,574 of record CAJOMV010000046.1, read on the forward strand.
CTTGACAAGAACAGTCCGAGCCTTGAAGAGCTCGATATGATATACGCGTCGGAAAACGAAGATATGGAATTCCCGTGGCTCTCCGATATCCGCGACAGGATAAGAGAAAAGTACGGCGCCAGAGTGCTCACCATAGGACACAGAGCCATGCGCGGGAATATGCACAGCTTCACCCTCTGGTGCTACAGCGAAGAGGACTGGAAGCGAATTCCCCGGGTCGGGAGCGTGGTGCTCGGGCATTGCCCCGAGATAGAAGAGATGATACGGGAGTATTTCCCCGAAGAGAACGGGAAGATAATGTGCAGACCGCATATACCGTGCTTTCTCGTATCATACAGAAACAGGCTCATAGACGAAAAGGAGCTTGAAAACCGAAGTGTCATCGAGGAGTGTTTCGCCGCAGTCTCGCCGGTATACCTCGCTCTCGGGAGCATTACAGAATGTGTGCTCCCCACAAAGAAGGACGCGGCGAAATTTCTGATAAGCGAGGAATACCGCACGATACGGCGGCGGATATACACGCTGATAAAGATGTATGACAAATATGGCGCGCTGCGGGAAGATGATATCAGTATTTTCGTTGACTACAAGGAGCATTTTGACAAAATTCCTATGTATGGCAGGTGGGTGAACGACATGAATTACGAGGAATACAACAGATATGAGAAAACTCTCGCTGCCGAGGGTCTTGAGGAAAGCTGCCGGGAGAAGGCGGAGCGCATGGTCGCGGAAATGACGGCGGACGAGAAGCTCGGGCTGCTCTCCACCCACCACAACGCTGTGGAGCGTCTCGGAATGGGCGAGTTCCACATAGGCACAGAGGTCGCGCGGGGATTTGTCGCGCGAGAGCCGGATAAATACTCCACCGTGTTCCCCCAGCCGATAGGGCTTGCGGCGACCTTTGACCGGGAGCTGCTCGAGAAGCTGGGAAGAATAGCGGGTACCGAAGCCCGCGCATACTACAATCGCGACAAGAAGGGCGGTCTCATGCTGTGGGGACCCACTGTGGATATGGAACGTGACCCGCGCTGGGGACGCACCGAGGAGGCCTACGGCGAGGACGTGTGCCTGACCGGGGAGCTCACCGCCGCCTATACCCTCGGAATGGCGAGCATTTCCGACGACGGGTATTACCTTACCGTCCCGACGCTCAAGCATTTCTGCGCAGACAACAACGAGGAAAAGCGCGGGAGCTGTGACGCTTACCTGCCGCTGCGGCTGAAATACGAGTACTACTACGCGGCGTTCGAGCACGCGATAAGACGCGGCGGCGCACGCAGCGTAATGGCGGCGTACAACGAGATAAACGGAGTTCCCGCCATAATGAACGACGAGCTCACCGAGGTACTGAAAAAGCAGTGGGGACTGTGGTTCGTGGTGAGCGACGGCGGCGACTTTACACAGAACGTCACCGAGCACAGGTACTGCCGGGAGCTGTCGGAGGCATATATGCTCTCTCTCACCGCCGGCTGCGACACCATGACGGACGGCGAGAATGCGGTAAGAGCGGCAGCGGAAAAGGCGATAGAAAAGGGACTGCTGACATGGGCGGACATAGACCGCTCCGTGGTCAGCACCGTAGCGGCACGCCTCATCACAGGAAATATCGGCGGCTGCTCCTATGACAGCATAGGAGATGATGTGATAGACTGCCCTGCGCACAGTGAAACGAACCTCCGCGCTGCCAGAGAGCAGATTGTAATGCTGAAAAACGAGGGGCTGTTCCCCATTAAGGAAAAGCTCGACAGCATCGCCGTGGTGGGTGCGCTTGCGGACGAGCTGCTCAAGGACTGGTACACCGGCGTTTACCGCGGAGGCGTTTCGGTACTGCAGGGGATAAGGAACGAGTTCCCCGAGTCCGAGGTAGTCTATGACAGCCTTTGGGACAGGGTCGCAGTCAAAGCCCCGAATGACAAGTACCTCTCCGTGCATGAGGACGGCACCGTGCGCGCCGACGCAGACGAGCCCGGCGAAGCGGAGATCTTCGAGCTCCAGGACTGGGGCGGGAACTGGAAGAACCTGTTCTCCGTAAAATACAAGAAGTACATACGACTGGACGACGACGGGGCGCTAAGGCTCCACGAACGAACGATATATGACTGGTTCACACACGAGACCTTCAACCTGTTCGATACCCGCGGAGGAGTGCTGATAGAGGAATTCCTCGGGCATAAGCGCATGAGCGTCGATGTGGACGGGAACCTCTCCTTCATCGCTAAGCGCGCTGTCACCGCGGAGCAGGTGTTCGTCACCGAGACTGTCAGCAGCGGAAGAGACCGTGCCGCCGAGATAGCGGAGAACAATGCCCTTGTGATATACTGCACCGGCAACTACCCCGTGCAGACCGCAAAGGAATGCTATGACCGAAAGACCATAGCGCTGAACGTGCAGGCGGGTATGTCCGCGTTTCTGTGGGAGAAGAACCCCAATACCGTGCTTGTGCTGATATCGAGCTACCCGTACGCGATAAACGAGGAACAGGCGCTTCTCCCCGCCATATTCTACACCACCCACGCGGGCGCCCACCTCGGAACGGCTGTCGCGGAGACGCTTACCGGAAAGAACAATCCCTCCGGCAGGCTCCCGCTCACATGGTACCGTTCGGAGCTCGAGCTCCCCGATATCCTCGACTACGATATTGAGACCGCCGGCACCACATATATGTACTTCGAGGGCAAGCCGCTGTACCCATTCGGGTATGGACTTTCCTACTCCGAATTCGAGTATTCGGATATGCGGGCGAAGCTCTCAGGAAACACGATATCGGTCAGCGTTGATGTGACCAATGTTTCCGATACCGACGGCACCGAGGTCGTGCAGGTCTATTTCACGATGCCGAGGTCGGCAGTACGCCGCGCGCCGAAGAAGCTCTGCGGCTTTGAACGTGTATCTGTGAAAGCGGGCGAGACTGTGACAGCGCAGATCTCCGTTCCCTTCGATATCCTCCGCGTATATGATGTGCGCTCCGAAGGAATGCTGGTGGAGAACGGCAAGTACAGACTGTCGGCAGGCTCGTCGAGCGCCGATTTCCGCGCCTTCTGCGATATAGATATCACCACCGGCTCCGATATCGGCAAACGTCCGTGCAAATTCAGCGGCGCGTCCTTCGAGGAATGCCGCAATATCAGGATATACAAGGACTCCGTTCGCCCCACCTCATGGAACGGCATCGTCATATACCGCGGTATCGACTTTGCCGGAAAGCACAGGGTGAATGTGAGCATCTCGTCCCTGATAGGACGGGAGGAGCTCGTGTTTGAAGCGGAGGGTATAAAGGCAGAAGCCAAGGTGCCGCCGTGCGATTCCTACGACGACTTCCGCACCGTCTCCGCGGCGCTCGGAGAGGTGACTGGCGACGAGCTGAAAATAACTCTTGCCGAAGGAATGACGCTGAAAAGTATTGAAATAGTATAAAGAATAAAAACAGCCCGGAAAGATGCTTAAAGCTTTCCGGGCTTTGCTTTATTCTGCTATATTGCCGTCAAGGTCGATCGTATATAGCCGTACAGCTCACGAAAGCGTCCGCTTCACCGCGCTGTGCCAGCCGTCAAGCAGCGAGCCTCGTCTGTCTGCGGGCATGTGGGGCTCGAAGATGTCGGTCTCCACGGGGATAGCCTTTATCGCGGCTATGCTCTCAAAGTACCCGCAGCCCAGTCCCGCAAGCAGACAAGCTCCGAGAGCCGTCGTCTCCACGTTCTTCGGACGGATAACGCTTCTCTCCGCGATGTCGGACTGGAAGCGCATGAGAAAGTCGTTGGAGCTTGCGCCGCCGTCCGCCTTTATGGTGCCCGGTACAGCGCCGTCCTTCTCCATAGCGCTGAGCACATCGCACACCTGATAGGCTATCGCCTCGAGCGCCGCACGGACTATGTATCTCTTCCCCGAACCTCTCGTCAGTCCCGTTATCGTACCTCTCGCGGAGCTGTCCCAGTAGGGCGCTCCCAGCCCCACGAACGCCGGTACAAGATACACTCCTCCGTTATCGGGAACGCTCTCCGCGATACGCTCGGTCTCGGCGGCGGAGGTGATGAGCTCCAACTCGTCCCGCAGCCACTTCACCACCGCTCCCGCAATGAATACGGAGCCCTCCAGAGCGTAGGTGACCTTCCCGTCTATGCCCCACGCAATGGTTGTGAGCAGTCCGCTCGCCGACTTCGCGGGCTTATCGCCCGTATTCATCAGCAGGAACGCGCCTGTGCCGTAGGTGTTCTTTACGTCACCCTCGTCAAAGCATCTCTGCCCGAACAGCGCAGCCTGCTGGTCGCCCGCGCAGCCCGTTATCGGGATAACTCCGCCGAACACCTCGGGAGCAGTCTCGCATATCTTCCCGGAGCAGTCCGTCACCCTCGGGAGCATACACTCCGGTATGTCCAGCAGCTCCAGTATCTCCTTGTCCCACTCGAGCGTATGTATATTGTACATCATGGTGCGGGAGGCATTCGACATATCCGTAACGTGCGCCTTCCCGCCCGAGAGCTTCCACATCAGCCAGCAGTCCACGGTGCCGAACAGCAGCTCGCCCTTCTCCGCTCTTTCACGCACGCCCTTCACGTTATCGAGTATCCATTTCAGCTTGCCCGCGCTGAAATACGGGTCTATCAGCAGTCCCGTCCTGTCCCGTATGAAGTCGGTCAGCCCTCTCGCTTCGAGCTCCTCGCAGAGCGGCGCTGTGCGTCTGCACTGCCACACTATCGCGTTATACACGGGTCTGCCGGTATTCCTGTCCCACACTATCGTAGTCTCGCGCTGATTGGTTATGCCTATCGCTGCGATATCCTCCGCTGTCACGCCCGCCTTTTTCATGGCAGCCCTGCACACCTCGGACTGTGTTTCCCATATTTCCTCCGGGTCGTGCTCGACATAGCCGTTGCCGGGGTAATACTGTCTGAACTCTTTGTGCGCCACGGAGACAATGTTCGTCTTTTCATCGAATATTATCGCTCTTGAAGATGTTGTTCCCTGGTCGATAGACATTATGTACTTTTTCATAGTACTGCTCCTTTCAAGCGTGAGGTTATTGAAGTTTAATAAGATAAATCAGATAATATGAAGTGACCCCTCTTGCAAAGCGTGGATTACTCTGCTAAAATAAAAATGAAAGAAATCAGCCGAGATAC
>CAJOMV010000047.1 GCA_905235805.1 uncultured Ruminiclostridium sp.
AGCACGAGGCTGCGGTAGGCTCCCCAAAAGCGCTGCACGATGCAGCGCAACAGAGGGAGCCGAAAAAGACTTTTAATTGCTGCGCCTACATAGGGCAGAGTCAGTGCGTCTTTTGAAAGATAAGAAAGAAAAAGCCTGTTATTTCGTACTTGAAATGACGGGCTTTTTCTATTTTAATCTATCGTCAGGCGCATAACCTATCGGGTGCACGCGGAGCAATTCGCCTTTCCCGCGGGTGGGAGAGGAGCGGGAGAGAGGGGGAAGGGAGGGAGGGAGCGCCTTTCCTCGTTTGAAAGCGGCTTCCTTCCTTCCCTCTTCCTCTCTCCCCCGGCTCTCGAGCGCGAGCGACCATGCCGGTCAGCTGCACTTACCGCAGTTGGAGCAGCCGTTGCAGGCGGGGCGGAGACCGCAGGAAGCGCACTTCTCGCGGAAGAAGGGGTGATAGCGCTCCTCCTCGGGGATAAGGCAGCCCCAGCTGTCGTAGAGGTCGAAGTGAAGGGGCTTGCCGGGGAAGCTCATACCGGATTTGTACGCCTGATTGCTCTGAATCTCGGCACTTTCTATGCTGTAGAGCCTGCCGTCCTTGATGAAGCGGCGTCCTGTGCCGCAGAACACGAACCTGACGTTGTTATCCTCGCATTCCTGCCGCAGAAGCTTGACCCACTCGAAATCGCAGGGGCGGGAGCCGTCGTAGTTCTCGCCGTCACAGAGCACCTGCTCTATCTGCCCCGTTTCGAGATACTTACGGACGCTGACCTGCCCTATGAAGGGGGCGCACATTATGCCCTTGTGGCGGAAGGGGAGATCAAGGAGGATAGGGATACGCTCATCGGCGCGGCGCTGATTCTCAGTACTGACATTGAAGAAGATGTTCTCCCAGCCGTCTCCCCAGTCGTCGGGGAGGCATTCCGCGACACGCTCGGGGCGCTTCGTAAGCAGGAAAAACACCACGTCCCGGCGGGTGCGCATGATGTCCCACGCCTCGGGGCGCCATTCGTCAGCCTGCTCAAGAAAGAAGTCCGAGGTCATGCAGACCCGGAGAGTTTCGCCGCTCCTGACCTTGTAATTACCCTTCCTGTCGCGCTGGAGCGGATAGTCGAAGCCCGCTTTTGTGCGGAAGATCTCGGAGCCGTCCTTGTCGCGCATTTTGTCAAGGAAGTACATATAACAGTTGGCACAGCCCTCGCTTTTTTTCACGCAGCCGTGCCAAGGATTCCATATATCGTGCATGGGGAGTGATTACTGTCCTTTTCTCTGATTGAGTCCCGCCAGTATGTCGTCGATGTTGTAGCGCTCCTCGGAGTCCTCCTTCAGCAGAGCGTCAAGCCGCGGTATGGAGGTTGCAGTGTTTGTGCTTGCTCCGCGGGGAACATAGCGGCGCACATTTTCCTCGGGCTCGGAGGGGGGAGTGAGACGGCGGGATACCGGAGGCTCCTGCTGCGGGGTCTGTTCCTGCGGAGCGCGGAGCTGGGCGGTGCCGCCGCTGCTGCGGGGCTGACGGAGAAGCGGACGCTGTGCGGTCTGGCTGAGCTGACGGGCGCGGGATTGCTCCGGCGGCTCCGGTGCGGGAGCCTGAGCGCTTGCGGCGCGCGCGGCAGCCTGCGTGAGGGTGGCGGTCTTGTTTTTGGAGAGCTCGCCGATAACAGCGGTGCGGGCGAGGTTGGCGGTTTTCTGTGCCTCGTTCATAATGCTCTTCTCGCGTACCTCGAATTCCTTCTCGGCTGCTATGGCGGCACCGCGGGTCTTTTTGATATCATTCACTATCTCGGCACGGCTCCGGCTGATGTCGTGCTCCGCCCTTGCGGCTTCTATCGCGTCATTGAGCTTCTTCTGCGAGAGCGGGACAGTGCTGTTGTTGAGCGCGGAGCGCTGCGGCTGCCGGCGGGAGGGGGTTCGGGGAGCAGTGGGAGAGAGGAAAAGCGGGGACTGCTGTTGCTGCGGCTGCTGGCGGGTATAGGGCGGGATAGGCTCGGTGTGCTGCCGGGCATGGCGGCTCTCGCTTATCGCGGTATCGTATATCCCGATGCTGCTGTCGAGCGTGGAGGTGCGGTAGGCTTTTACAGCCTCCGCGGTGCCGCGTCTTTCGCGGGTGCGCTTTTCGGTCTCGGGTATGTAGGTGGGAGTCTCGTACTGCTTCTTCACCGTCTCTATCTCGGGCTGCGGCATTATCTTCGCCGCGTATTTCCCTATCTCGAGCACTACTATTATGATGCTGGGCATTATCGCTATCAGCAGCATTCCCAACGGGGATACCGCAAAGCCTATCAGCGCGCCGAGAAGGTCGGAGTAGCTCATTCCCTTCGCGACTATCTGGCTCTGCGACAGGGTGATGTCGGAGCCGTTCTCTGTCCGAACCCGGAAGCTGTACACCCCGTCGGACAGGTCGGGGGTTATCACCTGCGCGAGAGCGGGCTTTCCGTTCTCGAGCTTGAATATCACCACGTTCGTCTGCTCTATCTCGGAGAACGGCACCTGCTTCGCTATAACTGCCGTGCCGTTCTTCAGGAAATCGAACGCGTCGGTCCTGAGCAGATAAACATTCGTCCCGAATATGTTCGGAGTGCCGCCGCCCGCCGAGTACACTACCGCGGTAACGCCCAAAAACAGCGCAAGCACCAGAAATGCCCCGCACAACACCCTCAGTATTATCTGAAATGTTTTATTTTTAAGGCTCATTTTCAAAACCTCTCTTGACAAAACCGGAAAAATGTGTATAATATATAGAGTAGGTGAAAAACACCTATACTATTTTATCATATTTTTCGTTATTTTGCAATACCTTTTTACAATATTTATTATTTACCTGGGGTAAAGGCACAAGATGTTGTGTGAGGGGGGGACGGGAAAGTGCGTTTTATGATAAAACGGCAGGTGAACGCAAATTTTGAAAATCTGCGCACCGCTATCCTTACCTACGACCGTGAGGCTCCCGTCTGCGGCGCTCCCGCATGGCGGTTCGTCTACCACACCATTCACTCCGCCGATAAGTGGTTCTTCAATCCCTTCGTGTATGAGGAGCCGCCCTTCCATGAGCCGGGGCTCGACGACCCGTTCCACCCGTGCAGCACAGTCCTCAGCGATGAGCAGCTCCTTCGTTACCTTGCAGAGGTGCGCGTAAAGACCGATAACTACCTTGGCGCGCTAAACGATGAAATGCTCTGTGAATGCCCTCCCGAGTGTAAGTACACCCGGCTGGAGCTCGTGCTTATGCAGTTCCGCCACCTGTGCACCCACGTCGGTATGCTGAACGGACAGACCGCGGAAAGAACAGGGAAGCTCCCCGTCTACGTTACGCCCGACAGCCTCGACAGGCTGAAAAACGGGCTATATGAGTGAAAGGAACGCCCCGATATGATAGAACGCTTCGATGTGAACGAGGAATGGGCTCATTCCGGTATCGTCAGAGCAGGCGACTTCTGCTTCCTTAACTACTGCGTCGGAAATGTCGGCGGGACAGTCGAGGAACAGATAAACGGTGCCTTCGATGAAATGGAAAAACGGCTCGCCCTCGTCGGACTCACACTCGAAAATGTCGTGCAGATGGACTGCCTCTTCCGCGATGTGTGGAATATCCCCGTCATGGAAAGGGTCATAAAACAGAGATTCAACGGTCATTATCCCGCCCGCAAGTCCATACAGACCAACTTCGCCCATGAGGGCGGTGAAAACGGACTGCTCTTCCAGGCTGACGCTGTGGCGTACTGCGGGAAGTGAGCGCGGCGGGTGGATACGCACGATTTATAGTTCCATGTCTGACCGGTCAAGTGTAAGAATATGAAGATCCTCTCTGATATTATAGATATTGATATTTTATACTCTGTTCTTAAATTCCTCGCTCCTATTGCTGATTTTATCGGTAAAGTTTTTAATATAATTATAATAATTGCTGTCATTTGTATTATTTTAATTATTCTGTTGATTTTTCATAAAAATATAAAAGACAAGAAGCTTTCCGATCAGTTTGAAAAAAATTTATCCGATACACACCTTGTTGAAGATGCTGCAAAGTTTATACTGGAAAATACCCCCGAGGATCTGGATCACATTGAGATAAGTGAATCGGGCATCACGATATGGTCAGAAGAAGCAGAAAACAACCGCGATGAAACGGACGACGGAAACGGTACAGCGGTACCTTCATATTCATATCAGCTTTATGGATATGAAAATCTGAGTAAGGGATTAGAGGTAACAGCCTTCGCTGACCTTCTGGCAAACAGGCTTTCTCAGGAAACCGGTGACAGTTACGATGCTTATGAGTGGTTTCCCGGTGCATGTATATCTAAATTCTAGTATTGTATCATTTACTGTTTCAGAAAGTCTTGAAGTGCCGATAAAGCGGCAGGTTTGACGGATACAAATGTAGTCTTGCAAAATTTTCACAATTTAATATGCTGGTGTAGCAGCCGCACGATGCGGCGACGAATTCGCCAAAAAAAGCGCGCACGATGCGCGCATACAGAGCGAATTCAATAAGTCGGTAGAGCAGCGCATTCGTAATGCGCAGGTCACAGACTACCGATAAAGCGACGTATCGGTCGGATCAAAACATAGACTTTACA
>CAJOMV010000048.1 GCA_905235805.1 uncultured Ruminiclostridium sp.
AGAAAATACAATGAACGAACTGGTAAAAAGCTACATCGGAAAAGAAGTTATAGTATGGGCAGGCACATCGAGCGGTGTTACGGGAACCGCAACACGGATCGAAGAAAACTGGCTCGAGGTCGAGGATAAGGACGGCAACAAGCAGATACTCAACACCGACTACATCAGCCGCATACAGGAATATCCGAGAAATAAAAACGGCAAGAAGAAAGCTGTTATAGTATAAGGAGCAGTCATGGAAAACGCTGTTGAAATAAAGGGACTGACAAAGAAATACAAGGACTTCACGCTCGATGTCAGCGCGGTCATACCGAAAGGCTTCTCGACTGCCCTGATCGGCGCGAACGGAGCGGGAAAGACCACCCTTATCGACATTCTTTGCGGTGTCACGGCGAAAAGCGGAGGCGAAGCTGTATATTTCGAAGATATGACCGATACAGACGATGACGCTCTGAGAAACAGGATAGGCTTCTGCTCGGCGGCAAATTACTTCCCGCTCGATTGGAAGCTCAAAACGATTGCCGAATGTATGGCGATAGGATGTGACAACTTCGACAGAGCGCGATTCACCGAGCTTTGCGCGAAATGGAAGCTCGGCAGCCCCGATGACAAAAAGCAGAAGAATATGATGAAGCAGTCCGACGGGAACCGTATGAGGGCGGCACTCGCGGCAGTGCTTGCGAGAAATACAGATCTGCTGGTGCTTGATGAGCCCGCGTCGTCCCTCGACCCGCTTGCACGCGACCAGCTCTGTGATATGTTCAGAGAGTATCTTGCCGGAAGGGACGGAGAGCGCACCATACTGTTCTCCACCCACAACATCGCGGATATGGAGCTTGCCACCGACTATGCGATTTTTATGGCGAGAGGGCGAGTTATCGAGCAGGGATTTGTTGAAGATCTGAAAGAAAAGTACATACTCGTTCACGGTGACGCGGAGACCGGCAGCAAGGCAAAGCCGCTGATGCTGTCATACAGTGTGAACAGCACAGCATTTGAGGGAATAGCGCTCGCGGAGAATAGCGCAAACCTTGAAGCCGTCGGCGCTATAAACGAGCGTCCGACCTTGCAGCAGCTCAGCGTCGGCATACTCAGAAAGGCGGAGGAAGATGCGGGAAAATAAGTCACCTCTCACCGTCTCGCAGGCGCTGAAGGTCTATACCGGTTCGGGTATTACAATAACAATACTCGTGCTTGCCGCGTATGAGTGCATTTTCTATGTTGGTGCGTATGCGTCAATGGCGCTCGTGATAGCGCTCTCGGACGGTACATCATTCTTGGAGGCAATAGCGAATATTGCTGAAACTCCCGCCGGCGACTGCATAATGGCATTCGCACCCGCACTCATAAATTGTCTTATCCTGCTTGTACCGAACGACAGAAATGCACCCCGCGGAAAGCTGTTCAGAACATTCAAGGGCGGGTTTGACACATTCAGGAAATCGCGTGTCGGGATATACGTCTCGGCTGCACTTGCGGCGCTGATTTTCAGTCTGTTCGCGCTGCTGCTTGATATTACCGGACTTGCAAAAGTGCAGAACAGCATATTTGCGGAAACAGCAGTGTTTGTATCATCACTTTCAGCTCTCGGTGCGGGAACGCTTACTTTGCTTATTCGAAGTGACACGGCGCGGGGATTCATATCCGTTATTGTCTGCTTTGCGGTAAACGCGGGCGTCGCGATAGCGCTTAACATACTTACAACGCTGAATGGAAGTATTCTTCCGCATATCGTCGTCGGCATCATAGGCGCTGTAATATCGGTAATAGCTGCAAAAGCATACCTGTCGTATTATAAGAAAAATCTTTGGGATAGTTGATAATGAAAAATATTGGAAAAGCACTGAAATTATATCTGAAAATAACATTCAATCCGATAGTGGCTGCTTTCGGGATATTCATAATGATCGCGCTCCTCGTTGCGGCTGCGGTATCACCCGAAGCACCCGACAGCGAGGATTATATGAATATGATAGGGGCGGTAGGTTTCGGGCAGATAGGCATCGCGGCGTTCTGTCTTTTCGGCAGTATCACAATGTCGCGGAATAAATGGTTTGCGGCTCTGCCGTTCGCCAAAGCCTTATTTACGGTCATTCCCGTTATTGTATCATCGGTCATTTCGCTGATATACTGGGGCGCGGCGGTCACGATAGCGGCGCTGTGCTGGGAGCAGCCTGCACTTTCAGATCTGCTTATATTCGTACCGATAAACAGCGCTGTGATGTGCCTTGCTGTCTCCGCTATCGGAAAGCCTAAGCTCGAATGGATATATCTTATCTGCGTACTGTTTCTTGGAATGCAGCAGGTCGTACTGCCGAACATCAATGCGACAGCACACGGTCTCGGACTTCAGGTGCTGACTGCCGGAATTATCGGCGGTCTGATATATATTGCGGGCATAGCTCTCGCGCTTCTTATCACAGATATTTGGTGGAAAAACTGCGATCACACATATCGCGGGAATGTAAACATCATCAAAATAAACAATTGACTTTTGGAGGGATCAACACGAAAACAACAAAACTTAAAGGCTTTATAGCCGCACTTCTTTCAGTCGCTGTTATGGCAAGCGCGGGCTGTGGGAACAACAATACCGCACCTGCGGAAAGCAGCACGACCACAACGACTTCTGCGGCTGCCGAAACGACCGCTGCTGCGGAAACTACCTCGACAGCTGAAACAACGACCGCCGCTTCATCGGAAACAACAGCGTTAACATCAGACGAGGAAACCGCACAAACAGACGAAAACGCGCAAGCCGATACGGGCATAATAGACGCTGCCTCGCTTATTCCCGCCGATCTCGAGATCAAACCGGCTGTGGAAGGCTGCCGATACAGCAAGCGGTAACAGCATTTATCTTATGGGAACATTCCATGCTGTGCCGGAGGGGACTTATCCGCTGCCCGACTATATTGAGGAAGTGTATGCGAATTGTGACGGTATAGCAGTCGAATACGATACGGAAAAGCTCACAGACCCCGAACAGCTTGATATGGCTGCCGCGCAGGAGTACAGCGCTGCGCTTGTTTATTCCGACGGTTCGACACTGCCCGATCATATTTCGGAGGAAACATACACTGTTGAGAAGCTGTATTGATGTTCGGGTGATGAAGTCTCGCATTATCTCCGCTTGAAATACCGAATGATACAAATTAACATCATTAAAGTCAACAGCCGCTTGCTCCTGACGGGGCAGGCGGCTGTTTGATTGAAACGGTCAGCTTATACTTACGCCAAAGCAGAACCAAAAGCTTACATTTCCTGTAACTCTATAACAAACGCTTTAGTATATTCGTCACTGCACGACACGGTGTAGATCCTGCCCCCGGAACGCTCGATTATGCGCTTTGTTACCGCAAGTCCCAGACCCGTGCCTTGCCCCGGTGTGCGTGAGGCGTTTTCGGTCACAAACGGCTCGAAAATATCCATATCGGCGGGTATTTCAGTTCCGCTGTCGGCTATCCTGATGACAGCCTTTCCGTTCGCCCTGCTTACGGATATTCCTGCGTTTATTCCGTCCGGGTTGTGCTTATACACGTTGACGACGAGGTTTGTGACGGCGCGTTTCAGCTCGTTTTTATCGCCCTGAACTATGATCTCATCATCGGGAATGTCTATCTCGGGCTCAATACCGTGTTCCTCAAAGTCACAGTAGCTTTCCGCGGTAACATCTCTCACGAGGGAGCAGATATTCACCTGCGACATTACAGGCTTGTATTCCTCCGTGCCGAGCTTCGCATACTCGAACAGCGTATTCACCATTTCGTTCATGCTGTTTGATTTGCGGTAGATTATTTCTGCGGCTTCACGCTGTTCATCGGGAGTTATCTTTCCGTCCGCAAGCGCTTTCGCAAAGCCCTGCACCGAGGTCATGGGCGTTTTGAGATCATGCGCGACAGCGGCATATATCAGGTCTTTTTCGCGCACCTGACGCTCGCTTTCCTCCTGAACAGCTTTTTTTACTATCAGATAAAAAACAACTCCGCTCATCACGAATATCACAGCGCTTATGACGATCAACACCGCAGCGGAGATCAGTACGCTCGCTTCATCTGCTGCGACGGTCTGCATAAACATATCGAATACGCCGTCGATCACCGCGTTGAGAATACCTGCGGCAAGTGTTATGAGCAGAAACCACACGACGATCTTTCTGCGTAATTTCAACATTCCGCCTTTATTTTTCAAACCGATACCCCAATCCTCTGATAGTCCTGATATGCTCCGCGCCGATCTTGTCACGCAGACGGCTGATTATCACGCGGATAGTGTTGTCGTCCACTGCCCCGTCGTCGTACCACGCGCTCTCGTATATCTGCTCTTTCGTGAACACACGCTTTGGCTGGGACATGAGCAGCTCCAGCACCTTGAACTCCGCCTTTGTGAGCTCGACGATATTGCCGCCGACTGTTGCCGTACATTCATCAAGGTCGAGAACAGTATTCCCGACCTCAATAGTTCTCTTTTCCGCCGCTTGGACTGCTGATGTGTTCAGGCGGCGAAGCTGTGCTCTGACCTTCGCGGCGACCTCCAGCGGCTCGAACGGCTTTGTGATGTAGTCGTCCGCGCCGAGGTCAATGCCGAGAACCCTGTCCGAGAGCGTTACCTTCGCGGAAATAACCATAACAGGTATATATTTCTCCCGGGCGCGGATCGCCTTGATGACCTGATAGCCGTCGATCTTTGGCATCATAATGTCAACGATCACAAGGTCAATGGCGTTCTTTTCGAGTATGTCGAGCGCCTGCTGTCCGTCGTTGGCTTCAAGCACGTTAACTCCGTCCGATTCGAGATATATCCGCAGGAGCTTCACTATCTCCTTTTCGTCGTCCGCTATCAGAATATTCGGCATTTCATCACCCTTATAAACTCCAGAAATTGTAAAGCTGGAAAATCAAGATAAATGTGGTATAAGCGATACAAAGCGCCACCCATATTATCTGTTTTACCTTTGTTTGAGTCTTGATATCAGCTTTAAAAGTATTATAGCACAGAACGCCGCCGTTTGCAAGAGAAATGACCGCGAGAAGCGCCGCAAGTATGCCCGAGATAATCACAAGCGCGTGGTAAATACCGCCGGACATCATCGTGAACATCGCGAAGATGATACCCGAAGCGCCGAAAATAAGCTGCTGCATAAGTATCTGCTTGCCGGCAAGGGTGTATTTTCTGTCCGACCTGCGCACGTTTCTGACGATAAGTGCTGTGAGCTTAATGAGGATCACCGCAAGGCAAGCTATACCAAAGCCTATGAATACATAGCAGATGATCGTCGGGAAAACACCCGCAGAGCTTTTGTAATAGTCCATATAACCCGCTTCATATATGCCGTCCTTGATGTAAACGAAGGATTCCTTGCCGTTGTCGAGATTTATGTAGCAGTTTTCGCCGACCCTGCGAAATTCAAGTCCCTCCGAGAAAGAGAAACCGAGAAGGTTCACAGAATATGTACCGTCGTCGTTCCTTGTTATCGGGAATGTACCGCCGAGGAAGCTCATTGCCTTTCCCGCACCCTCGGTTATTGCGCGCTTGCTGTAATACATACCGCTGAGATCAATGTCGGCTGCTGCCGCGTTTTTGTATTCCTCTCTGTCGAGACAGCTGCCGTATAAAAGCGTCGGTATGCCGCCGCAGAAAGCCGTTTCGCCGGGTTCATTCGTAAGTATCGCAACGCCGAGACCGCTAACGGGATCAAACTCCAGATCGGCAGTACAGCCGCCTGTGTTGCCGCCGTGACCGAGTGTGACGCCCCCGCGCTGCATTGCCCACAGTCCGTGGCTGTTCTTGACCGCGTCGGAATCACCGAAATAAGATGTTGCCGAAAACATCAGCTCGCGGGTACCGGGTTTCTCAAACAGCGGGCAGTTATCCGAAACAAACGCCTGCCCGAATTTCGAGAGATCACCGAGAGTTCCCATGCCCGCGCCAGCCGGGAAGAGCTGGACAGCATAGCGGCATTCGCCGTAGTCCTCGTTGTACTGCGGCTCGTCATAGCGGGAGTAGCATTTCAGCTCGCTGCGCTTTGCCGCCACCCACTCGTTATCCCGCTGCATCGGGTCAATGCAGGTATGTGTCATTCCGAGGGGCTCGAATATATTCTCGTGAACGTAGGTCACATAATCCTTGCCGCTTGTGCATTCAACGATATACGCCGCGAGAGCTGTTCCCCAGTTGGAATACGCGGTGTATTCACCGACATGGTATGCCTGCCAGCACTCACAGGCTCTCACCGCGTCCTCAAGCGTATCATAAACATCGTCGGGAGCCGCCTCCTGATTTTCGTAGAAGCTCTCCTGAAAGCCCGCGTTGTGGCTCATGAGATTTATCATCGTGATCTTTTCTTCCGGGTATTGCAGTTTTGTCAGAAATCCCTCCGGCAGATACTCGCGGATATCCGCGTTCAGGTCGATATTGCCGCGCTCGTACTGCTGCATTACCGATGTCCAGACGAGGAGCTTTGATGTGCTGCCCCATTCATAGACTGTTTCCGCGTCGGCTTTCACGCCGTTCTCGATATCGGAATGACCATAATAGCCGTCGAAAATAACGCCGTCGCTGTCAAACACGCTGACCACGCAGGACGCAAGCCCCGATTCGCGCTCTTTGATGAAGCTGTCTATGCTTGTTTTTATGTCACCATACGGTATGCCGGACGGGGTAATTTTTTCGACCTGCTGTGCCGATGATGTGAATGTCATGCCAAGCGAGAAAGCCGCTGCCAATACCGCTGAAATCAACTTTTTCATTACGAACTCTCCTTGCTGTATGATTTATCTTATGCTCATATCATACAGCTTTTTTGTTACATGAAAAATCGAATTGTATTAACGGAACATTAAATTTTCATACCACATCACGCTTTTTGATGCTAAATACACTTGCGGCGAAGGTCACTGCAATATATATCACCGAAACGATCACAAGTCTTGTCGCGTCGGCTTGTTCGAGACTGTTGCCGTATATCTTGAACACGCCTGTAACGCAGTATTCGTGTAATATGAACTTACTGTCGGTTATCATTGCCGTGATCGTACCGATAATCTCACAGACAAGCCCCGTGCTTATCGCGATAGTCGTTATAACAACAGGCACGGTTTTTCTGAAGAGCTCCGATACAAGCAGGGCAATGAACGATGTTCCCGTTGTCGTAAGGAACAGACAGCCCGTGAACACTGCCGCGAGCTGCACATCACCGATATTGAAGGTGAGCAGGTACGCGCATACAACGGTAAAGCAGATAGTAAGTATTCCGATAATAAGTGCGGTGACTGCCCGCGCCGCCGCTATGACGCTTTTGTCCGACACCGATCCGGCGTAGTTCTTGATAAATCCGCTCGAATTATCGGCGCTGAAAAATACCGCAGTCAGGACAGATGAAAGCAGAAACGCGAATGAGCCCGTTTCGGTCAGGATAGTTGAAACCGTCTTCTCCTCGACAAGCATGGAATCCACCAGCATCATTACAGCAATTATTGCCCAGATTATATAAAGCCCCAACTGTCTGAACAATCTGTAGCAGTACATTTTTATCAATCCGGTCATTTTGCTTCGCCTCCCGTAAGTTTAAGATAATGCTCCTCAAGCGATTCCGACTGTACATATATCTCGTCCACCGTTATCCCCGCGCCCACAAGTGCGGAATTGAGCCTGCCTGTCTCAGTAATATGTCCGTTTATTTCGATAATGTTCTCGTTCACCGTGCAATCGCTTATGCCTGAGTTTTCAAGTAATTCCATTGCCCTCTGCGTATCATTTGTTCTGATCATTACCTTGTCTTTGCATTTTGCGATCAGTTCTTCCGCTGTTATCTCCTCAAGGAGCCGCCCCTCATGGATAATGCCGTAGTCGGTGGCTATCTTTGAGAGCTCGTCGAGGATATGGCTCGATATCATTATCGTGATACCGAGACTGTTCAGCTTCAGGAGCGTTTCTCTGATCTCATGTATGCCCTGCGGGTCGAGACCGTTTATCGGTTCGTCCAGCACAAGCAGGTCCGGGCTTCCGACAAGTGCCATTGCAATGCCGAGACGCTGCTTCATTCCCAGCGAGAATTTCCCCGCTTTTTTCTTCCCCGTGCCGGACAGCCCCACAAGCGCGAGCAGGTCGTTTATCTGTTCGTCACCTTTTATACCGCGCTGTATGCACTTGCATTTCAGGTTCTGATACGCGGTCATGTCCGGGTACAGCCCCGGAGCCTCGATGTGGCAGCCGATAAGCTTGCGCACATCCTTCAGCTCGTTTCCGCTGTGATCGTTTATCGAATAGCTGCCCGACGTCGGATTCGCAAGTCCCGCTATCATCTTCATAAAAGTCGTCTTTCCTGCGCCGTTCCTGCCGATAAGACCGTATATCGCGCTCTTCCTGACGTGTATGCTGATACCGTCCGCGGCTCTGTGACTGCCATATACCTTGGTGAGGCTGTCAGTTTCAAGTATGTATCCGTTCATTTACTGTCCCTCCTTATGCGCCTATTATATATCCGAAACATTACCTGAAAAAGTGATTTATATTAACTGAACATTAAAAATCAGGTTACCATCTCGGACGTAAATATCTGAAAACCGGAGAATATACAGAGATCCTTGTTGCTTTACCACTATTATTAATAATTTAATATATTTTGCGATATGTACTTTTGTACCAAAGCCTCTGTCTGTTACTCTTGTGACAGGCGGTATTTTTGTCTCAAATTCCGAAAAGCGGAGAACGGACCGCCTTAAGTCTGTTTTAAGTAAAGATGTTATAATACGGACATGGAAGCTGGAAAAGGGAATACCGGGTTTAAACAAAATAATTTTGTCAGACAAGAGAATGTACCCCGAAAAATCGGGAAGCGATTACGAATAAATATACGAGAGGCGGGAGACTATGGAAGAACTCAACATAAAGGCTATGACCGCAAAGAACGACGAGCGCTGCTTCGAGGAATTGGTCAGGAGCCGCAAGGCATGGATACTGAAGGTCGCCTCGGACGCTTCAAAGCACTATGTCAACGACAGTGACGATGAATGGGCGATAGCTCTGACGGCTTTTCATGAGGCGGTAATGAACTACGACCGGGAGAAGGGTCAATTCCTGTCACTTGCCGGAGTCGTTATAAAGCGCAGAGTTATCGACTATCTGCGCACGCAGGGGCGGTACAGCGGTGAGGTATCGGTCATTCCCGACGCGTTTGAGGGCAGTCTTGACGAGGACACCGCCTCCGGCATCAATTTACAGGTGCAGGAGCAGATCACCCGCGAATCAATGGGAGACAGCGCGGAGCAAAGAGCGCGGCAAGCCCGGGAGGAAATAGCCGGAATGCAGGAGATACTGGGCGAATACGGTTTTTCGTTCTTCGACCTCGCGGAATGCTCGCCAAAGGCGGATAAAACGAAGAAAAGCTGCGGACAGGCGATAAGGACGCTCATCGCAAGTGCTGTGCTCATGGCGCTTATGAGACTGAAACGGCTGCTGCCGATAAAGGAGCTTTGCGAAAAGAGCGGGGTTATCAGGAAGATACTGGAGCGGCACAGGAAATACATAATCGCTTCGGCGGAGATACTTGACGGGGACTTTCCGGTCTTAGCGTCATATCTCTCATACATAGGGGAGGAGTGAGGGCAGTGAAAGCTGTGATACTCGAAAGAAAGGGCGAGGACGCTGCTGTTCTTGCCGAGAACGGTACATTTATGAAGGTACACCGTCCCGGCGAGGTCGGGGAAGAAATAGAGGTGGCGGCTGATATAACACCTATGCCGAGGTTCAGGCAAAGGTGGATCAGGGGGCTTGCCGCGGCGGCGCTGGTGCTTGCGGTCGCCGGAGGAGCGTATCACTACACGGCGGTCTCTGTCAGCGCGTATGTGTCCATTGACGCGGGCGGCAGCTCTGTCGAGCTTGCGGTCAACCGCCTCGGAAGGGTCGTTTCCGTAACGACGGTGACCGAAGATGACAGCGGGCTTGCGGAAACCATAAAGAGCGATATTCGGGGAATGAGGATAGAGGACGCTGTCCCGGCGGCGCTGGATATGATAGCTGAGGAAGGCGGGACAACGGGAACGGACGACATAGTGATAGTTGGTATCACCTCGGAGTCCGACAGCAGTGCCGAAAGCCTTGAGAACGCCATAGCGCAGAGCATCGAGAGACCTGTCCGTACCGTCAGGGTAAGTGAGCGGGACAGGACCGAAGCTCACAGTCAGGAGCTCGGCGGCGGTCTGTATGTATATGAGCGTGAAGAGGCAGCCGACAGCAGCATTGCGGAGCCTGAGCCCGCAGGTGCATCTGACGCTGAGGTATTTGCTGCAATTACGGAAGATGATGTGGAGATGATACCGGAAGCATCTGCGAGGGAAGAGGGAGAAACAACCGGAGCGGAAGCTCCCGAGACGCTCGCACAGCCCGCCGAGAGCGGCACGATACCGCGGAGAGATGACGCGTTCATGCAGCCTGCCGCTGATACCGCGCCGCAGGAAGCGGAAAGACCGGAGGATACGACAGAACCTCTGCCGGAGCGGGACTTCGGGCGTGACAACATGGAATACCCGGAGCTTCGGGATACGTCTTCCGATGAAAAGCCCGACATTTCCGGGAACGATATGCCGCGTGAGCAGATGGAGTCTCAGAACGTACCGCCTTCCGATATGGCACCGCCGCGGCAGGGCGAACAGCCTTCGGGCATGGTCCCGCCGCAGCAGGGCGAGCCTTCCCCGGACGCAGTGGAGCCCCCGCGGCAATTCAACGGAGATGATACGGCAGGACAGGACCGTATGCAGACACCGCCGGAGCCCGACGGATTTGCCGGGCAGCCGTCGGGAATGGCGATGCAGCAGGCTCCGAAAGGCGAATGGCAGGACGGGTCGCGGTACAGTGAAAATACTTTTTGAAAAAATTTCCGATCGACCCCAAAAAACTGACAGCTCCCTCCGAAATATATAATGCAGGGAAAAATCAGACAGGTTTTTCAAAAACAGATCGGGTCATTTATCCGATAAACAAATTATATATTTCTGAAAGGTGGAATCACTATGAAAAAGACATTTACAGCAACAGCGGCGATTCTGGCGGCATGCCTCGCCATGACGGCAACGGTATCGGCGGCAAACTATCCGATGAACTCGCGCGGCAGGATCATATCCGCGCAGCAGGGTGCTCAGCAGTCCGGGCAGCAGCCGATGACTGTAAGCTCCGACGCGCCGTTTCGCATGGAGACCGGCACCCTGCTTATAAGCGAGCCCGGCAATTACACACTCACGGGTCAGATGACAGGTACGGTATTTGTGGACCCCGGTCGCGGTGAAGTCAACATCACACTCGACGGAGCAGGCATCAACGGAATGAGCGGACCCGCAATTGCGGCAATAAGCGGCGAGCGTTTGAACATAAACATCGCCCGGGGTTCCGTAAACTATATGGGCGGCGCGTCAAACGATAAATACGGTGCGGTATTCTACTCAAATGTTCCCGTTAAGATAGGCGGGAAGGGACAGCTCAATATGACGAGCAACGGAAACGATGTCATCAGGATCGAAAACAATGACATTACATTTAACGGCGGCGATATCAGAATGGAGACCCGGGGTTACGGTATCGAAGCGCAGAATGCGTTCTTTAATGGCGGCAATGTGACCTTTGCGGCAGGAAGCGGTAATTTTGCACCCGGCACCGGGGTCATAACAGACGGCGGTACATTCGGTACAGCATATACGGCTGAAATGATCAGCGTTCCTTCCAATACAAACACTTTCTCCGGCAGCTATAATAATGTTCCTTCCGGCAACGGCGGCGCAAACGGCGCTCCCTCCGGCAACGGCGGCACAAGCGGTGCTCCTTCCGACAATAACGGCGGGCAATTCCCCGGCGGACAGATGAATAATAACGAGCAGCCTACCACCGACACAGCGGGTGAAGTAGTCGAAGGTATCACCGAAAACAGTGCAATGCAGCTGGAAGCGGACTATGATAATGCCACAACATACGATGTTTCCGAGGAAAGTGCGGTAACTATCAGCTCCTCCGGCACTTATATCGTGACCGGCTCGTCGGAAGAAGGCAGCATTACCGTAAAGAAGGGTACCACCGGCGTAGTACTCGTCCTCGACGATCTCGACCTTTCAAGCTCCGGCGGTGCTGTGCTTTCTGTCAATAAGCAGGCAGAGGTGCAGGTCATCATCTCCGGCACAGTAAATCTGACCGACAACGAGGATCCCGATGATGAAAACTCAGCCGATGAGGCAGTTGCGGACGCTTTTGACGGTGCCGCGATCAAGATCAAGGCTGATTCCGTTGTATTCCTTACAGGAGACGGCACTCTCAATATCAACGGCAAAGCCAAGAACGGTATCAAGGCGGGCGACGATTCGAGCCTTATCATCGGCGGTGACCTTGAGCTTGACATAGAGGCGGTAAACGACGGTATCAACAGCAATTACGATATCACGATACTTTCCGGCGATGTGAATATCAACGCGGGCGATGACGGTATCCACGCAGACCATATCCTGACCATAGGCAAGGACGGTACGGGACCCGTTCTCACAATAAAGAACAGCAATGAGGGAATGGAGGGAACTGTTGTCAATATCGCGGGCGGCGATATAACAGTCAGCGCGGCGGACGACGGAATAAACGCAGCCAACGGCGACGGTGTATATGAAGGTGTCCTCGGTTACTCGATAAACATTACAGGCGGAAAGGTCACGGTTACCGCGGGTACCGACGGTCTTGACTCCAACGGAAATGTCAACCTCATAGACGGCAGCCTTTCTATCCACAGCGCGAACAACGGCGGTGACGCGGGTATCGACTACGACGGCGAATACTATGTATCTCCCGGCTTTGATCTGAACAATTCCAGCGGTGTTGCGGGTCCCGACGGAATGCCCGGAGAAATGGGCGGCGGAATGCCCGGAGAGATGAACGGCGGAATGCCCGGAGAAATGGGCGGCGGAATGTTCGGCAGCGTGAACGGTATTATGACCGGCTGGTTCTGATGAAGCGGCATTCAAGCCCGTGAATTGAATAACAAGCGACAATACCACGGAGAAGTATTTTCTCCGCGGTATTGTTGTTTGTCATGTTTTTTCGTCAAATTTCGGGATTTTTAGACATATAAACGATTATCCTTTATGTTTCACTTGACTTTTGACTTCAATAATGTTATACTGTAGGTTGGTAAATGGTTTTTACCGGTATTATGCAGTGAAGCAGTAAAACGGACAAGATTCCGATAGCATAGGAAATATGGAGAAAGGAATAAATTTATGTTTTGCGGAAATTGCGGAACTAAAGTAGATGACGGCGCTTTATTCTGCCCGAATTGCGGCTCTAAAATCGGAGAAGCGGCAGCGCATGCAGTCGAGCAGGTCGCAGAGCCCGTACAGGAGACAATGACAAAGGCGGTCGAGCAGGTCGCAGAGCCCGTACAGGAGACAATGACAAAGGCAGTCGAGCAGGTCGCAGAGCCCGTACAGGAGACAGTGACACAGGCGGTCGAGCAGGTGGCAGAACCTGTACAGGAGACGGTTACACAGGCAGCTCAGCAGGTGGCGGAGCCCATACAGGAGCCAACAATACCGCCGCTGCCGGAAATGCCTCAGGTAAACGGCATTCAGGAGCCGGCAGCCGATAACGTACCGCCGGTACCCCCGGTACAGCCCGAATTCAATGTCCGCCCGGGACAGCAGCCCATGCAGGCACAGGAATTTCCCGAAGTTCCCGCTGATACTGCGGCACCCGTTACCCCTATCAAAAAGAAGAAGGGCAAGGCGGGAGTTATAGCCGGAGTTACCGCCGCGGCAGTCGTGGTCGGAGGAGCGGGAGTAGGTTATTTCGGCTTCCATGACAAGATAACAAGGACAGTAATGGGCGATGTGGCATACGCCCGGATGATAAATAAGAACGCGTCAGCCTCCGTTACGGACAGCGAAGCGTACAAAAAGACGACGAAGCTGGGAATTACCGCGTTTGCCGATACAGCGCTCGCGGCGAGGGTATATGATGCAACGGGCGACGAGTCCGCACGCACCGCGTCGTATCAGTCTATTATCAAAAACATAGGTCTCAGCGGCGGCGGAAGCTACAAGGAAATGTTCGATAACTCGATGTCCGCTGTTCCCGAGGGCTATATCGTAGGATCGTCGAGCACGCTCAACGTAGAGCCCGGCAGTGTGTTCGCGCTGCTCAGCGACGGTCAGATCGGCGAGCTCATCAAGAAGATAAAGGACTTATCCTTCAATACCAAGATAGCCAACGGCTACACGGATATGTTCTCGTTAGGGCTGTCGGATAAGGACGGCAATATCGGGACCGCAGAGGTTTATGCTGATGAGTACGGGGATATTATACTGGCGCTCCCGGGCATTACCGACAAGACGGTACGCATAAAGCAGTCCGACATAGAGGAGCTGATGAAGAAAGCCGCTCCCGAGGGCGTTGAAGCTCCGGACATCGCTCCCGCCGTCAGGTTCAGCGAGACGGAGGCGGAGCGTATCCGCACTGATATCACCGATCTCTACTACAAAGCTTACGAAAACGCGGCGATAAGCTACTCCGACATCACCGTTACCATAGGCGAAGGCGAATGGCTGACCGAGGCGAAGGGCTCCGATGTGTCGGTGACCTTCACGGCGGAGCAGCTGAAGGCGCTCATACAAAGCGTTGAGGACTATCTGAAGAATGACGCGTACCTTATCGGCTACGCGAAGGAACGTTTCGGGCTTTCCGAGGCGGATTACCGGGGAATGTTCAAGGAGCCTGCCGATATGAAGGTATCCCTGACCGTAGAGCAGATAGTTGACGTACATAACAACGTCCTCGGATCAAAGGCAAGCATCAGTTCGACAGAAAACAGCGAGAAGGCAGAGCTTGTCAATATCGGCGACGAGAAGAAGAGCGCTTCACAGGTCATTATTACCGACAAGGACGGCAAGAAGGTGACCGTAAAGGCGTTTGACCGTTCCGAGAATGGCTCCGACGGTACTGCCCTCATACAGATCGGGATTGAAAAGACAGACTCCGATCTCTCCCTGAAAACAGAATACACCGGCAAGGGCAAGGCTAAGTGGCTCGACAATGAGGTAGAGGTCGGGACATTTACCGTTACGCTCGCAGACCCGGATAAGTTCATAGAGTCTCTGAAAAAGCTTTCGGATTCCGGGCTTGAGCTTCCCGGCGCGAACAGCATAGCCGGTCTCATGTCGGTCTCTCAGGACTCGTCCGACGGTCTCTTCGGCATTGACAGCGAGAGGCTCATGGCAGAGCTCAAGAAGCTCGAAATAACGTTATCGACCAAGGTCGACGAACACTCAAGGACCATGACCGGTATGTTCAGCATATCCGCGGGCGAGATAGGGAAGGTGACCGCCACATCGACGACAGTCGCGGAAAGCGGCACGGTAAGCGTTCCCGATAATTCCAATGAGGTGGATATCAAAGACGACCGCGCAGGCGATGAGCTCAGCGCAGAGGTGTTCCAGTGGATAGGCGGAGCTGCCGAAAGGCTCGGACTGGGCGACCTCGGCAGTATGCTCGGCAGCTTTGGCAGTATCGGAGGAACAGGCGGCTTCGGCGGCAATGACGATGACGAGATCTACAAGGCTCACTATGCAAATTACGAGTCCTTTGAGTCGGGCTATTATGCCGACGACTGCGCGGAAATGATATTCAACGGTCTCAACGATACCGTAGCGAATGCTATGACCGCAAAGGGCAGCAATATAACAAGCGGCGTTATCAAGCTGTACTATGATGACGGCAAGCTCGAGGTGCTCGATGACGCGGGCATCTCCGGCATAACCTACACCGACAGCAGCCTTGATTCCGTATATGCGGAGGTCATATTCGACAGCAGGCTCGGCGCGGGCATCGCGGGCGTTACGGCAGTGCTCACCGACGACAAGAATGACCTGCCCTTCAAGGCTATGCCCGACGCGCTCAATTACTATGACCAGATGTATCAGTGGGACGGATACGGCGACGCGATAGGCGAATACCCGGCAGGCTCCTATCCCACACTGTACACCGGAGACCCCTATTCCGACGGACTTCCCGAGGAGAAGATCCCCGTGAGCGCTCTGAATGACGCGGCTGAGGAGATAGCAAGGAACATCTCCTCGCACCTCGGCTCTTCCAACAGACTCAATATAGCGCCCATGGGCGAGGAAGCCGTTATACAGATCGCTGTGGACGAGTACAGCGCTTATGTCCTGTACAGCGAATACACAGCTATCGACGATAACCTCGGTGACGAGCTGGCAGCGGTAGTGGAAGACGCGTGTGATATCAAGAACGTGTATGTCGGTCTGTATTTCTGCGACAACGTATTTGTCGGCGCGGCAGTGCTCCCGAATGACGGTTCCGCAGCTACCTTCCTCACAATGGACACCATGCCCGCCGCCAACGACTTCAAGGACGGCAGCTTCAGCGGCTGGTACGGCACCTCGGAAAGCGATTACGAGGAGATCCCCGGCTACATCTACAACACGGATTACGATTCCGTGCGTGTGGGAACATACAGCCTCAGCGCAGGCAGCGAGCTTGCCAACCCCGACAGCGGTTCCGGCGCAGCTGCGCCCACCATTGCAGACGACGGCAGCATGACGTGGAAGGTGACCGATTATCAGGGTGACTTCCTTGTCGGCGACGCTGACCCGACTGCGGTCGATATGTATGTAACGATTTTCCCGGACGATAAGATACTTGAGCTGGGCGTTACAGAAGGCAGCTTTGTGGGAAGATACCATATTGCGCCCATTGCCTTCAGCAGCGACAGCTACATGCTTTTCAACACACCGGAGGAAGCGGAAGAGTACGAACGGTACGAAACCGATGACACGGCTGTCGGCGCGTTCTATACTTATGAGGACACTGTACTGCTGATGTTCATAAATGAGGAAGAGCGGTATGCGATGTATGCTCTCAGCTCTGAGGGCGGCGACGGCTCCGAAGAACCTATCAGCCCGGAATTCGGTGAGATCAAACAGGACGCCGATATAGCGGATATCGCGAGCGAATGGACTGCGTACTTTAACGGTGTAACGGTAAGGCTTCTGATAAGCTCTAACGGCATCGCAAGCACCTCAACGAATGACGAAGGCTACTACGCCATAAATCCCCGTGACGGCGGATTTGACGTTTACGAAGGGATCGACACCTCTGAGATAACAGGCGAGATACTTTACAGTGAGGAGACCAACAGTATCAAGGTCGTGGACTTTATTGCCGGTGAAGAGGCGATCTTCGTAAGGACAGAAACAGCTCCCGCATACTCCTTCGAGGGTGACTGGGAGCTTGAGAGCGTGAACGATATCCCGATGACGGACTTTGCTGACCGTCTTGGCAGGACCGTCGAGGAGATCACCACATACATGAGCGTTTCGGAGTATGACATCATACTTACCAATGCCGACGGTGTGCAGGTGCTTCTTATCGGAGCTTTCCCGGAGGGCTACTATGTACGCAACCCCGGTGAGAATTTCGCGGAGCTTGGCACTTATGATGAAGCCTCCGATACTCTGACGGTGGTATCTACCGAATTTGAAAGCGGCAGCTCGACAGAAGCGAAGGAAACGACCGTTCTGATATTCAAGCGCCAGCAAAGCAGATAAAAAGTTTTTGAAAAGGGTGTCCGGGGGAAAACTTGTTTTTCGGAAGTTCCTTTTATCGCCGCTTCCTTGCGGCGTTTTGGGAGCTTCCTCAAGGCTTCCTGCCTTGCACAAAAGTTTTCCCCGGATCGCCGCAGGGCGGCAAAAGAAACAGACAGGAAGCAGGAAGAACAACGATGCGGTTTACGGTGACGAACGAGCAGATGAAGGCTGCGGAGGCAAATGCCGACAATGCCGGGATCTCATACATGAGAATGATGCGGAACGCCGGAGAGGCGTGTTTTTCGCGTATCTCGAAGATACTCGGCGGAGTCGAGGGCAAGGACATCGTTATACTTGCGGGACGCGGCAACAACGGCGGCGATGGCATTGTCATCGCGAACCTGCTGACCGAGGCGCGGGCGAACGCAATACTTGTGTTCGTGCAGGATCTGCCCAAGACCGACTGCGCTCGGGAGTGCTACTCGCTGTATGAGCGCGTCATCAAGACTACGCTGTACCTTCACCGCAAGGAGACAGTGCAGTATGCTATCGCCAACTGTGATGCCGTCATCGACTGCGTATTCGGGACAGGCTTTCACGGGGAGCTTGAGGAGGTCGTCTCCGAGCTTTTCAGATACACCAACGAGAACTGCCCCGGACTTCGTATCTCCGTGGACGTGCCGAGCGGCATAAACAGCGATACCGGCGAGGTCGCGATAAACGCGTTTATGCCGGACGTTACTCTCGTGCTCGCGGCGATGAAGCGGGGACTGTATTCTCACCCCGCGTATGAGTACTGCGGGAGGATAATACTCACCGATATCGGCATACCGCAGACCATGTACGAATGGTTCGAGGCGGTGCTGTCCGACAGCTCGCTGCTCGGGCTGATCCCCGAGCGCAAGTCCGTATCCCACAAGGGAACCTACGGAAAGCTCCTCAACATAAGCGGCAGCGCGTACTACACGGGCGCGGCAATGCTGTCCACGGACGGTGCCCTGCGTGCCGGAGTCGGGCTCTGTACTCTCGCGACCCCTACCCGCGTGATAAACGCGATAGCCTCGGCAGTGCCGGAGACTATATATCTTCCCCTCGAGCAGGACATGGACGGCTTCATCAACTCCGCCGCTGTCCGAATGGTGTCGGAGGAGCTTGTCCGCACAAAATACAGCGCCGTGCTCACAGGCTGCGGTCTCGGAAACAACAAAAGCACCGCAGATATGACAGAAACCGTCATAAAACGTGCGGATTGTCCGATAATTATTGACGCTGATGGTCTTAATTCGATAGCCCCGAATATAAATATACTAAAGGAAAGCAAAAAGGGCATCATCGTCACCCCGCATCCCGCGGAATTCGCCCGCATGACGGGACTTTCCGTCGAGGAGATACAGCAGGACAGACTTACTGCGGCGAAGAATTTCTCGAAAGAGTTCCACTGTGTCACCGTCCTCAAGGGCGTGAATACGGTCATCGTGTCAGCCGACGGGGATACCTTCGTCAACACGACCGGCAATGCCGGACTTGCCAAGGGCGGAAGCGGAGATGTGCTGGCGGGTATCATAGCCTCCCTGTGCGCACAGGGAGTGGGAATGTTCCACGCGGCGGCTCTCGGAGTGTATCTGCACGGACTTGCCGCGGATGTGCTGGCGGGAAGAATAGGCAAACCGGGACTTCTCCCGCGTGACCTGCCGGCGGTGCTGCCGGAGATAATGAAGCGATAGAACAACGCTTCACGGCTTTCCTTATGAAAGGGGAATTACCGTGAAGCGTCTTATTTTTGTATTACCCGCACTGCTTGCGCTGTCGGCGTGCTCGGCGGGAACGATAGGCACCGAACCGCCCGACCTCGATATGGCTTTCAGCGCTGAGGCGGACATCAGCTACGACGGTCAGGAATGTACCGCGCAGATACGCCGCATGGAGCGGGATATCTGGGAATTCTGCATCACCGACCCGTACCCCGTCGAGGGGCTTGTGATAACGGTGCGGGGCAATGACACAAAGCTGAAAATGTACGATATGGAGAGCGCAGCCGACGTGAGCGACAACGCCGTCAGCATGGCGCGCGCAGTTGTCGCCGCTTATGAGGCGGCAGCCGACAGCGGCTCGGTAGTGACCGAAGGTTACAGCACCTCGGCAGTAGCAGGGAGCTCCGGGCTCGGTGCCTATACCGTAGTGCTCGATGAAAACCTCGACCCCGCCTCCATGACCTCCGACGCGGGCAGACTGTCGGTGTCCTTCACAAAGTTCGCCCCGCTCGAGCGTGACGTCGAGGCGGACATAGTTATCATAGAGTGAGCCGCTTGCGCTCGAGTTGCGGGGAAAGAGGAAGAGGGGGAGGGAGGAAGCCCCTTTCCGCGAGGAAAGGC
>CAJOMV010000049.1 GCA_905235805.1 uncultured Ruminiclostridium sp.
CCCCTCTGGCTCCTTCGTCGCCACCTCCCCAGCGGGGAGACCACCCTTGACCCCACTCTTCTTCCGGAAAGAGCAATTGCTTCGCCTGCAAAGGGGAAAGATACTGCCTCTCCGAAAAATAACGGCAGCGAGGCAGAAACCCGAGAAAGTAGAATGTAACAGCCGGAATTCGCCGCGGGGCGCTCCCCGTAAAAAATGCTTGCAATTTCAAAATGTTTGTGATATAATAGTCTATATTTTTCAGATATAGAGGAAGAACATGAAAAAAAGAACATTCATAATTCTTATCGTGATAGTGCTCGCTTTCATCTGGGGACATTCCCTTGTCCCGATGGATAATTCGAGAGATGAGAGCAATGGTATCAAAGAGATATTGCAGGCAGTGCTCGATTTTCTCAATATCACCCTGATTCTCAAGTCCGCATTCGTCCGCAAGCTCGCCCACTTCACCGAGCACGCCGCCGCGGGACTCCTGCTCGGGCTGTTCATGTACCCCCACCTCTCAAGCGCGGAAACAAGGCGCGAGGCGGTAGAGTGCGCTGTCCTGCCGCTGCTGATAGGCTTTTTCATAGGCTTTATAGATGAGACTATCCAGATATTCTCCGGGCGCGGACCCATGGTGCAGGACGTGTGGATAGATTTCTTCGGCGTGTTCTTCGGTGTCGGAATCGCTTACCTCATCGTGTTTTTCAAAAACAGGCGCGCCGCGAAAAGAAAAGAAGCAGAGGGATAAAAAAGACCCGCTTTCCGTTCGGAAAGCGGGATTTTTGTTACTTCTTGTTCTGCTCCTTGAGAAGGTCTCTGATCTCTGTGAGCAGGAGCTCTTCCTTGGAAGGCTCGGGCTCGGGAGCGGGTTCAGCCGCAGCCTCTTCCTCTTCCTTCTTCTTGCCGAGTGCCATGAGCTTGTTGATGCCCTTCATCAGCAGGAAGATGATGAGTGCCATGATAAGGAAATTGATGACGGTGGTGAGGAAATCGCCGTAGTTGAGCGACAGCGCCGCTGCCTGCTCCGCGTCAAGTCCCTCATAGTTCACCCACGGGAGCTTTATCATTCCCGCGATCTCCGCGCCGCCGATAGAAGCTATCAGAGGATTGATGAAGTCGCCTGTCAGCGCTGTTACGATACCGGAGAATGCTCCGCCTATCAGAACGCCGACTGCCATGTCCATTACGTTGCCCTTGAGCGCGAACTCCTTGAATTCCTTCATGAAGCCCTTGCCCTTTTCTGCTGCTGCCTTTGCCTTATTTTCTGCCATTTTTATGAATTCCTTTCGTTTAGAATTTATGTCATTACCCGTTCAGGGTATGAGGTACGTTAATCTGTAATGCCAAAGCAAAGGATACCGAAATATGTATCCTCCTGCCCCTCCTGCATCTTCACCTCGACGGTATGCGTGCCGACGGTGTCGAACTGCTTTATGAAGCGCGGAACGGGATTGCTCCAGCCCTCGTTTGAATATGACGGTATCTCCGCGGCAAGCTCCCCGTCCACGAACACCTCCGCGGTGCCGAATTTCTTGTTGTTGTTGCAGTGGAACACAAGGAACAGGCTCTCGAAGGTCATCTCAAAGGAAATACCCTGATTTTCGCCGCCCTTGCGGTACCAGCCGTTCGGGAAGGCGCCGAGTATCTCTCTGTCGCTGCTGTACTCCCCGAGGGAGGTCGGAGTCAGATTTTTCCCGTCGAGCAGGTGCATATTCGTGTATGCGGGATCGTTCAGCGGTTCGACAGCGCCGATATCCGTGACCGCGGGAGCATTCCCGTCCCCGTACACTGTGCCGTCCTCCACGCATTGATAGAAGTATTCGATCATCTCCGCGACCAGCTTTGCTCCCTCGGGATTGGGGTGAGCGCCGTCGTTGGAGTAGTCCGCCCAACTCATGAGCCCTTCATTTATGGCGTAGGTGAGCCCGTCGTTGAGGCTTATCATCGGGAGCCCGTAGCGCTCACCTATGGCACTCTGCTGCGCCTGACAGGAGTACCCCGTATCCGTGCGCATGAACAGGAGCGCCACCGCGGGCTCGCTGTCAAGTGCGAGGAACCGCCGCACGAGGCTCTCGTAGGAATCCTTGCACAGCTTGTCCGTCGCGTCGTTCACCGCAAATTCGACAAACACGATATCCGGGTCGCCGTATGGGGCGAGCACATCACGCTCGCAGCGCACCACGCCGAGGCTTGACGGGGTGCCGCTCATGCCGGCGTTGACGTAGTTTATCTTCGCGCCGGGATATTTCTCGCACAGCCGGTCGTAGGTGAGCTTAGCCCAGCATTCCTCCGGCTGAAGGGTATAGCCCTCGGTTATGGAGCCGCCTATGTAGGCGACGGTTATCTCTTCGCCCGCGGCGGCTTTCGCGAACACCTTACGGAAACGGTCGGTATTGCCTGTAGTGAGCATAGCCTTGCGGACAATGCGCTCACGGTCGGAGAGCTCCTCCTCGGGAGCGTCGGTCGTCTGCGCGGCAGCCTCCCCCGAGACAGACTGCGCGGCAGTCTCCGCGGCTTCCGTGACAGCCGCCGGAGCGGAAGTGCCGGCAGCCGGAGTATCTGCGCCGCCGCAGGAGCAGAGCATAGCCGATATTATGACACCCGCAGTTATGCAGGCGGGAATTCTTCTCATACGATCACCCACAGAATATTATACATAAAATGCCCCGAAAAGTCAAGCATTATCTATCTTTATATCCGCGGTGAACACGAACGGCGCGCCGTTACCCTCCCGCGAGAGGGTGAAGCTTACGGCGACCGCTCGATCATCGTACTCAAAGCTCTCGTCATACCCCACGCTCCTGCCGCCCTCATAGCTCTCGAAGTAGGATATCTCCTCGCTCATCGAGGCGAAAGCCCGCGAGAACGCTCTGCGGGTATCGTAATACATACGGAACTCATACGGGAGCTGCTCCAGCCGCTCCAGAAGCGCGTCGGTATCGAGACCCTCGAGGCTGCGCAGCTTCACGGATATCTCTGTGCTCTCGAGCGGGACATCGTCCACATAAAGCTCGTCGTCGCTCATCTGCTCGAGAAACTCGTCCTCATCGAGCACCTCCGTTTCATCGTCGTCCCCGAAGATCCTGTCGAAAAATCTGCCAAGCACGCCCATACCGATACCCCCTTTTCCTTGAATTATTATACCACATCCTCGCCGCGCTGTAAACAGAAAAGTTGACAAATCCACTGATTTGTGATATTATTCTTACGGGTGATTGGCAATGAAAAAGATAGAAATATACGACTCCACTCTCCGTGACGGCGCACAGGGCGAGGGCGTGAGCTTCTCGGTCTCCGACAAGCTCAAGATAGCCGAGTGCCTTGACAGATTCGGAGTGACATATATTGAAGCGGGGAACCCCTTCTCCAACCCGAAGGACGCCCAGTTCTTCGAGAAGGTGCAGTCTCTTCGCCTGACGAACGCGAAGCTGGCAGCTTTCGGCTCCACGGCGCACAAGGACACCGCTCCCGGGGACGACGAGGGCGTCAGGGCGCTGCTCGCGGCGGGGACAAAGTATGTGACAGTGTTCGGGAAGGCGTGGAAGCTGCACGTTGACTGCATTCTCTGCACAACTCCCGAGGAGAACCTCGCTATGATAAGCGGCACGATAAAGTATCTCCGCTCAAAGGGACGGACGGTATTCTTCGACGCGGAGCATTTCTTCGACGGCTACAAGGACGACCCGGAGTACGCCATAGAGGTGCTGAAAACGGCGGAAAAAGCAGGCGCGTCGGCGCTGGTGCTCTGCGACACCAACGGCGGCTGCTTCCCGGACGAGATATCAAAGACAGTGCGCGCGGCGTGCAAGGCTGTCAATACTCCCGTGGGCATACACTGCCACAACGATACCGGCTGCGCGGCGGCAAACACGGTCTCGGCGGTCAGGGCGGGGGCTGCGCAGATACAGGGCACCTTCACGGGGATAGGCGAGCGCTGCGGGAACGCCGCGTTCACCACAGTCATACCCGACCTCCAGCTCAAGCTCGGGTACGGTCTCGTCAGCCCGAAGCAGCTCGGAACGCTCACCAAGCTTGCGAGGTATGTGACGGAGATAGCGAATATGCGGCTGCCCGCGACATCGCCGTATGTCGGACGCTCAGCGTTCGCTCACAAGGGCGGTATGCACGCGGACGGCGTGTCGAAGAACCCCGCGACCTTCGAGCACATCGACCCTGCCGCCGTGGGCAATCACCGCAGCTTTCCGCTCAGCGAGGTGTCGGGACGCTCCGCGGTGCTCCCGCAGCTTCAGGCTGTCGAGGGCTCCCTTACAAAGTCCAGCGCAGAGACAAAGCAGATAATCGACAAGATGAAGTCCCTCGAGCAGGAGGGCTTCCAGTTCGAGGCAGCGACGGCAAGCTTCGAACTCCTTGTGCGCAAGCAGCTCGGCAGATTCACCCCCCACTTCGAGATAGATCACTACCGTATCATCTCCTCCATGGACAGCCTCGACGGGCATACCTATATCGAAAAAGCGAACGCGATAGTCAAGGTGCGCGTGGGGGACAAGTACGAGATCACCGCCGACGAGGGCGAGGGTCCCGTGAACGCGATAGACAAGGCTCTCCGCAAGGCTCTGGAGGTGTTCTACCCCGAGCTGAAGAAGATGTACCTTGTGGATTTCAAGGTGCGCGTCGTGTCCTCAAACGACAGCACCGCCGCCACCACCCGCGTACTCATCGAAAGCACGGACGGCGAGAACACATGGACAACCGTCGGCGCAAGCAGAGACATCATCAACGCCTCCGTTCTCGCGCTCAACGACTCCATCGAATATATGCTGAAAGACAGAAGCAGAGAATAATGAATAGTGAAAAAAGCCCCGTGAGAACAGTTCCTCACGGGGCTTAACTATCGTTGTTTGCTTATTCAGCCTTGGGAGCTCCCACAGGGCAAGTGTCAGCGCAAGCGCCGCAGTCTATGCACTTGTCAGCGTCGATCGTGTAAACATCACCTGCCGAGATAGCCTCTACGGGACATCCGTCTGCGCAAGCACCGCAAGCGATGCACTCATCTGCATTGATCTTATAAGCCATAATATCAGTTCCTCCTTTATGTATTACGGTTACATTTCCGTTACCCTCATTATAACAGCGGCTTACAAAAAAATCAAGCATCTGCCGTGATTTTTTGTATAGTTCGACTGCGCTAACTTTTTCCGACGTGTCAACAGCGCCGAATGCGCGTTCCCCGGCACTTTTCCGCAGGTGCTTCGAATTGGCTCTATTTGTGCAACCTATCCAATCCAAACGGTCGGAAGCGCCGGAAATTTCACCCCCGCCGCCTATTGCAATCGGCGGATATTTGGTATATAATATCTTTCAGAGTCGATGATAAGAACGGATGATATATACACAATGAGAAAGATGATATGCAGTGCCGCGGCACTGCTCACCGCGGCGGCAATGCTGTGCGGCTGTGAGAATATAGATGAAGCGGCGCGCACCGCTGAGCCCCACTCGGCTTTCTCCGCTGCCCCACAGGACATGTCCGCGCCCGTGACTTCATACAGCTCGCCCATACCCCAGGAGAACACCGATAACGGCGAGGAAGCCGCCGCACCCGCGGAGACTGCCGATGTGCGGAGCGCTGCCGTGAAGGACGCCGACCTCGCCGCTTTCCACGAACGACTGGAGCAGATATGCGAGGAAAACGGGGTCTACGGAATGGGCGTGGCTGTGTTCGCGAACGGGGAGGTCATACACACCGACTGCGTCGGCAGCGCAGATGTGGAGAACGGGATACCCGTGACAGACAATACCCGCTTCCGCGCGGCAAGCGTCTCAAAGCTCATCTCCACCATGCTGGTGATGAAGCTCTGTGAGGAGGGAATGCTCGACTTCGACGGCGACCTCTCCGAACAGACAGGGCTCGATTATTACAACGAACAGACAGGAGTGGTAAAGCTGCCGCACCTGCTCACCCATACCGCGGGACTCACCGATACATACGAGTACGATAAGCTCTCCCCCTCAATGAAATATACCACGAACCACCTCCTCAAGTCCGCCCATAACGGCGGCAAGGCGGGGGAATTCTACAATTACTCGAATTTCGGCGCGGGAACTGTCGGCTCGGTCATCGAAATGAGAACGGGTCTGTTCTTCCATAAATTCGCGGATAAGGTGATGTTCAGACCGCTGAAAATGGACGCGGGGTATGTGGTCGATCTGCTCGGGGACCGTGAAAGCTGCGCGAAAATATACGACCACGACGGCGAGGTCTTCGATGTGCAGAGCTGGGTGCGCACAAGCACCTATTATGAGAGCTTCGGGCTCGGCAATTCCTACCTCACCGCGCAGTGCGAGCTGCTCATCACGGCGCACGACTTAGCGCTCCTCGGCACAGCCCTCGCCGGCGACGGCTCGGTGAACGGCATTCCCATAGTCAGCCCGGGCACGCTGGAGAAAATGCACACGGTCTACATCGAGACCGAGGATTTCGGCATGGGGCTCAACACCCGCCGCTATGACGGCAATATCGTCGAAGGACGCACCCTCTGGGGTCACCCCGGGAACGCCCTCGGCGCTGTCACGGGACTGTTCTATGATCCCTCCGACGGGACGGGCGCAGCGCTCCTCACCAACCACAGCAACTACAGCTTAGACAGCGGCAACGGACTTTACCGCACCGTCAGCGATGTCGTGCGTGCAGCTTATGAGACTTTCTTCGATTGAACCGAATAATCACGGACGGGGCAGACGATCATTTCGCCGGCTCCGTTTTTTCTGTTTACAGCTTTTATATTGCTGAAAAAATTTCAGAAATATGTCGGATTTTAACCGGCTGATTTGTTATATATATGAAAGGTCCTTTCACAAAAAGGAGGTGAGCTGAAATTGACTGACAGCGAATTTGAGCATTATGTCGAGCTTGATCTCACAAAAGTTTATACGACTGCGATGTGTTATCTGAAAAACAGGTACGACGCCGAAGATGTGACACAGAACGTATTTCTCAAGCTGTATACCCATACAGGCAGCTTCAACGGGGAAGAGCACATAACCGCGTGGCTGCTCAGGTGTACGATAAACGAGTGCAAAAACCTTCTCCATTCCCGCTGGTACAGGTTTTCGGCACCGCTCGAAGCCGTGGGAGAAATATACCATGACGGACAGAGTGATGAAAAGAACGGGCTGCTCCATGTACTGCGAAAGCTCGGGAAAAACAACCGTATCGTATTGTATCTGTATTATTATGAGGAATACTCCTGCTCCGAAATATCTGAAATAGTCGGAATAAGCGAGGACGCGGTATCGGCAAGGCTCAGACGCGGCAGAAAGCAGTTAAAGAAGCTTATTGAGAATGAAAAGGGGCTGAATTATGATGAATAACAAAGAATTCTTTGAACGGGCTATACCCGTTATGCTGGAAAAGTATCCGTGCCCCGACAGGAGCACGATACTCAGGAGTATCAAGGAAAGGACTGATGATATGAACGGACATAAAAAACTGAAGATCTCAAAGAAGTTTATCATTATACCGGTTATCATGTTAGCTCTGATCGCTCTTACAGGCGCGGTCATTTACGAGGTTTACACTATCGGCTACAACATGAGCGATATAGTTACCGAGCTGAAAGTCGGGCGCTATTACCTTGAAACGGTGGACGGATATGACGCCGACTGCTACATTGAGGTTTACGGCGATAATACGCTGCAATTCTTCGGTATAGAGCAAAAAGACAATCTCGGCGACGGGAATTACTATGACTGGAACTCCGCGCCCGTGGAATACCGACTCATGGAAAAGATACCGTTCATACGCCTGAATGATGCCCGTGACTCCCTGCATAAAGATGACAACATCGGCGGTATCGGGATAGAGTACAGAGGCGAAAATACTCTCTGGGTAAATGTTAATTCAGATGAACACCCCGACGCAAAGGACTATACACCCGAAGAATACCGTGACACTTTTTCAATACATAACACTGTCAGGGGACATTTTGTTTATGAGGCGATAGATCAATAACCACGCCCCGCCGATACTTCGCGTACCGGCGGGGCATTTGTCATCTTCTCTTTGCGTCGGCTTCGAGCTCCTCCGCCCACGCGCTGTCAACAGCGGCACCGCAGCGCATTGCCATGAGGGGAGCCGCGAGAGCCTCGAACACCTTCTTGGTACCTTTGGAGTCAGCGCGGTAATTGGCGGCTCTGTCCGCGCTTATACCGACCTTTGCCGCCACCGATATCGCGTCGATATTCGCACCTATGAACATGAACTCCCAGCCGTCCTTTTCCTTGCGCTTTTCGATCATCTTCTTTATCTTGTCGTAGTCGTACTTATGGCTCGCGTTTTCCATGCCGTCGGTAGTGATGACGAAAACGGTGTGGGCGGGAACGTCCTCCAGGCGCGCGTACTTATGGATATTGCGGATATGCTTCACAGCGTCGCCTATCGCGTCGAGAAGCGCAGTGCAGCCGTTCGGGAGGTAGTCGTTATCCGTGAGGGCGGGAATGTCCGCTATATCCGCGCGGTCGTGTATAACCTCGCTCCTGTCGCTGAACAGTACTGTGGAGACATACACCTTGCCGTCCTCCTTTTTCTGCTTTGCTATCATGGAGTTGAAGCCGCCTATCGTGTCCGCCTCAAGTCCGCTCATGGAGCCGCTCTTGTCGAGAATGAATACCATTTCCGTGATGTTGTTTGTTGTCTTTGTCATTTTATTTTCCTCCTTAGATTTTGTGGTATTGCTTACCTTGTACTTGTATAATACCATATTTCCGCGGAGAAAAGGTCGCTTTTACGGCGACATTTTGCAAAGAAGAAAGCCTGCCATTTCAGTTCGAAATGACAGGCTCTTTGTATTCTTTTCTATCGTCAGGCGCAGACTCTTTCGGAGTGCACGCGGAGCAATTAAAGTTTTTTGAAAGGGGGTCTGGGGGAAAAATTTTTTTCAAAAAATTTTTCCCCCAGTCTCGAGCGCAAGCGATCCTATCGCCGCGAGGCGACAGCTTACTGCAGCTCTTCGAGGAGGGCGGCGAAGTCGTCGCTGTAACCTATCTGTGCGAGCTCGTCGGCGTCGAGCTTATCGAAGCGAGCCTTGGCGTCCTTGACGGAAACGTTGCCGTAGGACTTTTCGCCGCGCAGAGCCATTGCGGTCTCGCAGACGCAGGCTGCGAACTTAAAGCGGATACCCGTGTCGGCATACTTGCAGTGATCCTTTTCCTTGACGGTAACGGAGAACTGGGTGGAGTTGGTCTTGCCGGGCTCCTTATAGCGGCACTTGAGGGTGCAGATGTCGGTCTTGTTGCCGGTGGAGGTCTGGTATGTGAGAGAAGTGCCGGAGACCTTGGCGGGGATCACCTCATACATTACCGTGATACTCTGTCCAGCACCCATGTCGGCGGCATCCTTCTGATCGTTGGTGAAATCCTCGTTCGCGAGCCTGCGCCCGTCGTAGCCTATGAGGCGGTAGCTGTCGACGAGGGTGGGGTTGAACTCGACCTGCAGCTTTACGTCGTCCGCGACGGTGATGAGTGTAGCCTTGCGCTCGTCAACGAGCACCTTTGAGGCTTCTGCCGCGCAGTCGATGTAGTGATAATTGCCGTTGCCGTCCTTGGCGAGAGCTTCCATTCTGTCGTCCTTTAAGTTGCCGGTGCCGAAGCCGAGAACGGTGAGGTAAACGCCGGACTCGCGCTTCTTCGCGATAAATTCGGAGAGCTCGTTCTTGTCGGATATACCTACGTTGAGGTCGCCGTCGGTGGCGAGGATAACGCGGTTGCTGCCGTCCTTGATGAAGTTGCGCGCCGCGATGTCATACGCCATATTGATACCCGCCTCGCCGTTGGTGCAGCCGGAAGCCTCGAGGGTATCCGCGAGCTCGCCTATGCAGTTCTTCATATTGCCGCGGGCGCCGGAGACTATGACCTTCTCCTGCCCGGAGTAGGTAACGATAGAGATACGATCATTCTTCGTCATCTCGTTCGTGAGCTTCTTGAGGGACTCCACCACCAGCGGGAGCTTGTCCTTCGAGTACATGGAGCCGCTCACGTCGATAAGGAATACGAGGTTCGAGTCCGGCTCCTTCTCCACGTCCTTCGCCTGAACGCCGAGCATGAGGAGCTTTGCCTCCTTGTTCCACGGGCAGTCGGTGTATTCGTAGGTCACGGAGAAATTTCCCTTCGTGGGCTGTGTGTAGCCGTAGTCGAAGTAGTTGAGGAATTCCTCGATGCGCACAGCGTCCGGGGTGACAGTGTTCCCGCCCAGCACCATTCTGCGAACATTCGCGTAGGAGGCTGTGTCAACGTCGGCGGAGAAGGTGGAGAGGGGAGTCTGCGCGGCGCTTCTGAAGCCGTCCACGGCATACTTGGTGTATTCCTCGTTGTCGTAATCGTAGTAATCGAGCCACGCGTCGGTGGCTTCATCTGCCGAGTAGGCGTAATTTGCCGATTCCGTCGCCGGAACTCCTGCCGCGATATTCTGGGGAGCGAAGGAATAGACCGCGCCCTCCGCCATATCGTAATCTCCTTCGTAATATTCCGGGTAGTTGTACTCACTGTAGCGCACTTCAACAGCCTTTGAAGCCTTGCTTGTGATTCGTCTGTCGTTGTAATCGTATGTAACGGCGCGAACGAAGTAAATGCTCTCACGGTCAACGTCATACTCCGTGTCCGTGGTTTTGGCGAGAAGGGAGTACCTGCCGCTTGACTCCTTGCCGTAAACGTAGTAGAGGAGCGCGTCGGTGACAGGCTCCCACCTGAGGGACTGTCTCCAGTAGCCCCCGCTGACCGACACCTCCGGTGCCGCGGCTGTGAAGCTCTTGTAGCGTCTGGAATTACGGTTGACGGTCATGGGGGTTACGAACGGAG
The DNA here is from genome assembly GCA_905235805.1 of uncultured Ruminiclostridium sp. Classification (GTDB taxonomy): domain Bacteria; phylum Bacillota; class Clostridia; order Oscillospirales; family Ruminococcaceae; genus Ruminiclostridium_E. The sequence continues at coordinate 10,798 of CAJOMV010000049.1, forward strand.
CCGTTATCTCCGGGGACTGCACGGTCGTCTTCTGCGAATTCGTGCCGGAAGCTGAAACGAGCTGTGCGAGGATATCGGAAATGCTGACTGCCGAAACGGGAACTGCCGCTGCAGCGACTGCCGCTGCCGCCGTGAAAGCCGCAATTGATTTTGTTATTTTCATGGTGTTTTCCTCCTGTATATCTCTTTTCTCTTTGGCTGTTTTTTCAGCCCTCTGTAATATAAAACTTCGTAAAAGGGGAGGAAGTGACACATTTTTCCTGACTTTTTTGCAAAAACATGGCTTTTTGTTGAATGTATACAAAAACGGCGTAAAAATTTAGCTATCCTGCACGGTGAAAAGAGGGGGGCTAACTCTGTGAATAATTGGTGAAAGTTATTGACTTTTAAATTTATTTTTGCTAAACTATTATTATGTGTTTTTATGGAAAGGAATGATGCAGGGAAATGATAAAGAAGCTTGCGAAAAGCATACGGGAATTCAAGACCGTCTCTATACTCACCCCCGTATTCATGGTCGGCGAGGTCGTCATGGAAGTTATTATCCCGCTGCTTATGGCTATGCTGGTGGATAACGGCATAAACGGCAATAACGGCGAGGGCGATATGCCGTACATACTGATGATAGGCGGCGTGCTCGTGGTATGCTGTCTGCTGTCGCTGTTTGCGGGATTTGCGGGCGCGAAGACCGGCGCGAAGGCGGCAATGGGCTTTGCGCGCAACCTCAGAAAGGATATGTTCTACAAGATACAGGAGTATTCCTTCTCGAACATCGACAAGTTCTCCACTGCGAGCCTTGTCACCCGTCTCACCACCGATGTAACCCGTGTTCAGGACGCGTATCAGATGATACTGCGTATCGCGGTAAGAGCGCCTATCATGCTGATATTCTCGCTGATAATGGCGTTCGCGATAAACGCGACCCTCTCGAGCGTGTTCCTTATCGCGATCCCGATCCTCGCGATAGGTCTGCTTCTCATAATGAAGACCGCCCACCCGGTATTCGAGCGGGTCTTCAAGCGCTATGACAAACTCAACAACGTAGTTCAGGAGAACGTCAGCGGAATGCGTGTCGTAAAGGCGTTCGTCCGTGAGGAGCATGAGATATCAAAGTTCATGAAGATATCGGGAGACATCTACAACGACTTCTCCTTCGCGGAGAAGGTGCTCGCCTTCAACAGCCCGCTCATGCAGCTGTGCGCGTACGGCGGACTGCTCGCCATTTCGTGGATAGGCGCGAACCTCATCGTCATCGACGGCACCCTCACCACCGGTGAGCTCATGAGCATGACCACCTACGCTATGCAGATACTCATGAACCTGATGATGCTGTCGATGATATTCGTTATGGTGACGATGTCGAGAGCGTCCGCGGAGCGTATCTGCGAGGTGCTCGACGAGCAGAGCGACATCAATTCCCCCGCCGGTGTTCCTGCCGATAAGGTGGCTGACGGCTCGGTGGAGTTTAAGAATGTGAAGTTCGAGTATAAGAAGGGCAGCGGCAACTACGCCCTCACGGACATCAATATCCGCATAAACTCCGGCGAGACTATCGGTGTTATCGGCGGCACGGGCTCCTCGAAATCCACCCTTGTCCAGCTTATACCGCGCCTTTACGATGTTTCGGAGGGCAGCGTGCTGGTGGGCGGCAGGGACGTGCGGGACTACGACATAGAGACCCTTCGTGACGCGGTGGCAATGGTGCTCCAGAAGAACACCCTGTTCTCCGGTACGATAAAGGATAACCTCATGTGGGGCAAGCAGGACGCCACCGACGAGGAAATGATCGAAGCGTGCAGACTGGCGCAGGCGGACGGCTTTATACAGGAGTTCCCCGAGAAATACGATACATATATCGAGCAGGACGGCAGCAACGTCTCCGGCGGTCAGAAGCAGAGACTCTGTATCGCCCGTGCCCTGCTCAAAAAGCCTAAGATACTGATACTCGACGACTCCACCAGCGCGGTCGATACAGCGACCGACGCGCTTATCCGCAAGGCGTTCCGCGAGAAGATACCGGACACCACGAAGATAATCATTGCCCAGCGTATCACCTCGGTAATGGACGCCGACAAGATACTCGTCCTCGACGGCGGCAGGGTAGTGGATTTCGGCACTCACGACGAACTGATGAAGAAGAGCGACATCTACCGCGAGGTATATGAGTCGCAGCAGAAGGGAGGCGAAGATGTTTGAAAATCAGAGATTTTCAAACTCTCACTTCGATGCTCCTGTTTGGAGCAAACAGGTTTTGCTGCGCAAAACCGCATCAAAGTGAAAGGAGATGCACCCTTACGGGTGCCGATTAAAATATGCCGGCAAGAAGAAGAAAACCCGAAGCGGGTCAGGCTATGATGATAAAGCGCGGAGGTCCCGGCGGACCGCGTGCGGTAGGCACCGGCGCGAAGCTCGACCCCAAGACCCTCAAGCGCCTGCTCGGGTACATATTCAAGGACTATATGGCGCACTTCTTTCTCGTTTTCGTCTGCATTATCGTCAACGCCCTCGCGGGTGTGGCAGGCTCGCTGTTCCTGCAGGAGCTCATCGACGACTACATCATCCCGCTCATCGGCGCTCCCCAGCCCGACCTTACCCCGCTCATCGGCGAGCTTGTGAAGATGGGCTGCATCTACGCGGCAGGCATTATCTGCGCGTTCCTGCAGCAGCGCATAATGGTCACCATTTCGCAGGGCGTCCAGAAGTCCATACGCGACGAGATGTTCGCGAAAATGCAGAAGCTCCCCATAAGCTACTTTGACCGCAACACCCACGGCGACATAATGAGCCACTATACCAACGATATCGACACCCTCCGTCAGATGCTCTCCCAGAGTATCCCGCAGGCGTTCTCGTCGGCTATCACCATAGTCTCGGTGTTCGTCGCGATGTGTGCGCTGAGCCTCCCGCTCACCGGCTTCGTCATCGTTTCGCTGGTGATCATGATGATGATAACCGGCAAGATAGCCTCCAAGAGCGGCAAGTACTTCATAGCGCAGCAGACCTCTATCGCGGAGGTGAACGGCTATATCGAGGAAATGATAAACGGACAGAAGGTCGTAAAGGTGTTCAATCACGAGGAGCCCTCGAAGGAAGCCTTCGACGAGCTCAACGAGGAGCTTTACACCAACGCCCGCGAGGCGAACGCCTTCTCGAATATCCTCGGTCCTATCAACAATAACCTCGGACATTTACAGTACACCCTCATAGCCGTCCTCGGCGGACTTCTCGCCATAAACGGCGTCGGCGGGCTCAGGATAGGCGGCATTGCCTCGTTCTTACAGCTCTCCCGCTCGTTCACAATGCCGATAAACCAGATAGTGCAGCAGTTCAACTTCATTATCATGGCTCTCGCGGGCGCGAAGCGTATCTTCGCCCTCATCGACGAGCAGCCCGAGACCGACGACGGCTATGTCACCCTCGTCAACGCAAAACTCGGTGTCAACGGCGATATCGAGGAATGCGCCGAGCACACCGGAATGTGGGCGTGGAAGCACCCCCACGGCACCGGCGGCGTGACCTACACTCCCCTCAAGGGCGAGGTCACGATGAACGGGGTGGATTTCGGGTATGTCCCCGAGAAGATAGTGCTGCATGACGTGTCGCTCTACGCCGAGCCGGGTCAGAAGATAGCCTTCGTCGGCTCCACGGGCGCCGGCAAGACTACCATAACGAACCTGATAAACCGCTTCTACGACATCGCCGACGGCAAGATAAGATACGACGGCATAAATATCAACAAGATAAAGAAGGACGACCTGCGACGCTCCCTCGGTATGGTGCTCCAGAGCACCAACCTGTTCACCGGCACGGTCATGGAGAATATCCGCTACGGAAAGCTCGACGCTACCGACGAGGAGGTCTACGCGGCGGCACGTCTCGCCAACGCCGACGACTTTATCCGCCGTCTCCCGCAGAGCTATGACACCATGCTCACCGAGAACGGCGCCCAGCTCTCGCAGGGTCAGCGCCAGCTCATAGCCATAGCCCGTGCCGCTATCGCGGACCCGCCCGTCATGATACTCGACGAGGCGACCTCCAGCATAGACACCCGTACCGAGGAGATAGTCTCCAAGGGTATGGACAGCCTCATGCAGGGCAGAACGGTCTTTGTCATAGCTCACCGCCTCTCCACTGTCCGCAACGCCGATGTCATCATGGTGCTCGAAAAGGGACGTATCATCGAGCGCGGCAATCATGAAAAGCTCATCTCCGAAAAGGGCAGATATTATAAGCTCTACACCGGCGCCTTCGAGCTGGATTAAGTGGGTCGCTGGCTCCTTCGTCGCCACCTCCCCAACGGGGAGACCACCCCGGACCCCTACTCCCTCTCTCCCACCCTCCTGAAAGAGCAGTTGCTCCGTGTGCACTCCGAAAGGGTCTGCGCCTGACGATAGAAAAGAATACAGAAAGCCTGTCATTTCAAGTGCGAAATGACAGGCTTATTTTACTATAATACTTGCAGAGCATAACGGCTTCGAGGCAGGGAGTTACAAAAAAGCAGGACGTAACAGACGGTACTCAGTTTAGGCTCAAGCCCTTTTTAAAGGGCTTGCCGCCGGAGGC
>CAJOMV010000050.1 GCA_905235805.1 uncultured Ruminiclostridium sp.
AGGGTCACGGCACGAAGCCGTGATTGCCTGTCCAAAGGCGCGCACGACGCGCGCATATAAAGACAGGCATAGCTGACTCCGACAGATGCCGCCGGAGGCACTCAAGCGCCAGCAGCTCACACATTCATATACTTTGCGAGGAACTTGATGGACAGGTCTATCCAAGTCTTGCAGTTATCGAGATAATACTGCTCGTTCCAGCCAGTGACCTTGTCGCAGGTGGAGAGTCCGTGGGGTCCCACATCGAACATGTGGAGCTCTACGGGAACCTTGTTCGACACGCACGCCTTCGCCATTACGAGGCTGTTGTGCGCGGGAACGCTCTCGTCGTTTGCTGTGCACCAGATGAAAACAGGCGGGGTCTTGGGGGTGACGCGGTTCTCGAGCGAGAGGCGGGACAGCTCGCTGTGCGAAGCGTCCTTGCCGAGCAGCACCTCGAAGGAGCCCTTGTGCGGGTTGGTGATGCCGCTGATGACGGGGTAGGAGAGGATAGCCGCGTTCGGGCGGACTTCCTCGGGCTTGGCGCCTATCACCTTGAGCATCTGCTCGTCGCCCCACATGGTCGCGAGGCAGCCTGCGAGGTGACCGCCCGCGCTTGCGCCCCAGACTGCTATCTTGTCGGGGTCTATGCCGAATTCATCGGCTCTCATTCTTATCTTGTACATCGCGTAGGCGGCGTTGTGGAATGCCGCGGGGAAGCGTGCGTTGCAGGTGTAGTACAGTATGAAGGTGTTGTAGCCCTCCGCCGCGTAGTGCATCGCCACAGGCTCCGCCTCGCGCTCTGACAGGAACTCATAGCCGCCGCCCGGGAGTATCAGGACAGCGGGACGCTTGTCGCCCCACGGTATCCTGTCAACAGGGTCGAGCAGGTAGGCTTTCATTATGACGGTCTTTTCGTTGTTCAGGTAAAACTTCTTTATGTTCATTTCGTGGTTTTCCTTTCGTTTGCTTTATTGAAGAACTTGTCACAGTCCACTATAAATCTCTCGTGAGTGCCGCTCCCTATCTCTCCGGCTTCGTCGTAAGCTCGGACGGAGAATACAAGGCGGCGGCGGTCTACCTCTATGAGTTCACTCTCGCAGGTGATGACGCTCCCGACCACCGACGGCGCTGTATGCTTCACGTCCAGCATCGTGCCGACAGTCGTGGTCCCCTCCTCAAGCTCGTCAGCGACGGAGCCGAGCGCCGTATGCTCCATGAGCGCTATCATGGCGGGGGTGGCAAATACGCGGAGAGTGCCGCTCCCGTAAGCCGCGGCGGTGTTTTCCTCTGTAACGGGCTGGGTAAGCCTGCCCTTTATTCCTGTTTCAAGCATATTACAAATGACCTTTCTCCGAAAAAATATCAAATACATTATACTATATTTCGGAACAGATTTCAACAAATTTTTAAAAATATGAAAAAAATTTGCAAAACCCCTTTTCTTTTTCTGAAATATGTTGTATAATGTAATATGTATAACAGTAATTACACGCTAAGAGCGTTCAACGAAAGGGCTGTGACGGTCATGGAAAAGATCAAGGTACAGGTAAACGGGAGAGGCTACTTCCTGAAAACAGACCACCCGCAGGAGGTGCAGAGCTTCGCGAAGGAATTCAGTGAGCAGATAGCGTATGTGTCCAAGAAGCTGAATATGATGAGCGAGGCGGAGGCTACCGCTTATTCGGCGCTTATGATAATGGGAGATTCCCTCAATAAGACCCGCAGCGAGGCAGATCAGGCGCTCATAGATGAGCTCAATGGCAATATCGAGCTGCTCGAGGAGCGTATCGAGACTCTCGGCAAGCAGATATCCGCTTTCGATGAAAGAGAGACCGCTGCCAAACAGGAGATACAGGGGCTCCGTGAGCGTGAAAATGAGCTCATGAACAGGATAGCGGCATTCGGGGAGAAGTATAAGCAGCTCGCCGCGGCAAAGGACGAGTCCGACAATTCGCTGAACGATACCAAGAACGCCCTCGCGTCCGCAAATAAGATAATAGCGCAGCTCAATTCCGAGAAGTTCACAGAGGTAGCGGCAAACGAGGCGCTCCGTCAGGAGACCGATAACCTCCGCGAGAAGCTCGAAGCCGCGAATACACAGATAGCCGAGCTCAACGGGAAGATAACGAATATGGAGATAAACTCCATTTCCGTGACAGCCGACGGCTCCGTTGCGGTGAGCGACGAGGAAATAAAGAAGCTCAAGGCGCAGAAGGAGGACCTCGAGATAGACCTCGCTATCGCAAATGAGGAGATAGCGAAGCTCAAGAACGGCGAGGGCAGCGATACCGCCAAGAAGCTTGCCGAATACGAGAAAATGGTGAAGCAGTACGAGAGCCGTACGAGCGAGATAGACAAGCTCCGCAACCTGCTTGCCGAGACGGAGGCGTCCGTGCGCTCCAAGCTCGAGCAGAAGGAGGAGGAGAACAACAAGCTCCGCAATATCCTCTCGAACTACGAGAGCTCCTATGCCCTCAGCATCGCTAAGAAGGAAGAGGAGATACTTGAGCTCCAGCAGCGCGTTGAGAGGCTGAAAACGATACTTAATATGCGTTCCGAAGAGAAGCTGGGCGGGAAGTATGTGCAGACCACATTCGACGCGTCCGAGGAAAATACGGAGAAGAAAGAATGATAGAGATACTCGCTCCGTGCGGCGGGGAGGAGCACCTTCCCGCCGCGCTGAATACCGGTGCCGATGCGGTCTACCTTGGGGTGACCGCATTTTCTGCGCGCCGGAATGCACGCAATTTCACATTTGAGCAACTTATGAACACAGTCCGCGAGTGCCGTATATCCGGCGTTAAGGTGTATGTCACGCTGAATACGCTGGTGTTCGATGACGAGCTGAAGGAGCTCGTCCGTACAGCCGAACGGATAGCCGAAGCCGGTGCCGACGGGGTCATCGTGCAGGACCTCGGGGCGGCGCGGGTGATACATGAGGCTGCGCCGGAGCTGCGGCTCCACGCGTCCACGCAGATGACCGTCACCTCTCTGGCGGGAGCGGAATTTGCCCGTAAGCACGGTTTCTCCCGTGTAGTCCTTGCCCGTGAGCTCTCCCGTGAGGAAACAGCGGAGATAATCGAGAAGGTCGATATTGAAACGGAGGTTTTCGTTCACGGTGCTCTGTGTGTATGCACAAGCGGACAGTGCCTGATGAGCGCGATGTACGGCGGGAGAAGCGGCAACCGCGGGCTCTGCGCGCAGCCGTGCCGCCTTGAGATGACCCACGGAGACAGACGCAGCATACTCTCCCTGAAGGATCTGTCACTGGTGGAAGCGCTGCCGGAGCTGAATGAAATGGGCGTGACCTCCGCTAAGATAGAGGGGCGAATGAAGCGTCCCGAGTATGTGGCGGCGGCGGTGGCGGCTTGCCGCGCGAAGCTGGAGGGCAGGGAGCCCGACCTCGACACTCTGCGGGCGGTATTCTCCCGCAGCGGCTTCACCTGTTCCTATTTTGACGGTACCATGAAGGATATGAGCGGCATACGCACAAAGGAGGACGTGGAGGCGTCCTCGCAGGCGCTGTCTGCGCTTCGCAGACTGTACGACAAGCCGTACAAGCGCCGGACGTTCGATGTTGGGCTGTCCGTGCGGGCGGGAATGCCTGTCACGGCGGAGGTGAGCTGTGGGGACATTACATTCCGTTATGTGTCGGAAATTGTCCCCGAAGCCGCACGAAGCCGCAGCATAACAACTGACGAGATATCCGTAAGGCTCGCCAAGACAGGCGGCACGGTATTCACCCTCGGGAAGGCGGAAATAGACCTCGGCGGCGGGCTGATGCTGTCCGCGGCGCAGATAAACACACTGCGCAGAGAGATGATCGACGGTATTTCGGAGCGATTGGTCAAAATGCACTGATATTTTTGTCGGGCTCACAGCGTGTTGTCAAAAGCGCCGAAAATGGGAAATCCCCTTGAAAAATGTAGGAGAAAAGGGTATAATTGTAGTTGTAGAAGTAGAGAAACAATGTGCAAAACGGAGTAAGCTATGGACATCTTTGACGTATTTTCATTGCTCGGCGGTGTTGCACTTCTGCTGTACGGCGTAAAGCTCATGGGACAGGGGCTCGAAAAGAAGGCGGGCGGCAAGCTAAAGAACCTTCTCGCAGCCTGTACCTCCACCAAATTCAAGGGCTTTCTCCTCGGCGTGGGAATAACCGCACTTATTCAGTCCTCGGCTACCACTACGGTAATGGTAGTCGGCTTTGTCAATTCCGGAATATTGACCCTCGGACAAGCTATCGGCATCATAATGGGTGCCAACCTCGGTACATCGGTCACCTCGTGGATAATGTCGCTTATCGGCGTGGACAGCGATGTGTTCTGGGTGCAGTTCTTAAAGCCCCAGAGCTTCACACCGCTCATCGCTTTCGCTGCGATAATACTGCTGCTGGCGTTCAAGAAGGACGCCAAAAAGGCGGATACCGCGACGATACTCTTCGGTCTCGCGTTCCTGATGTACGGTATGCAGAATATAACCGCCGCGGTTTCGGGGCTTAAAGACGTTCCCGAGTTCGCGGAGATAATGGGAATGTTCTCGAACCCGGTGCTCGGAGTGCTTGCCGGCGCTGTCATCACAGCCATTATCCAGTCCTCGGCAGCCTCGGTCGGCATTCTACAGGCGATATCCCTGAACGGGCAGCTCACCTATGCCAGCGCGATACCCATTATAATGGGTCAGAACATCGGTACCTGCGTTACCGCGATGCTCTCCTCCCTCGGCGCCAACAAGAACGCAAAGCGCGCCGCGTTCATTCACCTTAGCTTCAACTCTATCGGTACCATAGTATGGCTCACCATTTACTGCGTGCTCAACGCGATCTTGCAGCCAGCCATTTCGAATGAGGCTGTGACCCCGCTCGGAATAGCTATATGCCACTCGGCGTTCAATATACTGACGATAGTTACCCTCGCGCCGTTCAACAAGCTGCTGGAAAAGCTCGCCTGCGCGGTCATACGGGACGGCTCGGACAAGGGCGAGTTCGCACTGCTGGACGAGCGTCTGCTCTCCACGCCCTCCGTTGCCATAGAGCGCAGCCGCACTGTCGCGGTGAATATGGCGCATGAGGCGATAAAGTCGCTGGAGCTGTCCTTCGAGATCCTTTTCAACTATAATGAGAAGAAAGCCAAAAAGGTACGCGACCTCGAGGAGTCTGTCGATATGTATGAGGACAGCCTCGGCACCTACCTTGTCAAGATAACCGACCAGAACAACACCGAGCAGGGCAGCCATGAGGTCACAAAGCTGCTCCATATGATAGGGGATTTCGAGCGCCTGTCGGATCACGCGGTGAATATCGTGGAGTCCGCGGAGGAGATAAACGACAAGGAGCTGAAATTCTCCGAGAAAGCGCAGAACGAGATAAGGGTCATGGTCGATGCCGTGCGGGAGATACTGGATATGTCGGTGTCGGCGTTCGAGACGAACGACCTGAAGAAAGCCGTCAGCGTCGAGCCTCTCGAATCGGTCGTAGACTACCTCAAGGTGCAGATAAAATCCGCGCACATTGAGCGTCTCCGCAAGCAGGAATGCACCATGGAAATGGGCTTCGTGCTGTCGGATATGCTGACCAATCTCGAGCGTATCTCCGACCACTGCTCGAATATAGCGGTCTGCATGATCGAGGTGTCGCATGACAGCTTCGATATGCACGAATATATCAACAATCTCAAGCGCGAGAATTCGCTGGAGTATGACAATCTCTACGAGTTCTACAAGAAAAAGTATTCGCTGGAAACAATTTAACAGGAAAATCATTGCTGCCGAGTAATGAAAATGCAAAAAAGCATTCGGAATGTGCCGTCAGGTCTTCGCAGGTACATTCACGAATGCTTTGTTTTTTGGAGGAATTATGGTAAAGAAGCTATGGGAGAGCCTGAGCGGATTTGAGCGGGGACTGTGGGCGGCATCGGTCATCACCGTGACTGTGTCCTTCGCGGCGTCGTGGCTGCTGTCGGGGAGGTTCGATATACTTACGCTTACAGCCTCTCTGATAGGTGTCACGGCGCTGATATTCGTCGCCAAGGGACAGGCGGCGGGGCAGGTGCTCACCGTCGTTTTCGCGGTATTCTACGGCATTATTTCCTTCTTTTTCGCGTATTACAGGGAAATGATAACATACCTTTGCATGACCGCGCCCATAGCGATCGCCACTGTAGTCGCGTGGATAAAGCACCCCTATGACGACGGGCGCGAGGTCGCGGTGGGGAAGCTCTCGGCGCTGAATAAGGTCATACTCGCTGTATCCGCCGCCGCTGTGACAATGCTTTTTTACTTTATCCTGAAAGCCCTCGGGAACGCAAATCTGCTCGTTTCCACTCTCTCCATAACCACAAGCTATACCGCCTCATACCTTACCCTTTTCCGCAGCCCGTACTACGCCATAGCGTATGCCCTGAACGACATAGTGCTTATCGTGCTGTGGGTGCTGGCGTCGATGACGGATATCGCTTATGTGCCGATGATATTCTGTTTTGCCGCATTCCTCGCAAACGATATCTACGGCTTTGTGAACTGGAGAAGAATGAAAAAGCGCCAGATCGGTTAGATCCGGTGCTTTTTCAGTTCCGCCTTATGCTCGTCGGTGACTCGGAAGCTTTCTATCGCTTTCTGTATAGCCTTGTTGTGCGTCCATCTGTCCAGCCTGTGTTCCGCAATATATGGCAGAGCGCTGTCGTACTGCTTTGCGAGGGCTGTTGCGAAGTACCATGCCGTCATCATATTGACATAGTAATCCTCCGAGCGCACAGCCGCCGCCATATCGAGGAAGCGCGGCTCGAAGTCCTCGTCGAGGAACCAGCGCATGAGACAGCCTGTACCGAAGCGTATCGTGTAGGTATGCCCGCTCCCGTGCCATGCGGGTATCTTCCCGAGCAGCTCCTGCTTGTGCTTCGCGAATACCTTCGGCGCGAGCCCGTCGCAGACTGCCCAGTTGTCGATGTGCGGCAGGAATTCCTCGACCCTGCCCATGCACTCCCCGTAGTCCTTCAGTCCGTTCAGGAATGCCGCGTGAAGGCTGTTCTCTTCCAGATACCTGTGCGGGAGCTTGTCCAGAAATCCGGATATGTCCTGTTTCCTGTATTTCGCCGCTATTTTCTTGACGTCGGGGGAGCGCACTCCGATAATGCTGTCGGCGGGGATATTCGGTATTATGCGAACGGTCATTTCGCGGAATTTCGCGTCCGAAGCCGCAGCCTTCAGCTCGTTTTGCAGTACCTTTGTAAGTTCATTCACTTCTTTTTTCCTCGTTTTTTATTATTAAAGTTTTTTGAAAGGGGGTCTGGGGGAAAACTTTTGTTCACAAAAGTTTTCCCCCGGTCTCGAGCGTGAGCGACCTCTTTCTTTCCCCTCTGATGAGAGGCAGGGACGGCGGGGATAAGGCAGTCGGAACCGTTTCCTATCAGATTGCGGCGGTTTGTCATGGTGAGCGCCTTCTCCACAAGCTCGCGGTTCTCCTTCTTGTAGTACTGGAGCAGCGCGCGCTGTAGCTTCTTCTCCTCGTACTTTCTCGGAACATACACCGGCTCCATGGTGTACGGGTCGAGCCCGGTATAGAACATCGCCGTGGAGATAGTCCCCGGGGTAGGGTAGAAGTCCTGCACCTGCTCGGGGCGGATACCATGCTTTTTCAGAAATACCGCAAGATCAACCGCCTCGTTCAGCGTACAGCCGGGGTGTGAGGACATCAGGTACGGCACAAGGTACTGCTCCTTTCCCATGCCATTCGTTATATCATAGAACTTCTTTTCAAACTTCTCATACAGCTCGATATGCGGCTTTCCCATATAGTCGAGCACCTTGTTCGAGGCGTGCTCCGGGGCGACCTTGAGCTGTCCGCTGACATGGTTCGCGATAAGCTCCCGCATGAAGGTGTCGTCCGGGTCCTCTATCAGATAGTCGTAGCGAATGCCGGAGCGGACGAATACCTTCTTCACGCCCTTTATTTCGCGCATTTTGCGGAGAATGCCGAGATACTCGGTGTGATCTACCTTCATATTCGGGCAGGGCGTGGGCGCGAGGCATTTCTTCCCCTTGCACAGTCCGCTTTTCAGTTGCTTTTCGCATGAGGGGTGACGGAAGTCCGCCGTAGGACCGCCCACGTCGTGGATATATCCCTTGAAGCCCGGAGAAGCGGCAAGCTCCCGCGCTTCGTTCAGCACGGACTCCTCACTGCGGGTCTGTACGCGCCGTCCCTGATGCAGCGCTATCGAGCAGAAATTGCAGAAGCCGAAGCACCCGCGATTGTGGGTTATCGAAAACTCCACTTCCTTTATCGACGGCACGCCGCCCTCCTTCTCATAGCAGGGGTGGTATGTGCGCATATACGGCAGCTCGTAGGCGCGGTCAAATTCCGACTGGGTGAGACTGCGCTGCGGGGGATTCTGCACCAGCATCACATCTCCGTGGCGCTGTACTATGGTGCGTCCGTAGATCTCGTCCTGCTCGTCGTACTGCTTGCGGCACGCCTTGGCATACGCCTTCTTGTTGTCGCGGACTATCTCGAAGGAGTCGCACTGCACCGCCCCGATAGGGGTATCCTTCGGCTCGCAGAGGTAGCAGGTGCCGCGTATATCCCGCATATCCCGCAGCTTGTCCCCGGCTTTGAAGTGATTCCATATCTCCGTGACCGTCACCTCGCCCATGCCGTACATCAGCAGGTCGGCACCGCTGTCCACGAGTATCGACTGCATAACTATATCGTCCCAGTAATCGTAGTGGGCGAATCGACGCAGCGACGCTTCCAGTCCCCCTATCGCTATCTCCGTATCGGGAAACAGCCTTTTCAGGTTACGGCAGTAGGTGATGACGGCTCTGTCGGGGCGCTTTCCGCCCTTGCCGCCTGCGCTGTACGCGTCGTCGTTGCGCTTTTTGAGGGCGACGGTGTAGTTCGAGACCATGGAATCTATGTTCCCGCCGGTCACCATAAAGGCATAGCGGGGCTTGCCGAGACGGGTGTAGTCCTTGTCGGAAAGCGGCTGGGCTATCATGCCCACGCTGCAACCGAAGCTTTCCAGCAGCCGGGAGATTATGGCAATGCCGAAGCTGGGGTGATCGACATACGCGTCACCCGTTATGCAGATAAAATCAAAGGTCTCATTGCCTGTTCGTGTTATCGGTAAAAATGGCATTGTTTATTCTCCGTCGGAGATCTCCTCCGATAAACTGTTAGTCTCTGTGATTGCTTTTCTGTCAACGAAACGGTATCTTGTCAGCTTCGCGAGAGCCATTGTGATAAGCTGGAAAAACAGCATTTCAACGGTAACGATCACTGCGTCCGTAAATATCGGCGGGTTGAAGAATGGCGAACTGCCCTTGAGCACATAGTAGAAAAGATACGTTCCCGGCTCATCTGATATCATCAGGAACAGGAATGTGACAAGGTTGGCGGATATAAGCGTGTATGCGGGAAGGTCGAGCAGAAGGTACGCAAGAAAGGTCGTGAGTATTACTATAATGAACGAGCATATTTCCTCAATGTGCCCGATCTGATCCGATAGCTCATACAGCCGCGCCATGTGCAGGAAAACGTGAAGAAGCAGTATCACCGCCTGCATTAAAATGCTGAGCGCTGTGCTTTTTATCGCTCTCATTTCAGGAATGCCCCTTCCACTTCCAGATACTCGAGTATCATCTTCCCGATATTGTCAAATCCCGCCATAGTGCCGGAGAACTCGGGGAACAGGCTGTTTCCGTATTTGAGCAGCGGCACATACTCGCGGGAATGGTCGGTTGAGGGAGTGGTAGGGTCGCAGCCGTGGTCGCCGGTTATAAGTATCACATCGCCGCGCCATGTGTTCATCATGAAATCACCGAGCCACTTGTCGAACTCGTTGAGCGCGTTGGTATAGCCCGTCACATCGTTGCGGTGACCGTAGAGCATATCGAAGTCAACGAGGTTGACGAAGCATAAGCCCTCCCAGTCCTGAGCGGCGAATTCGGCGGTCTTTTTCATTCCGTCCGCGTTGCTCACGGTGCGCACAAAGCCGTTGAGCCCCGCGCCCGCGAAGATATCGTTTATCTTGCCGACACCGTAGCAGGTGAGCCCAGCCTCGCTTATCGCGTCGAGAGCGGTCTTGTGCGGGGGAGTGAGGGAGAAGTCGTGACGGCGGGGAGTGCGGGTGAAGGGGTGCTCTCCGGTAAAGGGGCGGGCTATGACGCGTCCCACGGCGTGCTCGCCCTGCAGCATTTCCCGTGCGATCTCACAGTACCTGTACAGCTCCTCCACGGGAACTATGTCCTCATGGGCGGCTATCTGGAAAACGCTGTCCGCGGAGGTGTACACGATAAGCGCGCCGGTCTTTATATGCTCCTCACCGTAGTCCGCTATTACCGCGGTGCCGGAATATGGTTTGTTGCAGATGACCTTTCTGCCCGTCTTTTCCTCAAATTCCGCTATAATCTCGGGCGGAAATCCGTTCGGGTAGGTGGGGAACGGCTTTTCCGACACTATCCCCATCATCTCCCAGTGTCCGGTGGTGGTATCTTTGCCCTTCGAGCGCTCGGAAAGGCGGGCGAAGGGCCTGTGCTCCCCGATAAACTCATACGGCTCGCCGTAATCCACGCCGTCGAGGTTGAACAGTCCGAGGCTGCGCATATTCGGAACATCAAGCTTTCCGGTCTCGAAACAGTGCTTCAGGGTATTGCTGCCCTCGTCGCCGTAATTTGCGGCATCGGGCATCTCGCCTATGCCGAAGCTGTCGAGCACTATCAGAAAAACACGTCTTGTCATGTCGTTTACCTCCGTTGTGTTGCTGCTTCTATTATATCACATCGCGGACAAAAAGTAAACCCGTCATCACACAAATGACGGGTCGCTGTATCATTTCTTTTTTCCTGTGAGTATCTTGACACCGCTGCTCGTACCGAGGCGGGAGGCTCCAAGCTTTACGAACTCCTCCATATCCTCCCGGGACTTTATCCCGCCGGCAGCCTTTATCTTAACGTTTTTGCCGACGTTCTCCGCGAACAGCTTTATATCCTCCTTGGTAGCGCCGCCTGTGCCGAAGCCTGTGGAGGTCTTGATGAAATCCGCGCCCGCGGCGGTGACGGAGTGGCAGAGCATTATCTTCTCGTCCTGCGTTAAGTAGCAGGTCTCCACTATGACCTTGAGGATATGCTTTCCGCAGACCTCCTTTATTTTGGCTATCTCCTCCATTACGGAATCGAACTCGTGATTTTTGACAGCGGTGAGGTTAACCACCATATCTATCTCGTTCGCGCCGTCAGCGATAGCCTGCGACGCCTCGACCACCTTTGCCTGCGTGCACTCATAGCCGAGGGGGAATCCTATGACCGTACAGATATTGAGCTCGGGGAACTCCGCGTGTACCTTCTTGACATAGCACGGCGGAATGCAGACGCTCGCGGTCTTGTAATCGAGCGCTTCTATGCAGAGCATTCTTATCTGTTGGAGTGTTGCCGTCGGAGACAGCAGTGTGTGGTCTATCTTCGAGAACAGTTCCTTGTCGGTCATGGTGTTTTCCTTTCGTCAACATTCATTGTTTACCGCAGTTTTTCTCTGAGGTAGTTATTAAGTTGTAATAGCGGGATCTCCGCTTTCGTTTTGCCGAGCTTCTCGTCTATAAGGTCGCCGGCGTTCACAGAGTCGGTGAACACGATCTCGCCGGTCTCGCTGTCAGTATACAGGGTAAGGCTGATGCGCTGATATGTCCCGTAACGGCTGTGAACGGAGTATGGCTCGCAGCGGACATCGGTCATCTCTGCAAGGGATATGCTGTGTTCCCGGAATAAATGCTTCCAGTGCAGGCTTTCTCCGTCAGACCACACCGCAGTAGGACGTTGGGAAAGGTAGATGAAAAATGCGGTCAGCGCGCCGCTGAGGAGCATGAGAAAGAAAAATAACAGAGCGATCGAATTTTGATAGAACGACAGCAGAAAATATATGCCGCACATAATGAAAGCCATCAAGCCGAAGGCTATCAGCACACCGAGTAATGTTTGGTTCTGATGTATCTTTATCTCTATTTCCTTACCCATATTCTGCTCCTATGTGGGGCTTTCCGGTCGCCCCACACCCTTCGGGTTCATCTCTGTCAGTCTGTGCTTTATTTTATCATCAAATCGCATATCTTGTTGCAGTATGCCACGGGGTCTTCGATATCGAGTCCCTCGATCAGCAGAGCCTGGTCGTAGAGGATATCCGCGTAGGCGGCGAGCTTCTCCTTGTCGTTGTCGTAGAGGAACTGCAGCTTCCCGAATATCGGGTGGTCGCCGTTTATCTCGAGAACGCGGTCAGCCTTGGGCTTCATCTCATTGCCGGGCATAGCGCCGAGCACCTTCTCCATTTCCAGCGATACATCGCTGTCGGAGGTGAGGCATACCGGGTGAGTGCGAAGCTTCGACGACAGACGAACGTCGGCGCACTTACCCTCGAGAGCCTTCTTCATCTCCGCGAGGAGGTCCTTGTTCTGCTCTGCCTTTTCCTTCTTTTCCTTCTTTTCCTCCTCGGTCTCGAAGTCCGCGTCGGAGGACTGGATAGACTTGAATTCCTTTCCGTCGTAGTCAACGAGCATTCTTATGATGAACTCATCGACATTGTCTGTAAGGTACAGTATCTCATAGCCCTTGTCCTTGAGCATTTCTGTCTGGGGCAGGGAATCGAGCTTTGCGACGGACTCGCCCGCGGCAAAGTAGATAGCGTCCTGACCCTCCTTCATTCTCGTCACATATTCCTCAAGGGTGGTCAGCTTCTTCTCCGCACTGGAGGTGAACATCAGCAGATCCTGCAGGAACTCCTTCTGCATACCGTAGGAGCTGTACAGACCGTACTTTATCTGGAGACCGAAGTTCTTCCAGAATTCCTCGTACTTTTCGCGGTCATTGTTCTGGAGCTTTTTCAGCTCATTCTTTATTGAACGCTCGAGACTCTTTGCGATGAGCTTGAGCTGTCTGTCATGCTGGAGCATCTCGCGGGAGATGTTGAGGGAGAGATCCTCGCTGTCCACAAGTCCCTTAACGAAGCTGAAATAGTCGGGGAGCAGGTCGGCGCACTTCTCCATTATCATGACGCCGCTGGAATAGAGCTGCAAGCCCTTCTCATACTCCTTCGTATAGAAATCGAAGGGAGCCTTCTTCGGAATGAACAGCAGGGCATTGTATGTCGCGGTACCCTCGGTCTTTGAGTGGATATGCAGCAGCGGGTCGACATAGTCCATGAACTTTTCCTTGTAGTACTCGTTGTACTGCTCTTCGGTAAGCTCCTGCTTGGACTTCTTCCATATCGGCACCATGCTGTTGAGGGTCTCTATGGACTTTTCGTCCTCATACTCGCCCTCCTTGCCCTCTACGGGCTTGCGGTGGGTGGTCTCCATTTTTATCGGGTAGCGGATATAGTCGGAGTAGCGCTTTACAAGGCTCTTGAGCTTGTATTCCTTCAGGAACTCGTCATAATCCTCCTCGTCCGCGTTCTCCTTCATATACAGCGTTATCACTGTACCGTTGGTGTCCTTCTGCGCTTCGGTTATCGTGTAGCCGTCCACGCCCTCGCTCGACCACAGGTAGGCGGTCTCCTCGCCGTACTTCTTTGTGAGCACCTCCACCTTCTTAGCCACCATGAACGCGGAGTAGAAGCCCACGCCGAACTGTCCGATGACATCGACCTCCTCCTTGTCGGTATCGGCGTTGTCCTGCTTGAACTTGAACGACCCGGACTGCGCGATGACGCCGAGGTTGTTCTCTAGCTCGTCCTTATCCATACCGATGCCGTTATCGGCTATCGTGATTGTGCGCTTATCCTTATCGAACGCGAGGTCTATCTGCAAATTCTCTCTTGTGATACCGAGGTTTTCCTGCATTGACTTGAAATAGAGCTTGTCCATAGCGTCGCTTGCGTTTGAGATAAGCTCACGGAGGAATATTTCCTTATGTGTGTATATCGAGTTTATCATCATTTCGAGCAAGCGCTTGGATTCAGCCTTGAACTGTTTCTTTGCCATATTTATCGTCTCCTTTTTACTGCTCTTTTAGCACTCTTTATCTCCGAGTGCTAAATCTATTATACCACTTTTTTAAAATATGTCAACAGTTTTTTGAAAAATTTTATAAAAAGGTATAAATAAAACAGAACGGCAGAGATCGCTGTCTGCCGTTCTGTGAGTTTGTAAATTCCTGTCAGTTGAGCTTCCAGATATCGCGCGCGTAGTCGGATACCGCTCTGTCGGCGGAGAAGATGCCCGCTCCGGCGATATTCGCAAGGGACATACGGTTCCATTTCACGAGGTCTCTGTACTCGCTGCTTGCCCTTTCCTGCGTTGAGCGGTAGCTCTCGAAATCGGCGAGGCACATATACTGGTCAACGTATCTGACAGCGTTCGCCACTTCATCGAAGGTCGCGCCGTTGAAGCCGCGGTACATAGCGTCGATAGCGCCCCTGATAGTGTCGTTGCGGTCATAGTAGCCGTCGGGGGAGTAGCCGTTTGACTTCATAACATTGACTTCGGGGGTGGACATACCGAAGATGTAGATATTGTCATCACCCACCTGCTCATGTATCTCGACATTCGCGCCGTCGTAGGTACCCATTGTCACAGCGCCGTTGAGCATGAGCTTCATGTTGCCGGTGCCGCTTGCTTCCGTACCCGCGAGGGATATCTGCTCGGATATCTCGGCAGCGGGCATGAGCAGCTCGGAGAGGGTCACGCGGTAATCCTCGAGGAATACGACCGCCAGCTTTTCATTGAGCTTGGGGTTCTTCTTGAGCTCCTCGCCTATGCACCATATCAGCTTGATTATCTGCTTAGCCATGTAGTAGCCGGGAGCAGCCTTGGAAGCGAAGATATAGGTCTTGGGCTGGAAGTCGGCGTCGGGATTGTTCAGCAGGTAGTTGTACTGCGAGATGATATGCAGTGCGTTGAGCTGCTGTCTCTTGTATTCATGCAGTCTCTTGACCTGCACGTCGAAGATGCTGTCGGGGTTGAGCTTTGTGCCGGTTGTATTGAGGACGTACTTCGCGAAGAATTCCTTGTTCTTGTGCTTGATATCCGCGAGCTTGTTCAGCACCTCGCGGTCATCGAGGAAGGAGCGCAGCTTTGCAAGCTCGCCGCCGTTCTTCTTGAAGCCGTCGCCGATACATTCGGAGATGAGCTTTGTGAGCTTCGGGTTGGACTGGAGCAGCCAGCGGCGGTACGCTATACCGTTCGTGACATTTGTGAACTTCTTAGGCGTGAGCTCGTACTCGTCGTGGAACACGCTCTCCTTGATTATTTCGCTGTGGAGCTTGGAAACGCCGTTTACAGAGTGCGAAGCCGCAACGCAGAGTGTAGCCATTCTTATCTGGTTGTTGCGGAAAATGGACATAGCGTCCACCTTCTCGTAGGGGAGGGTCTCGGAGAGCTTCTCGCAGTAGCGTCTGTTTATCTCGCAGATTATGGAGTAAATTCTCGGGAGTATCTTCTCTATGAGGTTCTTATCCCACTTTTCGAGCGCTTCCGCCATGACTGTATGGTTCGTGTACGCAAAGGTCCTGCACACGATATCCCACGACTTGCTCCAGTCGTAGCCGCAGTCGTCGAGCAGTATTCTCATAAGCTCGGGGATAGCGAGTGTCGGGTGGGTGTCGTTTACATGGATAGCCACCTTGTCGGGCAGGTTTTCGAGGGTGCCGTATATGTTCATGTGGCGCATTACGATATCGCCTACGGACGCAGCGCACATGAAGTACTGCTGACGGAGGCGGAGAGCCTTGCCCTCGAGGTGGTTGTCGTTCGGATAAAGTACCTTTGTGAGGGAGTGAGCGATATTGCTTGCGCCGAGAGCGTTGGTGTAGTCACCGGAGTTGAAGGCGTTCATATCGAACGACATACTCTTTGCGCTCCAGAGACGGAGCTTGGAAACGCCCTCGCTGTCGTAGCCGGATACATACATATCGTAAGGAACGGCGAGAACGGTATTGTAGTTGACATGAGAGATATGGTGATAATCATTTTCCCAGTACTCACGCACTTCGCCGTCGAAATGCACCTCGAGAGCCTGATCGTCCACGGGTGTCAGCCATGCGCCGCCGCCGGGGAGCCAGTTATCGGGGAGCTCTGTCTGCCAGCCGTCGATGATCTTCTGCTTGAAGATGCCATACTCATAGAGCAGGGAATATCCTGTCGCGGGGAACTCGCAGGTAGCCATACCGTCGAGATAGCAAGCCGCAAGTCTGCCGAGACCGCCGTTGCCGAGACCTGCGTCAGGCTCTTCGTCATAGATAACGGAGGGTTTTATTTCATATTCTTCTTTCAGGAGTGCCTCGACTTCCTCGTTCATACCGAGGTTGTAGAGGGACATTTTGAGCGAGCGTCCCATAAGAAATTCCATAGAAATGTAATAGACCTGTTTTTTGCCTACGGAATTGCACTTTGTCATGAAGAGGTGACGCTTCTCGCGGAGCACATTTACAACGATCTTTGACAGTGCCTTGTAGATCTGTGTGCTTGTTGCCTCCTTGGGTCCGATACGGAAATCGAGCTCAAGGGTGTCCTTCAGCTTTTTGCTGAGCTGTTCCTTTGTGAGAGGAGAAGTCATAGCCAATCAAATCCTTCCTGTATGGTTCTGAGGGCATAGTTACCCTCTTACAACATTCACAAATATTATAACATATATACCGCCCAATTTCAAGGGATAAAGCGTTTTTTAAATTTTTTTGTCGGATTTTTCAATAATACACAATCTTTTTCGGCAATTTGTTACAATTTTTATATCGTTTTTGTGCATTGTGTTAAAACTTTCACATTATCCCATTACAAAAGGCGCAGTAACTCTGCGCCCCTGCATACTATAATAATTCCGTAAAATCCGTAATGAACAGGTCTGCTGTGCTTCGTATAAGCTCGGTATCCCGTCCGGAGGTCTCGTCATACACGCCGACAGTGCGGAAGCCGCCGTCCTTTGCGCCTTTGACAGCCATATAGATATCCTCGAACACTATTGCCTCACTGTCCGGCACCCCGAGCCGCCTGCACGCGAGCCGGTACACATCCGGGAAGCCCTTTTTCCGTGCGCACTCGCCTACTGCGGCTATGGCGGTGAAGAAGCCGTCTATCCCTGTCCGCTTCATGCCGGGGAGGAACAGGTCCTCGCTGCTGGCGGTGGCTACGGCGAGCTTTACACCGCCGTCGTACAGCTTTTTCAGATATTCATAAGCTCCCGTTTTGAGGGTCACGCTGTTTTTGTAGAATTCATGCGCCTCATCGGACCATATCCGCATCATTTCCTCGGGTCCCATATCGAGCCCGAAGCGCTCCTTTGTGTAAAGCGCGGTCTCCTCTGCGCCGAGGTGAGCTATCGCGAGGAGGTAATCCTCCGGTACCTCATCTATCCCCACCTGATTCAGGAATACCTCATCTATATGGTTCCAGAAGTACATGGAATCGAACAGCGTTCCGTCAAGGTCGAACACTGCGGCGGAAAATTCTCCGAGTATCGGGTCTGTCATTTGTCACCCAGCCTTGTCTTTATGTAGTCTGTGAGGATATCGGCGGACTTCTCGATACCGATGTCCGAGTTCACCGAGATGTCGTAGGTCTGCACCTTGCCCCACGCGTCGTCCGCGAAGTAGTTGTAGTACGCGATACGGTTCTTGTCCTTCTTGAGCAGGTAAGCGCGGTAGTTCTCCGCCTGTTCGCCGTACTCGTCACGAACTCTCGCTATACGGCTCTCGAGGGGGGCTGTAATGAACACGTTTATCACGTTATCGAAGCCGCGGAGCACATAGTCCGCGCATCTACCGACGATAACGCAGCTTTCCTTATTATAAAGGTCCTTTATCACCCTGGACTGCGCAATGAATATCATATCCGACGCCGGTAGTATCTGACTTCCGATGTACAGGTGATACAGCAGGCTCTGGGTCTTTTTCTGGTCATTCCTCCGCACGAAATCCTCGGTATAGCCGCTCTCCTTCGCCACCAGCGACAGAAGCTCGCCGTCATAGAAGCTTATCCCGAGGTCGTCCGCGAGCTTCTTGCCTATCAGCCGTCCGCCGCTGCCGTACTCTCTCGATACCGTCACAACATATTTATCCATATTCAGACCTCCTTTGTGTGCTTTTGTTATATTATAACATATTTTGCGCGATTTGTCACTACTTTTTTGTATTATTTTCCGCGGCTCTTCTGCTGTACACACATCCGCAGTAGTTCTGTCTGTACAGTCCGTAGGTCTGCGACAGCACTATCGAGCGCTTGTAGCCCTCTTTCTTCTTGAAGTCCGAGTACAGGTATGGGATACCTGCACGCTCCGCTTCCTCCGCGCCTGTTTCGTTGAGCTTCTGCGCATTTTTGAGCGGGCTTATTGACAGCGTAGTGGTGAAGTAATCGAAGCCGCCCGCCTTTGCGGCGTCCGCAGCCTCCGCGAGCCGCAGCCGATAGCATCTGAAGCACCGCTCGCCCCCCTCGGGAACGTCCTCATAGCCCTTCGCGATGTCATAGAAGCGCTCCGGCTCGTAAGCGCCCTCCGAGAATGTCACCGGATATCTGTGCGGCTGCTCGGATATGAGGCGTTTCAGCTCGTTCGCCCGCTTCTCGTACTCGGCTTTCTCGCCGATATTGGGATTGTAGAAGAACGCGGTGATGCGGAAGTGGTCGGTCAGGTATTCCAGCACATAGCTGCTACACGGCGCACAGCAGCAGTGCAGCAGCAGGGTCGGCACCCTGCCTTGCTCCTCAAACTCCGCGAGCCTCTTTTCGAGCTCCTTCTGATAGTTCATCATTTCTTCCTGCCGCCCTGCTTTTCCGCGATTATCTCGGCGGTCTCCACAGCCGTCCCCGACAGAACGCTGCTCTTTTGGAGAATGATAAGCAGCTCGTCCTCCGTTTTCAGGAAAAACGCGGTCCTGCCGTCATGCATATCGGTTATCTTGTCCCAGCCGAAAACGCTCTGCGGCGCTCCGTCCCGCACGAGTATCACCTTCTCCGATGATACCGAGCACACAAGCCCGTCGAACGCCGTGAAAGCCTGTTCGAGCTTATTTGTGTAGGTGTTCACCATTACCGTCATTATGACCGCGAACAGAATATCGAACACTATCGCGCAGAATACCACCACCAGCATGACGGCGTTGTTCGTCATGAAGTACCCCACCAGCGCCGCTATCGGTATCGCCGCCAGTGTAGCCGAGCATATCACTATCGGGATCATACCGGCTCCCGAGCCGCCCGTTATCATGTACGTCACATATTCCCGCAGCGTCTTTTTCTCGTATTTCATCGCGTAGTCCGTCATCACACTACCCTCCCGACTATCTCGAACACCGGTCCGTGCTGCCACATGAAAGTGGAGAGCGCTATCTGTATGCACTCCCCTTGTCCTATCGCAAAATCGGCGGGGCGGCCCTTCGGGAGCCCGTAGTTCGCGCACAGGTTCATTATCACTCCCGCGTGCGTCACCACCGCGGCACGGGTTATCTCATCGTGCATCATATCCTTGAAGATCTCCTCCAGCCCGTCAAGGCACCGGAGAGTGAATTCCTCCATAGTTTCTCCGTTCGGCGCGGAGCTCTCATAGCCGCCCTTCAGCCACTCGGTGTACTCGGGAAGCCCCTCCAGCTCGGCGGCTGTCTTGTTCTCCCAGTCTCCGAAGTCGCATTCCGCGATGTTGTCGATCTCCTTCACATACCTGTCGGGGTAGATGATGTCCACAGTTTCGAGGCAGCGCTTCAGCGGGCTTGAATAGACCTTCTGTACGTCGGGGTACAGGTGGTCGTGCGCAAGCCGCGTCACAGCGTAAAAGCCCTCGTCGCACAGCGGCAGGTCGGTAAGCCCGATATAGCGCCCTTCAAGGTTTCCTTGGGTTATCCCGTGGCGGATAAGATAAAGCGTGTAATTCTTCATTTTGTCTTCCTTTATATGTGTATTATGTTATGATCAGCGGTCTATACTCACATTAAATATGTGTATAGTATCTAATTTGTATTAAATCATATTAATTATACAAAAGCGATAGCGTTTTTTGTCGAATTTGCCACTTTACAAAGAGTTGATTTTTGATTATAATATTTGTTGTATGCACTCTCAGAAAGGCATAACATTAATATCCCGAAAGGTATGTGTGTCCATAAATGAACAGCGATTTTCCAAGAATTCTGTCCCTGCTCCGCAAGGAAAGACATATAAGCCAGAAGGCTGCGGCAGCCGATCTCGGCGTTGCGCAGGCGCTCCTCTCGCATTACGAGAAGGGCAAGCGTGAGTGCGGGCTCGATTTTCTCGTCCGTGTCGCGGATTATTACGGCGTTACCACCGACTATCTGCTCGGGCGCTCCGCTTCAACTACCGGTAATATCATCACCGAGAACGATATCCCCGACCTCTCCACTGGTCAGGAAAAGACCCGCGCAGGTGCCGATATCTCCCTTACAATGTCGAAAAAGCTGGTAGTGAACAGCATAGATGTCATCTACAGCCTGCTCGCCAAGATAGGGAACAACCGTTTCAGCCTCGCGATAATCAATATGCTCAACCTCACGGTCTATAAGGTGTTCCGCATTGTATTCCGCTCGAATAAGGGCAATACCCAGAATATGTTCGAGATAGCCGACGAGCGTGCCTGCCATTATGCCGACGCGCAGATACACATCGACGAGGCGGAGGCAGCGTCCCTTCTGAAAAATTCTTCCCTCGAAAATCCCGAGATATCCACCGTCGTCATAGAAGCGGAATTTCCCCGTCAGTCCGCGGCGCTCCTCAGCCTTATCAAGACCAGCGAGGCGCAGATAAAGAAGCAGATCTCCGAAAAGTGAGCAAAAATACGATATGTTCAGACCGCCATTCACCGCGAACGGCGGTCTTTTTGCTGTGCTTACACTCTCGGGGCGTTGTACACCATTGTATAGAAGTCGTCCCACATCTTGACAACGTGCTCTTTGGAATAGAACTCATTCCCGCGTGTGGACGCTGCGACACCCGCGGCGTAGTAGTCCGGGTCGTCGCGAAGCTTCACGAGCTCGTTTATGAAGCCCTCCACAGAGGTCTCGCGGTAATAGAAATCGAACAGTATGTCGTGGTATATCTCAAGGTCGCGCAGCAGTATCGGAATGTGCGCGCACATAGCCTCGAGAATGGTCATGGGGAACAGCTCCTCGAAGGACGGCAGGAACATCACATCACCGATATTGTATATCTCGTTCATGTCGTCGCGCGGTATCATACCGAGGAGCTTCAGGTTCGGCGGAGGGTTCTCCTTCACCTTGCTTATCTCCTTGTAGCCGTCGGTGATAGCGCCGAAGGAGAAGTCTCCCGCCCACGCGAAGTACATATCCGGGCGCTGCTTTGCTATCTCGAGGAAATCGAAGAAGCCCTTGCGCACCTGGAGCTGTCCCGCGCAAACCGCCACGAAGGCGTCGCGGGGGATACCGTACTTGTCGCGCAGTCTGAGCTTTTCCTCCTCGGAGAGCGGGTGGAACTTGTCGCTCGACACATAGTTAGGTATGTATGTTACCTTTGCGGGGTCAACGCCGTAATGCGCCAGCCGTCCTATGAAGTAGGGGTTCACGGTAACAAGGAATTCCATGCTGTCATAGAATTTTATCATGTACCAGTAGAATATCTTCTTCGCTATACGCGGCAGGTTAAGGCTGGTCTCCACAGTCTCGGGGAGCATGTGTACATAGCCCACCGAGCGTCCGTTGCGGGTCGCTATCGGCTTTCCGAGGGCGTAGCCGAGATTTATCGTGTGGTAGTGTGTGATATCCGCCGCTATATGGGCGTTCTCGGTGACCTCGTACTTGTCGCCGAGATCCTCCTTTATCAGGCGCACCTGCTCTAAGTATGCCGAGCCTACGCCCTGACCGGGAACAGAGGTCGCCTGAGACTTCATATTGACGGTTATCCTGTTGCCAGAGGACTTTTTCTTCTTCCGTGAGTGTATGAGCAGCGCGCAAGCGCCCGCTGCTGCGATCATCGCCAGTGCGGCTGTTACTTTCTTGTTCATTCTGTTTCCTCTTATAGAAAGGAGCGCAAAGGCAATGCGCCTGTGCGCTCCCTGTTATTGTTCGTCAACCGTTGAATTCCATACCAAGCTTAAGAGCCTTTTTGTTAGCGTCGAGCTTATCCGCCTTCTTCGGGGGAATGCACTTCTTGAGTGCTTTCTCGATGACAGCCTCATCGGTGAGACCGATCTCCTTGAGCATCTTGCCTGCGAGGATTATGTTAGCCATACCCTTTAAGCCGTTCTCGTTAGCCATGCCCGTTGCGGGGACATAGAAGCACTTGATGTCGGTGCGGTCAGAGGTACCCTCAACGAGGGTGCTGTCGATGAACGCCATACCGTCCGGCTTTACGGCGCCGATGAACTTGTCGAAGCTCGGGGTGTTCATTACCATGAGCTCAGTGGGGTTTAAGATAAGGGGCGAGCCTATCGGCTGGTCGGACAGCGTTACCGAGCAGTTGCAGGTACCGCCGCGCATCTCGGGACCGTAGGACGGAAGCCACGAGACTTCCTTGCCCGCGTAGAGTCCCGCGTAAGCTATGAGCTTTCCCGCGAAGAGGATACCCTGTCCGCCGAAGCCAGCAAGCAGAAATTCGTTTGTCATGACGCGGACACCTCCTTGTTCCTTATCGGCTCGTCCTTGTATACGCCGAGCGGATAGTAGGGTATCATATCGTTCTTCAGTCTCTCGATAGCCTGTACCGGAGTAAGTCCCCAGTTTGTCGGGCAGGTGGAGAGCACCTCGATGATAGAGAAGCCCTGCTTGTTCTTCTGATACTCAAAGCCCTTGCGGATAGCCGCCTTAGCCTTGCGGATATTGGCGGGGTCGACTACCGTTACTCTCTGCGCAAGTGCTACGCCGTCGAGCTGGGAGAGCATTTCGCACATCTTTACCGGGAAGCCCTCGATGTCGGTGTTTCTTCCGTAAGGTGTGGTCTGTGTGATCTGACCGGGAAGGGTGGTCGGAGCCATCTGTCCGCCGGTCATGCCATAGGTGGTGTTATTGATGAATATGACGGTGATGTTCTCGCCTCTTGTGGCGGCGTGAACTGTCTCCGCGGTACCGATAGCGGCAAGGTCGCCGTCGCCCTGATAGGTGAATACGAACTTGTCGGGATTAGCTCTCTTGATACCGGTAGCGACAGCCGGAGCGCGTCCGTGGGAAGCCTCCATCATATCGCAGCTGAAGTAATCGTAAGCCATAACCGAGCAGCCTACCGGGCATACGCCGACGGTGTCGCCCTCTATATCCATTTCGTCAATGACCTCGGCAACAAGGCGGTGTACTATACCGTGAGTGCAGCCGGGGCAGTAATGCAGATACACGTCTGTAAGTGCGTGTGGTCTCTTGAAATCGGGCATCAGTCGTTACCTCCCATTTCTTTTATCTTTTCGAGTATCTCTGCCGGAGCGGGGATAACGCCGCCCGTTCTTCCGAAGAATTCAACGGGTCTCGAGCAGTTTATGGCGAGCTTTACGTCGTCTATCATCTGTCCCATGGACATCTCGACCGTGAGCACCTTCTTAGCGCTCTTGACAGCCTCGTTCAGCTCCTTTACCGGGAACGGATAAAGTGTGACGGGTCTGAATACGCCAGCCTTGATACCCTGCTTTCTCGCCTCGTCCACAGCGGACTTCGCAAGTCTTGCGGTGGAGCCGTAGGCAACGACTACGATATCCGCGTCCTCGCAGTAATCCGCGACAGCCTGTGTCTCGGTCGCTTCGACCTGCTTGTAGCGCTCATAGCGCTCCCTGACAGTGCGCTCGAGCTCGGGAGCCTGTAAGTAGAGGGAGTTGATTATGTTGTGCTGTCTTTTGTTCTTGTGACCGTTCGCAGCCCACGGCTTGTTTGAAGCGTCGGACATTACGATCTCAGCGTCGTCGAACGCCACCGGCTCCATCATCTGACCGAGCAGACCGTCCGCGAGAACTACCGCGGGCATTCTGTACTTGTCAGCGAGGTCGAACGCCTTTGTCACGCAGTCAGCCATTTCCTGAACGCTGGAGGGAGCGAGCACGATGATGTGATAATCGCCGTGACCTACGCCCTTGGTGATCTGATAGTAGTCCGCCTGTGAGGGCTGGATACCGCCGAGACCGGGACCTCCGCGCATTACGTCGATGATGACGCAGGGCAGATCCGCGCCCGCGATGTAGGAGATACCCTCGGATTTAAGGGAAATTCCGGGGGAGGAGGAGGACGTCATGCAGCGTATACCGGAGCCTGCGCAGCCATAGACCATGTTTATAGCCGCGACCTCACTTTCCGCCTGCAGGAACACGCCGCCCACCTTGGGCATTCTCTTGGAGAGATATGCGGCAATCTCCGTCTGGGGAGTTATCGGATAACCGAAGAAGCACTTGCAGCCCGCCCGCAGAGCAGCCTCCGCGAGAGCCTCATTGCCCTTCATCAAGCTTTTCTCAGCCATTGTCCTTACCTCCTTTTACCGTGATAGCGCAGTCCGGGCACATCATAGCGCACATCGCGCACGCTATACAAGCGTCGTCGTCGATGCAGTGCGCAGTGTAGTAGCCCTTCTTGTTGAGCTTTTCCTGCTGAATTTCGACTATCTTCTTCGGACAGGCGGTGACACAAAGTCCGCAGCCCTTGCAGCGGTCGAATTCAACTGTCATTTTTGCCATTGACCTTACTTCCTTTCTTTTATTCAATGCAATTATTGCATGATTTACAATATTATCCGAACTGATTTATTTACTGCGGATCTTTTCCTTACTGCGGATCTTTTCCTTACTGCGGATCTTTTCCGCTCTTTCGTTAAGCAGCTTCACAGCCTCCTCACCGCCGAGCCTGCGTATAAGCCCCATTGCGTGGTAGAGGTAGTCTTCAGCCAATCCCGGGTATGTAGGTTCGAGTATAAAAATCGTGAATTCAAACAGATCATCGGCGGCGGAAAGAAACTGGACTTCTTCATCATCAATGTCCTGATATGCCCGACGCCCCTCTGTTTTCTGAGCTTGTATCGCACTTCGGATCACTCTTTCGGCTTCTCTGTCTCCGACTGCTCTGACCGCGCGGGACAATGTACCGATGTGAGCCTCGGCAACGCCTCCTGCTTCTTTGATCCACATATCGATTATTTCCAATGCCGCATCATAGCCTTCAGAGGGTATAAAAATATAGTAAGCCCCCATTAACAGATCGGTCGCCTTTTCGGCTCCGTATTCTTCGAGATCATTCACCGCCAGCTCAATGACGGGCTCCGTCAGCTCACTTGTCTGCAAAGCATACAGGGCGTAATTGAGCAGAGATATTTCGCCTGCGCGAGGTGCTCCGATGTCGTCCTTGTTGTTTTTCAGTCGGAAACTCCCGACATCATACTTCCCGGTGTTTTTTTCGGCTCTGTGCATTTCAAGAGCTTCCCGCAGCGCGTTTACAGTCTCGGCGCATCCGATATTGCGCGCCTGCCATTGAATGAGCCACACGAACTCATTGCCGGCAAATCCGCAGTTCACAAAAAAATCATAGATCAAGTCAATCTGTTCTTCCGACGTCATATTCCGTTCCCCTTGTGATCGTTCTCTGCTTTCATCTGTCATACGGTTACCCGTTCCAGTCATTTCTCCCAGATATTGCGTACATATCTTTTCACGATATACGGCGCGGGGGCGTTTGCGGGCATTGCCCCGTCTATCGCGCAGGTCGCCGCTATCGGCAGTCCCGTGAGCCGTGAGACCTCCTCCGCGAAGGAGAGCGAGCTTATCACATCGTCGAGGTCGGTCTCTCCGCCGAGGGTGGAGTTGTTGACTATCCCGGTGCAGCGGACGCTGCCGGACTCTTCTATCTCCCGCAAGAGCGCTGCCGTATCGGCTGCGTCCTTGGTGAGGTAGCGGTACTTGTTGATCACATAGAGTATATCCGTGTCCCCGAAGCTGTTTATGAGCGGCGCGAACCGACCGAGAGCCTTTGCGCCCTCGTCGTCCCCGCCCACGTCTATCACAATGTGGCTCCCGCTTTGCAGCAGGCTTTCGAGGGGAATGTTCAGCGAGGGGATATCGAGGTTCGTATTCGCGTAGACAGGCGCGAATATGCCGATGCCTTTTTCATTGAACAGCTTCTCGAAATCCGCCGTGCGGAAGTAGGGGTTTACGATATCGAGGTCTATCACGTTGCATTTGTTCCCGTCCTTCGCGATATCCAGCGCGAGGTTGACGGAGAAATTGGTCTTTCCCGCGCCGTAATGCCCGGTAACGACAGTGAGCTTTCTATACTGCATATTCCCGCCTTACATACCGAGCATCTGCATGACAGTGACCGCGCCGTACTGATAGCGCTGCGCCTGGTCAATGTAATCCGCGAGCGAGCCGAATATCGCGCCGAAGATGCCGACCCAGATGAAGGAGAGGAGAATGGCGAGCACGATCTCTATAGCCTTGACTATGAGCATAGCCTTGCAGTATCTCTTTCTGCTCTCGGGACCGTCGCCGAAGCCCCATACGAAGAGGAAAATAATGCTTATCAGGCTGAAAAAGGTCGTGACGATGATAGTAAGTACCCACTTGCCGAGGCTCATCTCATCATCCTTCGCCTGTACCGGAGGGGGAGCGTAGGTATAGGGAGCCTGACCGGTGGTCTGACCCGTTGTATTGACATACTGCTGCTGAGGGGGCTGCTGATAATTGCCGGAAACGTACTGCGCGCCGCCCTCGGGGGGAATGCTGGAGACATTCTCGCCGCATCTTGTGCAGAAGCGCTCGTCGTCCATAAGGAAATTGCCGCATCTTGTGCATCTTTTTGCCATAACAGTGTTCCTTTCCCATAAGAAAAATCGTACACTATATAATAACATATTTCCCGAAAAAAATCAACTGTTTATTTAAAATTTGTTATGCCTGCTTTTTTCGGAAATTTATTGAAAAAAAGCGGAGGGTGTGGTATAATAATATTACTTGACCGCAGGAGGGCATGAAAATGAAATTATTGGTGATAGACGGCAACAGTATAATCAACCGCGCGTTTTACGGGATACGTCTCCTTTCGAATAAGAAGGGAGTTTTCACGAACGCGATAACGGGCTTCATGAACATCTATCTCAAGCTGCTGGCGGAGTACAAGCCCGACGGGGCTGCCGCAGCGTTCGACCTGAAGGCTCCGACCTTCCGGCACAAGGCGTATGACGGCTACAAGGCGGGGCGGCACGGCATGCCGGACGAGCTTGTCATGCAGATGCCGTATGTCAAGGAGATACTGCGGGCTCTGGGAGTGCCGGTGGTGGAGTGCGAGGGCTACGAGGCTGACGATATCCTCGGTACGCTCGCTCACGCCTGCGAGGAGGCGGGCGGGGAGTGCATACTCGCAACCGGCGACCGCGACTCCTTCCAGCTGATAACCGACAAGACCTTCGTCAACCTCGCCTCCACAAAGGAGGATATCCTGTACACTCCCGAAAAGATATTCGAGGTGTACGGCGTGGCTCCGGCGGAGATGCTGGAGGTGAAGGCGCTGATGGGCGACCCGAGCGACAATATCCCCGGAGTGAAGGGGATAGGCGAAAAGACCGCCCTCGGACTGATACAGAAATACCACACCATTGACAATATATTCGGCGACCTTGACGCGGTGGAGACAACAAAGTCTGTCAGGGAAAAGCTCTCGGCGGGGGAGGAAAGCGCGCGGCTGAGCCGTATGCTCGGCGAGATCGTGAAGAACGCCCCCATAGACTGCGACACAGAGCATTACCGCTTCGGAAAGCGCGATGAGGTGAAGCTCGCCTCGCTGCTGACGGAGCTGGAGATGTTCGCGCTGCTGAAAAAGCTCGGGGTGTCGGGAGAGGCGATAGACACGGCTGCCGCTCACGCCGCGGAGGAAGCTCCCCCGGCGGCGAGGGAGGATATCCCGGAGCTGGACGGCGCTGTACCGGACTACTGGCTCGACGGAGAGGGAAGACTGTGGAAGTGCGTGAATGGTGAGGTCAGCGAGGCGGACAAGTCCGAGCTCGTCGGAGATGAACCAAAGCGCACCTTTGACCTGAAGGCGATGCTCACTGCGCTGGACTGCCCGATAAACGGGGTGGAGTTCGATTCCACTCTTGCCGCCTACCTGCTCAACGCCGGAGCCTCGGAGTATTCTCCCGAACGGCTCTGCACCGAGTACGAGGTTCCGTTCGGAGAGGGCGGGGCGAAGGTGATACACGAGCTTAACCGGGTGCTGCACACGAAGCTCTGCGAGCAGGGAATGGATAAGCTGCTGCGGGAGATAGAGATACCGCTAGCGGGAGTGCTCGTTTCCATGGAGCGGGAGGGCATTGCCATAGACCGGGAGGCTCTCGTGAGGTTCGGTGAGCGGCTCTCCTCGGAGGCGCAGGAGCTCGAACAGCAGATATATGTTCATGCCGGGCAGGCGTTCAACATCAATTCCCCTAAGCAGCTCGGCGAGATACTGTTCGACAAGCTGGGGCTTCCCCATGGGAAAAAAACCAAGACGGGCTACTCCACCAACGCGGAGGTGTTGGACGGGCTTATCGGAAAGGACCCGATAATCGAGCTTATACTGAAATACCGCGCGGTGACGAAGCTCGACTCGACCTACGCTAAGGGGCTCCTCGCCGAGATAGCGGAGGACGGGCGCATACACACCACCTTCAAGCAGACGGAGACCCGCACCGGACGTATATCCTCCGCCGAGCCGAATATCCAGAATATCCCCGTGAGAACGGAGCTGGGGCGGGAATTCCGGCGCTTCTTCGTCGCGAAGGAGGGTTATCTGCTCGTTGACGCGGACTACTCGCAGATCGAGCTGCGAATACTCGCGCACCTGTCCGGGGACAAGGCGATGATCGAGGCGTTCGGGAGCGGAGAGGATATCCACACCGTCACTGCCTCGCAGGTATTCGATATGCCGGTGAAGTGGGTCACTCCCGAGATGAGACGCAGCGCAAAGGCTGTCAACTTCGGTATAGTGTACGGTATAGGCGCGTTCTCGCTGTCCAAGGATATCAATGTCTCTGTCGCGCAGGCGGACGCGTATATAAAGAACTACCTCGCGAAATACCGCGGAGTGGATCTGTTCATGAAATCGACCGTAGAGAACGGCAAGAAGAACGGCTATGTTTCCACGATGTGGGGGCGCAGACGTTATATCCCCGAGCTTGCCGCGACCAACAAGGTGCAGCAGGCTCTCGGCAAGCGCATGGCGATGAACGCCCCGGTGCAGGGAACTGCCGCCGACATAATAAAGCTCGCGATGATACGCGTGTATGAGCGGCTGGGGGCTGAAAAGCTGGACGCGAGGCTGATACTCCAGGTGCACGACGAGCTTATCGCGGAAGCCCGTGAGGACTGCGCGGAGCGTGTGGCGGTCATTATTGCCGAGGAAATGGAGAACGCGGCGAAGCTGTCCGTCCCGCTCACAGTGGACGCAAAGACGGGCAGGAGCTGGTACGAGGCGCACTGATGAACTGCGTGGATTTTATTGTCGCTGCGGAGCGGGAGTGCTTTGAGAATAGCTGGGACGAGACCGCTGTGCGCGCCGTGACCGACAGCGGGTACGGTGTCTGCGTATGCGAGGAGGGCGTGGGTTACGCTCTCGGGCGGATATCCTTCGATGAGGCGGAGCTGTACCGCATCGCGGTGCTGCCCGGCGAAAGGCGCAGGGGCGCAGGTCAGCGGCTGCTCGGACGCTTCATCGGGGAATGCCGTCAGCGCGGGGCGGAGAGGATATTTCTCGAGGTACGAAGCAGGAATGTTCCGGCAATTTCGCTATATGAACGCGCAGGCTTTGTGAAACTTAATATTCGTAAGGGTTACTATCCCGATGATGACGGCATTGTGTACATTTTGCAGCTTTAAAAATGCTCTCGGCACGTCAAAATTTCTCATCATTTGTGAAAAATGCAGAAAATTGACCTTTTTGCGGAAAAATTTGCGGAAAACTATGGACAAATCCGCAGTTTTATGATATTATGTATATGCTATTGTGAAATAATATCTCGTCTGGAGGTTATCCGATATGAAGGGGTCACTTAGAAAATTTATTCAGATGAACACCTATCTGCTCGGCGGAGGGAGCGCTCTGCTGTTCCTTATCCTCGCGATCTGCGGACTTGCCGGCGGCAATATGGCTGTTCTGATATTCGCGGTGGTGGGGCTCGCGTTCAGCGCGGGGTTCTGCTTCTACAGCCTGTCTGCATATAAGAACAAGTTGATAGAGCCCGCGGAAAAGCTC
This sequence comes from uncultured Ruminiclostridium sp., assembly GCA_905235805.1. Classification (GTDB taxonomy): domain Bacteria; phylum Bacillota; class Clostridia; order Oscillospirales; family Ruminococcaceae; genus Ruminiclostridium_E. Next base: position 30,092 of record CAJOMV010000050.1, read on the forward strand.
GCCGGTTCGGCTGAGGCATACATGGCTGCCGAATACGCAAAGGGCGCCGTAACGCTGAATACCGGGACGGAGCTCGATCAGCTCGCGAAATCACTGACCCTTGCTTCCCAGACGAATGAGTTCGTTACGGATATAATCTCCGATGTCGCGAACGGCGACTTTACCCGCGATATATCGCGGCTTCCCGATGATATAGCACTCTCCAAGGGACTCAAACACCTCTATTATAATATGTCCACCGCGTTCAGCGATATCTCCGGCGGCGCCGAGAAGGTAAACGCTGACGGCGCGCGCGTGTCGCAGGCTTCGCAGACGCTCTCGCAGGGCGTTACCGCGCAGGCGAGCACGGTTCAGGAGCTCGCGTCCACCGTCAATGAGATACGCAACGCCGTAGTCAAGAACGCGGAGAACGCCCGTGAGGCGCACCGCAACGCGGAGGACGCGAGTGCGGCGGTAACCGAGGGCTCCGCGAAGATGCAGGAGCTGCTCAAGGCTATGGACGATATCAGTAAGTCCACAAACGAGATACTCAAGTTCAATAAGGTCATCGAAGATATAGCGTTCCAGACCAATATCCTCGCGCTCAACGCTTCCGTTGAGGCGGCGCGTGCGGGTGAGGCAGGAAAGGGCTTCGCGGTAGTCGCCAGCGAGGTAAAGAACCTCGCCGTCAAGTCGCAGGAAGCCTCCCACCAGACCAGCAACGTTATCCAGAGCTGCGTACAGAGCGTTCGTGAGGGCGTTGAGAAAACACAGCAGACAGCAAGCGTATTCACTACGATAGCAGAGAAGTCCGCGCTCATAGGCGAGGGACTGAACATAATCTCGGAGGAGTGTGAACAGCAGTCCGAAGCCATCACACAGATCAATATCGGCGTTGAACAGATCAGCGGCGTTATCCAGAGCACCTCCATGACGGCGGACGAATGCGCGCAGTCGGCGTCCGAGCTGACCGACCGCTCCGGAGACCTCCGCGAGATAGTCGGAAGATTCAGATTCTCCGATGTGGACAAGCTCCGCCCCGCTCAGAAGGGCACTTCAAAGGCTGCCAAGTCCGCAGGCGTTACGAAGAGTACATACAGCGCTCCGGCTCCGAAGCCCGCTCCTGCACCCGCACCGGTGGAGAAGCCCGCCCCGAGACCCGCTTCGACCTACAAGCCCGCCCCTAAACCCGCTCCCGCCCCCAAGCCCGCACCGGCTCCCAAGCCTGCTCCGAAGCCCGCATATACACCAACCCCGAAGCCTGCGTCGGCTTCCGCTCCGAGCAGCGATTTCAAGCCGAGCAAGTCCGCTGTCATAACGCAGCCCTCGGGAAGCTACGCCAACGCGGAGTTCGTGGACGTACCGGACAACAAATATTGAGAAATAAGCCGTGGGACAAGTGCTCACGGCTTTGTTTATGAGGAAAGATATGAAGCTTAACGAAGAATTTGAAAAGACCGTGACACAGGAGAACATCGAGCGCTGGCGCTACCCGAGATTTTTCGGGGAGAATGCCGGGGAGACCGCGTTGATAACGGGCGGGGGCGCTGTTCATATTTCGCGGGTGCTGCGAATGAAGGCGGGGGATCTTGCAATAGTGTGCGACGGGAACGGAACCGACTGCCTGTGCCGCATACTTTCGGCGGGTGAGAGCGCAGTCGAGCTGGAGGTGCTTGACCGCCGTGCCTCGGAGGGTGAGCCCACTGTCAGAGTGCGGCTGTTCCAGTGTATGCCGAAGTCCGACAAGATGGATTTCATTGTGCAGAAGGCTGTGGAGCTCGGGGCGAGCGAGGTGATACCCGTCATTTCAAAGCGCTGCGTGTCCCGTCCCGACGTGAAAACCGCCGTAAAGAAATGTGAGCGCTGGCAGAGGATAGCGGAGGAAGCTGCAAAGCAGTGCGGGCGGGGAAGGATACCGACGATAGGAGAAATGCTCACCTTCGGGGAAGCGGTGAAGGCGCACTGCGCCGGGACGGGCATACTGTTCTATGAATGCGGCGGGGAGCGGCTCAATTCCCTCGTTTCGCCGGAGACCGACGCAATAGATGTGTACATCGGCTCCGAGGGAGGCTTCGAGGAAGCCGAGGCGGAGCTCGCGAAAAACGCGGGGATCCGTCTCGCTACCCTAGGGACACGGATACTGCGGTGTGAGACCGCGCCGGTGGCGGCGCTTGCTGTTTTGATGAACCTCACAAATAATATGTGAGAGGTTTGTGCAATGTGACAAATTTGAAAATTTACTTGAAAAATAGCGTAAAATGATATATAATATTTATGTAGTTTTTATGACCGCTCGCGCGGTCGAACCAATTCTTTTTGAAAAGGAAGGACAAAAACATGAATAAGAACATTATTGCTATCCTTATCGGTATCATCGCTGTGCTTGCAGGAGCTCTCGCGGCATTCCTCATTATCCGCAAGAAATTCGCTGCCGATGACGATTTCGATGAATTCGAGGACTTCGATATGATCGGCGACGACGAGTTCTTCGATGAGGACGAATTCTTCAATGACGACGACGATTCCGACTTTGATATCGGCAATGACAATACCATGCCTTTCGCTGCGGGCGCAGAGGACGTACAGGGAACAAGCGACGAGACACTCTGAACCCACGGGAGGGCTCTATGAACAGAATATTCAGAAAGGCTGCCGCAGTGCTGACTGCCGCTGTAATGGCGGTGAGCATGGTGACTTTTTCCGCGTCGGCGGAGGACTCGAGACAGAAGCTGCCGGATAACGAGGCTATGACCTTCGTTGACGCTATGGGCGCGGGCTGGAACCTCGGCAACGCGTTCGACGCGTGGGCAGCGACGACACCCTCCGATGAGCTGAAGCTCGAGACCTCATGGTGCGGCGCAAAGACCACCAAGGAGCTCATCAAGACTGTAAAGAACGCAGGATTCAACACCATAAGGATCCCCGTTTCATGGCATAACCACGTTGACAAGGACTACAATATCAGCAGCAAGTGGCTGGACCGTGTCAAGGAGGTCGTGGACTGGTGTCTTGACGAAGGGCTGTATGTCATCGTCAATATCCACCACGACAACGACAAGAACAACTACGCCTACTACCGTCCCAGCAAGGCGGAGCAGACCCAGTCCGTGAAGTACATAAAGTCGATATGGACGCAGGTCTCGGCGGCTTTCAAGGACTACGGCGAAAAGCTCATATTCCAGGGAATGAACGAGCCCCGTCTCACAGGCTCCGCTAACTATGAGTGGTGGTACGACAAGAACAACGTGCCGAACGAGGTCAAGGAGGCTCTTGAGCTCATAAACCTCTATAACCAGACCTTCGTTGATGCAGTTCGTGCTTCGGGCGGCAATAACGCCAAGCGCTATCTTATGATAGTAGGCTACGCGGCAAAGAACGACGAGCTCGGTACACTCTCGCCGTATTTCAAGATGCCGACCGATACCGTCAAAAACAGACTTATCGCGGACGCGCATTACTACGGCATAGGTGTCAAGACCTCCCCCGCGGTCATCGACGGGCTGTACAAGGCGTATTCCTCCAAGGGCATTCCCGTGGTAATATCCGAGTACGGACTCAATGAGAACGGCTACAAGTACAGTGACAATACCGATGTCGCTGTGGCGAGAATGGGAGACTTCTACGGCTACGCGAGAAACCGCGGTATTTCCGTCATCGTATGGGACAACAACTACGGCGGTAAGGGCATCTCGAACAGTCATAAGTTCATCGACCGCGCGACGGCAAAGGTCATCACTCCCGAGATAGTCAGCGCTGTCACCAAGGCGGGCGCTCCGGCTTTGGCAGTGAACAAGACAACAGCTTCGACCGAAAAGAGCACAACAGCTTCGACAGCCTCCTCGTCCTCCAAGAACACGGGTACCACCGCGTCGGGAGCGGCATTCAAGGTAACGGCAAAGTCAACGGCCGCCAAGAAGGTCACCCTTTCATGGAGCAAGGTCTCCGGTGCCACAAAGTACGCCGTTTATCAGTACAAGGACGGCAAGTACAAGGTGCTTACCAACAAGCTCACAAAGAACTCGGTAACGGTCAGCGGGCTCACCTCCGGCACGGAGTACAAGTTCCTCGTCCGCGCATACGTCAACGGCAAGTGGACAGCTGCGACAAGCAAGGAGATCGTTAAGGTCACCGCAAAATAAAACAGATAACGGACGGACTTCGGACCGTCCGTTTTTTGTTGAGCCGCAGAAATAAATACGGAAATTTCTGTAAAATTGACCGAAAAGCACTTGACCTGAAGAGAAAAAAATAGTATAATAATATTGTATTTTTGTGGGAGAGACCCACAGGTAAAATAAGGATAATACCGAGTTTTACTATATCACAAAGGTAAGGAGAAAACGACTATGATGACCAAAAATCAGAATGTGCTCAAGTGGTTTGAAGAGATGAAGGCTCTCTGCAAGCCCGACAACGTCGTATGGATCGACGGAAGCGAGGAGCAGCTCGCACAGCTCCGCGAGGAGGCTTTCAAGACCGGAGAGATGATCAAGCTTAATCAGGAGAAGCTCCCCGGCTGTATCTACCACAGAACAAAGCCGAACGATGTTGCGCGCGTTGAGGACAGAACATTTATATGCTCCCGCAGAAAGGAAGATGCGGGCCCGACAAACAACTGGATGGATCCCAAGGAAATGTACGCTATGCTCACACCTATGTATGACGGTGTTATGAAGGGCAGAACAATGTACGTTATCCCTTATTCCATGGGACCCATCGGCTCGCCTATCGCTAAGGTCGGCTTCGAGCTCACGGACTCTATCTACGTCGTTCTCAACATGGCTATAATGACAAGAATGGGCGACAAGGTCATCGAGGCGTTCCCGGATGACAGCAACGACTTCGTGCGCGGTCTGCACTCGAAGGCTGATGTTGACCCCGAGAAGAGATACATCGTGCAGTTCCCGGAGGACAACACTATCTGGTCTATCAACTCCGCTTACGGCGGAAACGTTCTGCTCGGCAAGAAGTGCTTCGCGCTGCGTATCGCGTCCTATCAGGGCAAGAATGAGGGCTGGATGGCTGAACACATGCTTATCCTCGGCGTTCAGAAGCCCGACGGCACTACCACATATATCACAGCCGCGTTCCCGTCCGCCTGCGGCAAGACAAACCTCGCTATGCTCATTCCGCCCGAGGGCTACAAGAAGAAGGGCTACAAGGTATTCACGGTCGGCGACGATATTGCCTGGATGAAGCAGGGTCCCGACGGCAGACTCTACGCTATCAACCCCGAGAACGGCTTCTTCGGAGTTGCTCCCGGAACAAACGCAAAGTCCAACTTCAATGCTCTTGAGTCCACAAAGAAGAACGCTATCTTCACAAACGTAGCTATCAACAAGGACGATATGACGGTATGGTGGGAGGGTCTCGACAAGAACCCGCCGGAGAACGCTCAGGAATGGACAGGTCTTGATGTCAACGGTAAGGAGTGGACATCTCAGATAGATGAAAAGACTGGCAAGAAGAAGGTGCTCGCTCACCCGAACAGCCGCTTCACTGCTCCTGCGCAGAACTGCCCGTGCCTCTCGCCCGAGTTCAACAACCCGAACGGCGTGCCGATCTCCGCTATGATATTCGGCGGCAGACGAGCTTCCACAACTCCGCTGGTATATCAGTCCTTTGACTGGACACACGGTACTTATGTAGGCTCCGCGGTTTCCTCCGAGACCACCGCGGCAGCTACCGGCGCTGTAGGCGTGCTCCGTCACGATCCTATGGCTATGAAGCCCTTCATCGGCTACAATGTAGGCGATTACTGGAACCACTGGCTCGAAATGGGCGAGAAGCTCGGCGACAAGGCTCCGAAAATCTTCAACGTAAACTGGTTCAGACAGGATGAGAACGGCAACTTCATGTGGCCGGGCTTCGGCGATAACATGAGAGTTCTCGACTGGATCATCGACCGCTGCGAGGGCAAGGCTGACGCTGTCGAGACACCTATCGGCTTTGTTCCGAAGCCCGAGGACATCAACATCGAGGGTCTCGAGGGCGAGGTAACTCTCGATACTGTAAAGCACCTCGTTGACGTTGACAAGGAGCTCTGGAAGAAAGAGATCAAGGAAATGCGCAGATACTATGACGAGGACATCAAGGCAAAGGGCGGCAATATCCCGCAGGCTCTGTATGATGAGCTCGACAAGATCGAGGCAAGACTGAACAAGTAAATCGTTCATAAAGGCTCCCCGAATGCACGTTCGGGGAGTTTTTGTATATTATAGCAGTATACGGATAAATTATATGGGGATATGTGTATGTTTTGGCAAAAATTTGTCTGAATTTAAAATAGGGTATTGCAAATAAACACATTTTGTGGTATGATATATAAGTGACGACCACAATATATTGTTGATACACCCGTAAGGGTACACAATATCGTAACAGGAGGATAACAATGGCAAAAAACGAAAGAAAGCCGGTTGACAGCGTGGAGGCTCTGGAGGCGGAGCTCAAACGCGTCAGGGAAGCACAGAAAAAGTACTCGCAGTTCACGCAGGAGCAGGTGGATAAGATATTCCTCGCCGCCGCGTCCGCGGCGAACAAGGCAAGGATAACACTTGCTAAAATGGCTGTCGAGGAGACAGGCATGGGCGTTGTTGAGGACAAGGTCATCAAGAACAACTACGCCGCCGAGTATATCTACAACGCGTACAAGTTCACAAAGACCTGCGGAGTCATTGAGGAGGACAAGGCTTACGGCATAAAGAAGATAGCCGAGCCTATCGGCGTGATCGCCGCTGTTATCCCCACCACAAATCCTACCTCTACCGCGATATTCAAGTCGCTCATCTCCCTAAAGACCCGCAACGGCATTATCTTCAGCCCCCACCCCCGCGCGAAGAAGTCCACCATCGAAGCGGCAAGGATAGTGTATGAGGCAGCATTGAAGGCTGGCGCTCCCGAGAACATCATCTCATGGATCGACGCGCCGAGCCTCGATATGACCACCCTCGTTATGAAGGAAGCCGATATTATCCTCGCTACCGGCGGACCCGGTATGGTGAAGGCTGCGTATTCCAGCGGCAAGCCTGCCCTCGGCGTGGGCGCCGGAAATACCCCCGCCATAATCGACAGATCCGCGGACATCGTGCTCGCGGTCAACTCGATAATCCACTCCAAGACCTTCGACAACGGTATGATCTGCGCGTCGGAGCAGTCGGTCATCGTCCACAAGGACATCTATGACAAGGTGCGTGAGGAATTCGCCGCGAGAGGCTGCTATTTCCTCAAGGGCGCGGAACTCGACAAGGTAAGACGCACTATCATCATCAACGGCGCGCTGAATGCGAAGATAGTCGGACAGAAAGCGGCGACTATCGCTTCTCTTGCGGGAGTTGAGGTTCCCGAGGGTACGAAGATACTCATAGGCGAGGTTACAAGCGTGGATATCTCCGAGGAATTCGCGCATGAAAAGCTCTCTCCGGTTCTCGCAATGTACAAGGCTGAGGATATTCAGGACGCGTTCGCAAAGGCGGAACGCCTTATAGCGGACGGCGGCTTCGGACATACCTCCTCCATTTATCTCAATGTAAGCACGGAGCAGGATATCCTCAACGAATTCTCCGCGAGAATGAAGACCGGACGTATCCTTGTGAATACCCCCTCCTCCCATGGCGGTATCGGAGACCTCTACAACTTCAAAATGCCCCCGTCACTTACCCTCGGCTGCGGCTCATGGGGCGGCAACAGCGTGAGCGAGAATGTGGGCGTAAAGCACCTGCTCAATGTAAAGACGGTCGCCGAGAGGAGAGAGAATATGCTTTGGTTCAGAGCACCCGAAAAGGTGTATGTAAAGAAGGGCTGCCTGCCCGTTGCGCTTGACGAGCTGGGTACAGTCATGGGCAAGAAGAGAGCGTTCATCGTCACCGACAGCTTCCTGTACGGTGCGGGCTTCACAAAGCCGATAACCGACAAGCTCGACGAGCTGGGTATAGTTCACACCACGTTCTTCGACGTTGAGCCCGATCCGACGCTCGACAGCGCTAAGGCTGGCGCGGAGCAGATGCGCTCCTTCAAGCCCGATGTGATAATAGCTCTCGGCGGCGGCTCGGCTATGGACGCGGCAAAGATAATGTGGGTGCTGTATGAGCACCCCGAGGCTGATTTCAAGGATATGGCTATGCGCTTCATAGATATCAGAAAGCGCGTCTATACCTTCCCGAAAATGGGCGAGAAGGCGTACTTCGTGGCCATCCCGACATCTGCCGGCACAGGCTCGGAGGTAACCCCCTTCGCTGTCATCACCGACAGGGAGGACGGCTGCAAGTATCCGCTGGCGGACTATGAGCTGCTGCCGGATATGGCTATCGTGGACACCGATATGCACATGAGCGCTCCGAAGGGGCTGACTGCCGCCTCGGGCATAGACGCTGTAACTCACGCTCTCGAGGCTTACGCTTCGGTAATGGCTACCGATTACACCGACGGTCTCGCTATACAGGCGCTCAAGACTATATTTGAATACCTCCCGCGCGCTTATGAAAACGGACAGAATGACGTCGAGGCACGCGAGAAAATGGCTAACGCGGCTACAATGGCGGGTATGGCGTTCGCGAACGCTTTCCTCGGCATTTCCCACTCTCTCGCGCACAAGCTCGGCGCGTATCATCATATCGCTCACGGCGTGGCAAACGCGCTCGTTATATGCGACGTAATGCGCTACAACGCTTCCGAGGTTCCCGTAAAAATGGGTACCTTCTCACAGTATGACCACCCGCACACTCTTGAGAGATACGCCCAGGTAGCCGATGCACTCGGACTGGGCGGCAAGACGAATGAAGAGAAGCTCGAAAACCTCATCGCGGCAGTTGAGGACCTGAAAAAGAAGATAGGCATTAAGCCAACTATCGCGGATTACGGCGTTTCGGAGGCTGACTTCCTCGCTACCCTCGACGAGATGACCGAGGCGGCGTTTGACGACCAGTGCACAGGCGCTAACCCGAGATATCCGCTTATGAGCGAGCTGAAGCAGCTCTACCTGAACGCGTACTACGGAAAGAAGTTCACGGAGATCGAGAAGCCCGACGATACGCAGTTCATGGCTGCTCCCGCGAAGCGCGGCAGGAAGTCTGCGGCAGCTCCCGCAGAGGAGAAAAAGCCCGCAAAACGCGGCAGAGCATTGAAGAAGTGACAGGGGGATAACGGACAATGAAGCTTAACAAAATAATCGCAAAACGCAAGGATAAGACTATATACCGCGACGGTGACTGCGCTCTCAAGGTGTTCGACGAGACCTGCACTAAGGAAGGCGTGCTGAACGAGGCACTCAATCAGGCGCGCGTGGAGCTTACGGGACTGAATATCCCGAAGGTGCGCGAGGTCATCACGATAGACGGGAAATGGACTATCGTATCGGATTTCATTGAGGGCAAAACACTTACGCAGCTCTGGGAGGAAAACCCGGGGAAGGCTGACGAGTATCTCGAACAGTTCGTTGATCTGCAGATGGACGTACAGTCCCACAAGTGCCAGCTCCTCGGCAGACTGAAGGACAAGATGCACGGCAAGATATCCGCGTCGTCTTTCCCGGCGACTGTGCGCTATGACCTGCACACAACGCTCGAATCCATGCCCAAGCACCTGAAGCTCTGCCACGGCGACTTCAACCCCTCGAACATCATAATCACCGCCGACGGCACTCCCTACATCATTGACTGGGCGCATGCCACACAGGGCAACGCCTCCGCGGATGTGGCGAGAACGTATCTGCTCTTCTGTCTTGACGGGAAAGAGGAACTCGCGAAGAAGTATCTCAAGCTCTTCTGCGACAAGTCCGACACAGCGATCCAGTATGTACAGAAGTGGATGCCGATCGTTGCGGCTTCGCAGTCGGTAAAGGGCAACGCGGACGAGAAGGAATTTCTCGCTTCGTGGGTAAACGTCGTAGACTATACCTGATCAACAGCCTTTTACAATCTATGCAGAATTGCTTGTATTCATCGCGAAGCAATCAAGAAGTCTTTGGAAAGGGGTCCGGGGGAAACCTTTCTTCAGAAAGGTTTCCCCCGGCTCGAGCGCAAGCGACCAAAGCGCGCAAGCGCCAAAAGGGAAGGGACTGACATGATAAACGAATTTGCTCCCGAATGGGAGGGCTTCAGACCGGGCAGGTGGAGCAAGACCTCCGTTAATGTCCGGGATTTTATAAACAAGAACTACACCCCGTATGACGGGGACGAGACATTTCTGGAGGGTCCCACGGAGGCTACGAAGAAGCTGTGGGAACAGGTGCTCGAGCTGTCGAAGCAGGAGAGGGAAGCGGGCGGTGTCCTCGATATGGACACAAAGATCGTTTCCACCATTACGTCTCACGGTGCGGGGTATCTGAACAAGGAGCTCGAGAAGATCGTCGGCTTGCAGACGGACAAGCCCTTCAAGCGGGCTCTGCAGCCCTTCGGCGGTATAAGAATGGCACAGCAGGCGTGCAAGGAATACGGCTATGAGGTGGATCCACAGATAGTCGATATCTTCACTAAGTACCGCAAGACCCATAATCAGGGTGTGTTCGACGCTTATACGCCCGAGATGAGACTTGCCCGCAAGTCAGCTATCCTCACCGGCTTGCCCGACGCTTACGGCAGAGGACGCATTATCGGCGATTACCGGCGTATCGCGCTGTACGGCGTGGACAGGCTCATTGAGGACAAGCTTCACCAGAAGGATACACACTTTGTGCGTATGACCTCGGTAAACATAAGACAGCGTGAGGAGCTCTCGGAGCAGATACGCGCGCTCGAGGAGCTTATCGAGCTCGGGAAGATATACGGCTTCGATATATCCAAGCCCGCGAAGAATGCCCGCGAGGCGGTGCAGTGGCTGTACTTCGGATACCTCGCCGCTGTCAAGGAGCAGAACGGCGCTGCAATGAGCCTCGGACGCACCTCTACCTTCCTCGACATCTATATCCAGCGTGACCTCGACAGGGGTTTGATAACCGAGAGCGAGGCGCAGGAGCTCATCGACCACTTCATCATGAAGCTTCGTATCGTCAAGTTTGCCCGCACTCCCGAGTACAACGCCCTCTTCTCCGGCGACCCCACATGGGTAACGGAATCTATCGGCGGAGTTACCGTGGACGGACAGCACATGGTCACCAAAAACTCCTTCAGATACCTCAATACCCTCAACAATCTCGGCACCGCTCCCGAGCCGAACCTCACCGTGCTGTGGTCGAAGAGGCTCCCGAGGAATTTCAAGGTGTTCTGCGCGAAAATGTCGATAAAATCGTCCTCCATACAGTATGAGAACGACGATATGATGCGTGTGACTCACGGCGATGATTACGCTATCGCGTGCTGTGTGTCCTCCATGGTGGTGGGCAAGGAAATGCAGTTCTTCGGCGCGAGAGCGAACCTCGCGAAGTGCCTGCTGTACGCGATAAACGGCGGTGTGGACGAGGTGCTCAAAATTCAGGTAGGTCCGAAGTACCGTCCCGTGGAGGGGGATTACCTCGACTACGACGACGTAATGGACAAGTACGACCAGATGATGGAATGGCTCGCGGAGCTGTATGTGAATACCCTCAACGTTATCCACTATATGCACGACAAGTACAGCTACGAGAGACTGCAAATGGCACTGCATGACCGCGACGTGAAGCGGTATTTCGCGACGGGCATCGCGGGACTTTCTGTAGTCGCGGACTCGCTCAGCGCCATAAAGTACGCGAAGGTGAAGTGCATACGCGACGAGAACGGCATAGTCGTAGACTACGAGACCGAGGGGGATTTCCCGAAGTACGGCAACGACGACGACAGGGTAGACCAGATAGCCGTGGATATCGTGCGTATGTTTATGGACAAGATCAGGAAGCACCATACCTACCGCGGCAGCATACCGACAATGTCGATACTCACCATAACCTCGAACGTGGTGTACGGGAAGAAGACCGGCAATACTCCCGACGGGAGAAAGCACGGCGTTCCGCTCGCTCCGGGCGCGAACCCCATGCACGGGCGCGATACGAACGGTGCCGTGGCTTCGCTGTCATCGGTGGCTAAGCTGCCGTTCAGACACGCGCAGGACGGTATATCGAACACATTCTCGATAATCCCCGACGCGCTCGGAAAGGATATGAAGGTGTTCTCGGGAGAGATAGACCTTGACGCGCTCGCGCGGGAGGCGGCAAACGGTGAACTCTGATAACAGCGAAAGACTCGATGCCGAAAAGCTCGCGGAGCTGATAGACAGCCTTATGGAGGGCGGAAGTCAGCACGTCGATATAGGTATCGGCGAAGAAACGAAAGTCCGTACTATGAACAGCACGGACTGCGGAAAAAAGGGCGCGTGCGCGATACCGACCTTCGATTTCGGCGACGCGGAGTGAAAAGGAGCTTTATATATGGAAAAATTACCGAACGATCTGCAGGCTGAAAACCTTGTGGAGCTTATCGACGGATATGTGGAAAAGGGCGGACATCACCTCAACGTGAACGTGTTCACCCGTGACACGCTGCTCGACGCTCAGGCGCACCCCGAGAAATATCCGCAGCTTACGGTGCGTGTCTCGGGTTACGCGGTGAACTTCATCAAGCTGACCAAGGAGCAGCAGGACGACGTTATCTCCCGCACCTTCCACGAAAAGATATGATACAGACCTTGCCCCCTGCGCCTGCCGGGGGCATTTTCGGCGAAAGGAGCGGTGACTTGTGAACGGATATATCCATTCCGTGGAGACCTTTGGGACCGTGGACGGTCCGGGAGTGCGGTTCGTGGTTTTCTTTCAGGGCTGTCCCATGAGGTGCCTCTACTGCCACAACCCCGACACATGGGAGCCGGGCAGGGGAGAGGAAGTGTCCGCGGAAGCACTGCTGGAGCGGTTTGAGAAGAACCTCGCATTCTACCGCGGCGGCGGTATCACCTGCAGCGGCGGTGAGCCGATGATGCAGCTCACCTTCCTCACGGAGCTGTTTGAGCAGGCTCATGAGAGAGGTATCAACACCTGTCTCGATACGTCGGGCATCTGCTTTACGCCGGACGATACCGCCTCCGCGCAGAGGCTCCTTGCCGCCACAGACCTCGTCATGCTCGATATCAAGCATATCGACGACGACGCTCACAGGAGGCTCACGGGACACTCGAACGAGCATATACTCAAATTCGCGGAGTTCATCTCGGAGCAGGGCACGGACCTCTGGGTGCGTCATGTCATCGTTCCCGGCTTCACCGACAGCGAGGACGAGCAGACCCGGCTCGGGTACTTCATCGGAGGACTGAAAACGCTGAAGGCGGTAGATGTGCTGCCGTATCATGATATGGGCAAGAGAAAGTATGTGGAGCTCGGCATACCCTATCCTCTCGGCGACACGCCTCCGGTGTCAAAGGAGACTGCGCGGGAGGCTTACGGGCATATACTTGCCGGCATCAAAAAAAGACTGCGGGTGAACTACAGGACGCAGTAAAGAAGGGGGAGGCTTAATATGAAAAACGACCCGAGAAAGCATTTTTCTGCGCTCGATATAATACACAGAGTGCTTAATGAGCATATAAAGCCCGGAGATATCTGCATCGACGCGACCGCTGGACGCGGGAAGGATACGCTGTTCCTTGCGGGGCTTGTCGGTGAGAGCGGGAGGGTGACAGCCTTCGATATACAGGAGGAGGCTGTGGAGAGCACCCGCGCACTCCTCCGTGAGAACGGTATGGAAAACCGCGTCCGCGTCGTCCTCGAAAGCCACGCGAATATGGCTGATTACGCCGAGCCGGGGACTGTTTCGGCAATCACGTTCAACTTCGGCTGGCTGCCCGGCGGAGACCACAATGTGTTTACCCGTCCCGGGAGCAGCATTGCCGCCATAAAGGCGGGTCTGCCGCTGCTGCGGGACGAGGGGATAATGACGCTCATCATCTACTACGGACGCGAGACAGGGTTTGCGGAGCGGGACGCGCTGCTGGACTTCCTGCCGACGATAGACAGCGATATTTACACTGTGGTTGAGATGCCCTTCGTGAACCGCGTGAACTGTCCGCCCATACCCATTGTTATCCTGAAGGGCTGATATGAAGATACTGCGATACGGTAGCACAAATAACTGTTAAAGAGCATATAGATGGAGGGGTAAATATGAGCGCTCTCGATAAACAAATATTTTTTACAAAGCTGAAAAAGATACTGATACTGAAGCTTGGCGAAGCAAAGGGGCTCGAAGTCTGGCGCGACGCTTCTGCTGAATATGATAAGATATTGCGGGAAAATCCCGAGCTGAGAAAGCATAAGGGCGCTATGGCGATACCGGCAGTTGCGCTGTACCGTGCGTTCAGGGCTCATGGCTTAAAGGCGGAGGAAACGCTGAAACGATACGGTACATACATGGGCAGAAGGATCGGTAAGGCTGCACATAAGCTTACATCACTGCCGAATGTCGATCACAGGCTGTGGGCAAATATCGAAAAGATCGTTGACAGCGCAAGCAGTGAGAAAAACGGTTACAAGCGCCGGTTAGTCAGCGAACCGCCTGAGATGTACGGTGTGGATATCCTGTCATGTCCCTATCACGAGATATGCAGGGAGCTCGGCTGTGAAAAAGCCGTTCTGTGTATTTGCGGCATGGACAAGGAGTATATGAAGCACTTTCACCATTTCAGATATGAGCGCACGACCGCGGTTTCCGAAGGCGCGGAATGCTGCGATTATCGCATTAGGTTCGACCCGGATAAAGAATGACGACAGACTGCACAGGATCCGATCCGGCCGATGCCGTTCAGAGTTCCCGCCCAATATCCGATATATAATACATGAGGGGATAGTATAAATGAATGGGCTGAATAATATATACAAGGAAAGCTGAAAGCTATGAAACGCAGGATATCATTCGTTTTATTTATTATAATGGCGGTAATGCTGCTTGCGGGCTGCGGCAGTATTTCCCACGAGCTGACCGCAAGAAGCCGCGCGGATATGTATATCCGTGACAAGTACGGCTTTTCCGCGGCGGTGAAGCAGGTCGTGCTTTCAGATAACAGCTGGCTTGAGTTCAGCTTTGAGGCGCCGAGCTTCGCCAATGTCCGCATGGAATACGACGGGCGGGAGTTCGATGTTCTCGTTCCGATACGCAGCGACGACGAGGTGATGTATGCCGACAATTACGAGCAGGACGTGATATGCGCGGAGATAGAGCGGTATATCCGTGACACTCTCGACTGCGAAAAGCTCACGATACGCATAGATTACGGGGTATATTACGGCATACATCTTCTGCCGAAGGATATACGCTCGGCGGACGACCTTATAAAGTCGAAAAACGACAAGAACATCAAAGTATACACCTACGGGCTGGACTTCGGTTCGGTCGCAAAGCTCGACACGACCCGCTACGGCGAGCGGACATACCTTGGTATAGCGGACTTCCTCGACCCGGAGCTGCCGGAGCCGGAATACGGAGTGATGAGAGAGCTCCCGGACTCGGGCGGCTGGAATGTCGGAGCGATAATCTATACCGAAGGCGGCGAGCTGAAACAGACATTATATGAGCGAACCGTCATTGACAATGTGTGCCTTGTCATGCCGGCGGAATGTGGTGTGGTGCTTGAGAAATCCGACGGAAAGGGAAAACCAGACGATGAGTCGGTCACCGACTGGTACAGTATGCGTGGTACGGGCGAAGGATATGGGATCCTCTATACGTCGGTGCAGGACTGCTCCGCGGAATACTGCATCGAATATATACAGGGCGGCGAGGCGTACTATATGAGAATGCCTCATGTCAACGCCGACGGCGCGGAGTATGAGCTGAGTTCCGACAGATATTGCTCCGGCAGCGGTGACGAATTTGTATTCAGGGTAGTGAAGCGGGACTTCTATAAAGACCGGGAGCCCGACTGATCGGATAATATCTCTTTACAGTATAAAAACAGGCTGATGTACGGTCAGCCGAATTGACCTCGGAGGGCAGCAAAAGTGCATTATTATCCTACCCGAAGATCGCTTGACAGCGCGATAGAAATTATTGAGAGCATTGATAAGCTGCTTGGCGGGAATACCCCGGTCACAGGATCGCACAAGGTATTCAGACCCATGCTCGTTCCGGCGCTCATCGGTATGGTCGCCGGTATTGCCGCAGCAGTGTGTCTTTCGTTTTTCATTCACCCTCTTGCGGGAGCCGCGGCAGCCGCTGTGGGACTGTACATCGCGGTTCGGATACGGAACAAAAGGCTTCATCTGCAAAGGATAATCGTATTTGACCGCGCTGTCGAAAGAAAAGTAAAAATCAGACTGATACTGGACGGCAAGGCTAAGGGATCTACAAAGGAGAAGTATGAGAAGGCTCTCGGAGACACCGACCCCGAAGAGAGAAAAGCCGAGCTGGAAAAGGCAGGCGCCGTGCTGGAGGATACAATAAAGATGCTTGCGCACGATATTGTGCGTTAATACCCGGCACTGACCGTTCTTTGTTTTACCCGGATACCGTGTTCCGAGCTCAGATAAGCTCCTCGATGTGCTCCATAAATATCATGGGGTGAGCTGTGCAGAACTCCGTTTCCTTCATATACATCGCGAGGGTTGCGTCGCTGTCGTCCACGCAGACTACCTTTTTCGGAGGGATATCGCCGAAATGCTCACGGACTATCCGCTTTGCGAGAGCGGGCTTCTCGTCATATTCGAGCGTGTAGCAGCAATGATTTTCCGGAATGCCGTACAGCCGTTCGAGCATTTCGGATTTCCACGCTTCATGACCGTGCGGTTCCTTGGAGATGCAGAAGATCCTTTCGATACCGTGCTTCTGTATGTAATTGTACATCGGCAGCAGCCTTTTGCAGTCCGCGTAGATGTTCACAGCTCTGAACTCGGGAGTGAAGTCGAGCTCGTGGTGTGCGTGGTATTCTCCGTAATTGTAGCTCGTGAGGGTGCCGTCAACGTCGAACAGAACAACGGTGTCAGCCTTCAGAAGCAGCTCCCACTTCCTGTCACATACTCCTCCCGCAAGGGTCTTATCACTCATAGCAACTCCTCCGTTCTGCTTCTCAATTAAATTTTTCAATGATGAGGTCATTATATCAGAAATACCCGCAAAAGTCAAATTACACTTGCTTTTGCGCCGATAACAGGGCAGCAAAAGGGCTGCAAAGTGCGTCACGCACCTTGCAGCCCCTTGTATTTTTTATTCGAAGCCTATTCTCATTTCTTCGGATAATCGTTAAGATCCTCGGACTCAACTACGCCGAAGAAGCTGCTCTCGGTATCGACCTCCGAGAGTCTGCGGTAGAATTCCCGGCTGTCGGTATCGGGGAAGAAGCGTTTGCGTATCTGCTCGATTGCTCTTGCCGTGACCTCAAGGAGGTCGTTCCCGTCGGAGTAGGCGATGAAGCCCGTACGGCTTCCGTTATCGGCTTCGGAGCCGAAGCGTTCGAGCTTAACGGATAATTGGTTTCGTCTCATAGTTTACCGTCCTTCCTGATCCTGCGGGATTCGATGTCTGTCTGAAAGCGGCATTTCTTTCCGCCGTTGTCTGTACCGTTTCATCATACCACATCATCGCAATATTTTCAAGTATCTTTTTGTAGTATGAAGATGAAAATTGCAGTGCTGCACTCATACCGTTCCGGGAACATTTTCGTTCTTGACTTTTTACCGATATCGTATTATAATATACTTTATAGGTAGGAATGCCGATTTTTGACTGACGGAGCAAATATGGGATATCTGATATACGGAATGATAGCCGTGGGCGCGGGGCTCATGGTTTTCAATGTGATAAATTTTGCGCGGTTCATGAAGCGCACGAACGACGTACTCTCGGGGAACAGACTGCGTGACAGGGTGTGGACTGTCACGGCGTTCATACTGCTCACCTTCTTCCTCGCTGGATACATACTTGTGGCGGCATTCGGAAAGCCCGACCTGCTCATGTCGATGATACTCTTCGGGGGCAGTGTGTTCGTCTCGATAGTGAACCACCTGATGATAAAGCTGATAGAGACGGTCAAGGAGCGCAGTATCGACGTTGCCGAGGTGATAATCGGCGCCGTGGACGCCCGCGACCCCAACCTCAACGGTCACAGCCGTCATGTGCAGAACCTCACCATGAAGCTTTACTCCTACCTTCCGCCCCACCTGAAGAAGGAGCTCGACCCCGTAAACCTCGAGTACGCGGCGCTCATGCACGACGTGGGTAAGCTCGGTATCCCCGAGTCCATTCTCAACAAGCCCGGCAAGCTGACGGAGGAAGAGTGGACGACTATGCGTATGCACCCGAAAATAGGCACGGAGATACTCCACCCGCTTCATTCCTTCGAGCGTATAATGCCTTGGATACTCTACCACCATGAGCGCATTGACGGCAAGGGCTATTACAGCGTGGCAGGGAATGACATACCTCTCGCGGCGCGTATCATCGCCATTGCCGACACCTACTCCGCCATTACCATGCGCCGCTCCTACAAGGATCCCCGCACGCACGAGGACGCGTTCCGCATTATCGCGGAGGTCGCGGGTACGCAGCTCGACGCGGAGCTGGTGAGCATCTTCCTGACTATCCCCAAGGAGGAGCTGCTCGCCTGCGCGCCGCCGAAGATCGACATAGAATCGTCGGATATTATATAAATATAATATCCGAGTGAATAATGAAAAGTGAAAAGCTGCGGTATCGCCTTCGGCGATGATATCTGAAACAGACCCGGTCATTCCTGTGTGAATGACCGTTTTTTGTTACCGTTCTGTAAACATTTGTAACCGCTTTGTAATTGAAATGTCCGCGCTTTTGTGATATCATGGAATCAGAGAAGGGGGAGAGGAATATGGAATTCTGGCTGTACTTTATCCCGATTTTATTTATCATCGCGGTCATATTCAACTGCTTCTTCGCAGTGGGCATGAACAGAAAGGTCGTGCTGATCGGGAACGGTGTGATGATAGCGGTGCTCGCGGGAGTGTTCGTGTTCTCGTGGGCGGACGGGGAGATGATGCGGCGGGAAACTAACGGGCTGTCAGACACTGTACTGGTGTATGAGCGGGAGGAAAACGGCTTTCACATTTTCAGAGAAACTTACTTCATTTTTTTCGGAACGCCGCAGTACATAGCCGTACCGTCGGCAAACTGCGAACTGCCTGTGGGGGTTACGGAAGGCAGCCGCGTCATAGTATTTTATGAGGGTGATGAGCTTCTTACCGATGCCGAGCCGGTGTACGGACAGGCACGGGAATACCGTTACGCGGAAGGTGTGCGGAAAATATACCGCTCAAATTTTGGCGATGAGTTTATAATCCTGCTGTTCGATATCTTGTTGATGCTCGCGTTCAACTTCATAGAGCTGTTAGTCGTGATCGGGCAGCTCTGTGAAGAGGCGGCGAAGAAAAGAAACGAAAAAAGCACGGAGTGACCCGTTACCCCCGGCACATTTTTCCTGTCATATATAGTGAAAGGGGAGAGGAAAGTGCAGATGCGTCAAAGAAATAATGATCTCCGGGCAGCAAGACCGGAAAATACCGTATCTCAGCAAGGTAACATACGCGTTGACCGCGGGGGTATCCCGCTGAAAGACAGCGAGATAATAGAACTGTACTTCGCGCGCTCGGAATCCGCGATCGCCGAGACCGACGGCAAGTACGGCACCTTCTGCCGGGGGCTTGCGTACTCCGTCCTCGGGAACAGGGAGGACAGCGAGGAATGTGTCAGCGATACATACCTGAAGCTATGGAACGTGATACCCCCGGAGCGCCCCGATAAATTCAGGGCGTTCATCGCGCGGATAGTGCGCAACACGGCTCTGAATATGCTGGAGAAGATGTCCGCGCTGAAACGGGGAGGGCGCTATACGGCGGTGGCGTATGAGGAGCTCGCGGAGAGCATTCCCTCACCCGACAGCGTGGAGCGGCAGACCGACGACGCGGAGCTCGCGGCACTGCTGGATAAATTCCTGCGTACCCTGAGCGGCGAGAAGCAGATGATATTTCTAAAGCGCTACTGGTACTTCTGCACCGTCTCCGAGATAGCGGAGCAGATGCACATCACCGAGGGCAAGGTGAAGATGTCACTGCGCCGCACGCGTGAAAAGCTGCGGGAATTTCTGGAGAAGGAGGGGGTGCAGCTATGAGCACGGAGAAACAGACCGACAGACTGGTGCGCGCTCTGGGCGGTATCGGTGAGGACCTGATAGCGAAGGCTGCCCCGAGGTACGGGGAGAGCATTCTCCCGACAGAGGTGCACCGTGTGAGCTTTGAGACGGCGGAGCTGCCCGATAAGCGGGAGGTGCGCCGCTGGAGGATAAAGCGTGCCGCCGCGGGACTTGCGGCAGCCGCTGTGGTGATAGCAGCGGGAGCGCTGCTGTGGGTGAACAGGGAGCGTATCTTCACGCGCGGCAATGACGGGTCGGGGCAGGGAACCGCCGTTCCCGAGGTCACAACGTCCGCTTCAAAGGCGGGAACTGTGACATTGCCCGAGCCGGAGCTTACGGAGACTCTGCCCGTCGAATACACCTACCCGAAGGAGAACGTGTTCGTGTATGAGAATACGCTGTACGAGATAGACGCGCGGGCGGCGTTTGACTATGTGATAGAGACCGAGGACGGCTATCAGTCGATATTTTTGAGCGAAGACACGGAGTATGACGGCGGCGATTTCGACCCAGTGCGGGACTGCCTGAAGGACGAATACTTTGTGGGTATGCTGAATTATGTGAACCGAATGCCGACAAAGGGTCTGGAGACCAATTTCGGGCACGGCGGCTCCAAATTGTACAGCTTTGACCCCGACAATAACAGCCCCGCTGAAAGCACGCAGAAATATATAGTCGCGGACGTGAGCTCGGAGGAAGTTGAGATGATACTGAAATACTTCTCCGACAAGCTGACTTTTCCCGTGGACGAGAATGATTTCGGAATGTTACGGGGCGTGTATTACGTCACCGCGCAGACTACCGTGATGCCCGCGGGCTACTACGACTATCTCTCCCGCGAGGAAGCGCAGAGTATTGCGTCGGAAGCACGGAACGCCGAGGGAATGAATGCCTTGTTCCGCACCGGCACGAACTACTTCTCCTTCCCGCTCCCGATATTCCCCTCGCCGACAGTTTCTACCCTCGACCGGTACGGCAGGCTCGGAGAAATCACCTTCTACCTCGGCAATGGAGAGGGCGTTTTTGCCGCTATAACGGACGGCAAGGTGGACAAGGACTGGAACCTCGAACCGATATCCGAGGCGTTCAGAAAAGGCGACAAGGTGAAATTCATCGGTGACGTTATCCTTAGCAATGTCGCTATGTTCACAAGCTCCGGCGGGCAGTACATCGTCCGCGGCAGCCAGATGCCCTTCGGCGCGGAGCTGCTTGACGAGGGGGAATACTTCCCCATACGCAAGTACAATGTTATGAATCCCCCTCCGCAGGACTACGTTCTGACCGAAGCGGACCTCGATGATATCTATGAAAAGGCGAGCTCTGCGTGGGCGGACATGACGGAGAATTTCGCCCTCGGTTATCCGATAAAGGTGGACTACCGCAGCGGCACTTCACGCGGCACATGGGAGATACCCGTGTTCGGCGGAGATACCGTGACCGGTGTGATAACCGCGTTTTATCACAATGATGAATGGTACGCGAGCTCGTACACAGAGGGCGGCGCGGAGCTTCTGAATGAGATGTACAGGAGCGGCAAGGCGTTCAATCTTACCTCCTTCGGCGGGATAGTGTATCTCTGCACCGAGGAGGAGAGGAGTGTGGTTTATGAGGGCTATGACCCCGGCAGGAACGTTTACCTCTACGACCCGGAGAAAGCCGCACCTCTGCGCAAATGGAAGGACGACGGACAGCCCGCCGTGACCGGCACCGCCGAGGGATATCAGTGCCCGGAGGCGACGTTTGTAGTGTACTCTGAGTCCCTTAATTCCGACGGAAACTTACCGTCGCCCTTTGACCGTGCGATAGTTGTAGACGGAGAAGGGTATATGCCTGAAATACACTACTCCGAATATTCCGATGAGGTATTGACACACGGACTTCGGGAAATGCTCTCCGGCAGCGCTGAAATATGGGAACTTATTGAGCCGTGCTTTGAAGGTGACGATCTTTCCTATGACAAGCTCAAAGCCGGAAAGCAGAGGGTTGACAGATACGGTCCCGGGCTGTTCGGGACAACAAAGTCTGAGGGAGAGTACGGGACTTTCCGGCTCAGTGAGGAATTTGTTATAGATATAGGCGATGACCTCGGGGTATGGATATACAGGAAAATACCGTATTACACCGATGTCCGCCGGGCAGTTGAGCTGCTGTGGAGGAATTACAACAGCGATGAGCTGACCGTTATAGCTGTGACCGATTACAAGAAGCCGGTAAACGGTTCGGTATATCCGTATCATTATGTGGAGATAATCGGCTCGGCGGAGCTGCTGAACGGGGCAAAGAAGCTGTTCGGATACTATGATGTGGACTTGGGTGCATTTATTTTCCTCACTCCGGAGGAAAAGGCGGAGCAGTCAGGCGACAGCGGCGATATGTACTTCAAGGAGTCCGTCCCCGAGGACATAGTCACCGACCCGGAGACGGGTATCAGCTATGTGAAAAATCAGCTCCTTATCAGCGCCGACCTGACCTGTGACAGGGATTTTATCAGGCAGCTCATAGCGGACGCGGGTGCGGAGATAGTGGGGTATATCGAGCTTACCAACGACTATCAGATAGAGTTCACGGAGGACAAAACTCCCGAGGAATTGCAGAGGATAGCCGATACCGATTTTGCATACCCCGGTATATGGAATGTGACGCTGAATATGGTGAACGCCGTATCCTATGAATAACAAAGACCGCGGGAAGCAGCAAGCTCTCCGCGGTCATTTTGTCTTTTATTTTATACCATACAGCACCATAGACCCGCTCAGGAACAGCTTTCTCGCCTCCCCGGGAGTCATGAACAGCCCGTTGGTGGTGTCGATGAGCTCGACCTTCTCGCAGCCCATATCCTCGCGGAGCATTCGCGCGAACTCCCGCATATCGCCGTACCGTGCCTCGGACATTATATCGTGGATAGCGAAGGTGCCGCCCTTCTTGAGCGTGCGCAGGGTCTCGAGGAGGAGCTTCTGCTTGTCGGCGCCGGAGATATTGTGGTAGACGTAGTTGCTGGTGACGGCGTCGAAGGTCTCATCGGCAAAATCGAGCCTTGCGGCATCGCCGGAGCGGAACTCGGTGTTGTCGGAAACTCCCTCGAGCTTGGCATTGCGCTCGCAGAGCTCTTTATTGAAGGAGGCATACTCCGCGCCCCAGCGGTCAATGCCGGTTACCCTCGCGCCGGGGTTGCGCTTGGCGACGGCAATGGTGAGAGCGCCGCTTCCGCAGCCGACATCGAGGCAGGTGCCGCCCTCGGGTATCTTCACAAGGCGGGCGGTGCCCTCGACTATCTGCTTGGAAAGCTTGCGGTCGCCCGCGTAGGAGAACTTCTCATGAGCGTAGGCGCACCAGAGGGTGCAAGCGCCGCACCCGAGAGCTCCGGCTCCCAGCAGGAACGCGAGTGCGGTCCCCGCGGAGGACCTGCGCTTTTTCGCGGCGGAGTTGACGGCGAGGGAGGTGAGCGCGAGCACGCCCGTACCCGCGCCGAGCGCAGTTATCATGCCTTTGGGTACCCAGTTCTTGTAATCGGGCAGCTCCGGCAGCTTATCGAACAGTGAGTATGTCTTTTTCAGCGGTGCGTCCTTAAGCTCGCATTCCGCGTACATCAGCGGGATAACGGCGTTCAGCACCACATGGCTCATCATTGTGAAGCCGTTGCCCTCGATGAAGCGCTCATACTCGTCCTCCGTCCACTTAGCCTCGAAGGTTATGCCTGCGGCAGTGAGGACTTTGGAGGCGATCTCTCCGACCTTGCTCATGCTTCCGTGGATAAAGTTCGGGCATATCAGACGTCCGCCGGGTCTCAGGACACGGCGTATCTCGGCGAGCACCTTGCGGGGAGCGTCGATGATGTGCAGGGCGTTCGCGATTATCACGACGTCGAAGCTGTCGTCGTCGAAGGGCAGGAAGGTCGCGTCGGCGTAGCGGAACTCGAGGTTTTGCGGGACATAGCCCTTGCGCGCCTGTGCGAGCATATTCTCCGCGAAGTCGGTGGCGACCATGCTCTCGGCAGCCTCCGCGACATTCTTCGCGATGAGACCAGTGCCTGTCGCGAGCTCGAGCACTGTCTTTCCGGCTACCGCACGTCGTATCATACCGTACATTTCCGCGTAGGCGGCGCGGTTCGCCCGCATGAACAGATCATACACGGGCGCGTAGAAATTCCATACGGAGTTTTCGTTTTTCATAATTTTCCCCTCCATATCAAGTTAGCGTATGCTCACATTATATCATTTTTCCGCCGCGATGTCAAGAGCGTGAGATATTGACAAGCACCGCTAATTCTGCTATAATAGTATATTGGTGAAATAGTATATTCCGGGAGGGGTTACAAATTGGCAAACCGTAAGAAAGATCAGCTCAAAGCCATAGGAAGGAGCCACGTCTGGGTATGGATCGTTCTCATGTGCTTGATATTCGTGCTGTCGTCGATAGTACTGGGGATAGTGATAGGCATGTACGCCTCCACCCTCATGTTTGGGAAGTTCAATTCCGAGTACAGCCGTGTGAGCGAGATAGCTGCCATATACGAGAATGTGAGCGGAAGTAGCGCCGAGACCGCGGACATCTTCGCGGGCATCGGTAGGAATATGATAATAACCGACTCCGACAACAACATAATATACGAGAGCGGCACGAACACCTGTTCCTTCAAGGGCGGCGAAGTGAACGAAATATCGTTCTTCTCGATGTTCAACAGCGGCTACGGCGAAGAGGACACAGTGGAGAGCTACACCGTCTATGAGGACAGCAGGAGCAAAGCCCTCTACGTCAGCGGCACCACGCTGGTCGTGGATATCTGGGAGATCATCAGCGATTACGGCAGCTACGGCATTGATCCCGAAATTCTCGATGCCTCTCCCGAGGAGAGCGGTATCAGCAACGCGCAGCTCGAGGATATAATGCTCGGCAGCGGTATAATAAGCCTTCCGTACTGGCTGTCCATAGACATTAACGGCGGCAGTCAGCACTTCATCAGCAAGGCGTACATATCCGCCAATCTGAACGATGTCGCGGTCATGGCGGCATCACTCATAGGTATATCGGCGCTTATGATACTCTTGTTCATCATACTGATCGTGAACATAGTGAACAGCGTTCTCAAGCGCAATAAGATACTGAAGGTATTCTTCACCGATGTAGCGACCCGCGGGCACAACTATATGCACTTTGTCATCAACGGCGGCGAGACTGTCCGCAGGTACTCGAACCACGGCGTCCGCTATGCTGTTGTTGACTTAAGCTTCGTGAACTACCGCTTCTTCTGCATCTGCCACTCGGTAGAGGAGGGCGAGGTCATGCTCCGCAAGGTATACAATACTATCCGCGCGAATATCGACCCGAAGAGGGAGCTGCTCTCCCATTGTGAATACTCGGAATTTGCGCTGCTGCTGCGCTTTACGGACGAGGAGGCACTGAAACGCCGTGTAACGTCGATAATCGAGCAGCTTGAAAAGGTGCACGGTGAGCACAGGTTCATCTTCCACGCGGGCATAGCAGTACTGGAGCCGGACGGCACTCCGGGCAAGGACGGTGTTCCGATACGCAGGAAGGACGCGGACATCGAGCTGCTGTACAGCAACGCCTGCACAGCGCGTGACAGCCTTGTGGAGAACGGGGAGTCCGCTGTCGCGATGTTCGACGAGAAGCTTATAGACGACAAGAAGTGGATAGACGCGGTATTGGAGCACCAGCAGAAGGCTCTCGACAACGAGGAGTTCATGGTGTACTACCAGCCGAAGTACGATCCCCGCACCGACGAGCTTCGCGGCGCGGAGGCACTTATACGCTGGCAGTCTCCCGAGTTCGGTTTTGTTCCTCCCGGCAGGATAATCCCTATCTTTGAGAAGAACGGCTTCATCACCGAGATAGATCATTACATGATAAGTCACGTCGCGCGTGACCAGAAGATGTGGCTCGACCGGGGCTACAAGTGTGTTCCCGTATCGGTGAACGTCTCCCGCGCGCACTTCATAGAGAGCGACCTTGCGGAGCAGATACGGGATATGATAGATGCCGCGGGCTGCCCGCATGAGCTCATTGAGATAGAGCTCACCGAGAGCGCCTTCTTTGATGACAAGAACGCTCTCGTCAGCACGATAAACAGGCTCAAGAGCTACGGCTTTGCGGTATCAATGGACGACTTCGGCTCGGGCTATTCGTCCCTCAATTCGCTCAAGGATATGCCTCTCGATGTCCTCAAGCTCGACGCGGAATTCTTCCGCGGCGAGAATGGCAGCGGACGGGGCGAGATAGTGGTATCCGAAGCCATAAAGCTCGCCAAGAGCCTCAATATGCGCACAGTCGCGGAGGGTGTCGAAATTCGCGAGCAGGTCGATTTCCTTGCCTCCCAGGGCTGCGATATGATCCAGGGCTATTACTACGCTAAGCCCATGCCCAAGGACGAGTTCGCCCAGCGTGTCAGCGCCGGACGTGCAGTAGTGCAGTAAGCCCGGGGAAAGTATTGTAAGAGACATTCGAGCTCAAGCGGAAGCTTGAGGAACATAATCAGAACTACTAATAAGGAAACGTATTCCGGAGGAATGAAAATGAACAACTATGAGAGAACATCATACGCCGACGCGGGAAATTCCGCGCAGGTAAGGCAGATGCACTCGGCGGCATATATGAGCTGGTGGTCGAACAATCTGAAGAAGATATCGGCACACACAAGTCTGGTGAGTGACGCGGAGGAACTGAAAGAACGGATAGCTTATCACTTCGGGCTTGCGCTTCTGGGCAAGAGCGGGGAGATCATAAGCGCTGACAACGGAGATACGCTCCTGCTGCGGTCGGGTTATACGGACTCGGCGGGGGCTGACATATACTGCGTGCTGACGCGCGGCAGCGCGGGACTCCCGGGTGAGGAAAAGAAGCCGGGGCTGGTGCTGACGGATTTCGTCACGGGCAGCGACAGCAGCCGTCTCGGGGACTGGCTGAAAAACAACGAGCTGATAAACGGCGGTGACAGACAGGCACTGTGCCGCGCTCTGGAGAAGAAGTGCCGCGAGGTGATATCCCTGAGCGGGGAAGCTGTGGCACCGGTGAAGGAATTTCTCGCAGAGATAGAGCAGGGCAGGGTACCGGCAGCGGGACTGTCCTGTAAAGTCGCACAGCTCGAGAAGAGCACCGCGGAGCTCCGCGACCTGTACCTGAACATATTCGGCAGGGAGCTTTCCGGGGACGTGACAGTGCAGATGTGCCTTGATATGCTCCGCGAACCGGAGGAGCCTGCGAGAGCCCCTGGCGGGTGTGAGCCCGGGGTGAACGCGGAGGAGCTTCTGAATACTCTGGTATCGGGGAACGATGTGGCAAAGTATTTAGCTCCGACAGCGGAGATGATGAAGAACGAGACCGTCAGGGCTGTCGTACTGGCGGACAGGGAAGAGATGAAGCGCCTGCTTGCCGATAGGGGCAGTGAAGTGCTTGACTATATATCGTCTGCGCAGATGAATGGGACAATGACATTCGGAGAAGCCTCCGAGCGTCTGCGCCGTACTATAGGTGAGGAAGGCGGGTATGCGGAGGCATACGCCATTCTCGGCGCGGGACTGGGTGACCGGAAGTGCATGAACGCGCTGATGTCGCAGTATATGCGTGAGGGGCTGCAGAGCCGCTTCATGAAGATGTTCGAGCACAGCGCAGCTTACAGCGACCCCGAGCCCGGCTTTACAGCGTACTTTATTCGGTTATCGGCATTGAACGCTCCCCGGGCGGCTAAGCGATTTCTTACGGAAAAGCCGTACCTGCTGAAGAAGGAAGCTGTCATGATAGCCGCGGAGGCTAACCGCGCGGCGCTGTTCGATGAGCAGGAATACAACGAACTGATGACCCGCGCGGAGATGAGCACGGAGGCAGCGGCGGCGGACGACGCGGTGCTTGCGGAAGAGGAAATGGGCGACTGCGACAGAATGCTCCGCAGGCTCCACCGTGCAGCGGCGCAGCGTCGCGGTGACACACGGGCGCTGACAAAGCGGGTGTGCAGACTGTACGAGGGGGCTGTTAAGAACAACGCCTTCCCGGACGAGCTGCTGTCGGAGGCGTACAGGATATGTGAGCGCGGCGCGAAGGAATACCGCCTGCCGGAAGCGCTGTCAGCCCTCTGCTGTCTGGAGAGCAGGGCAGGGAACAAGCTGCGCGCCGAATTCCTGCGCATCGTCATCTCCGACTGCGAGAGCTGCAGGAAGGGTGAGGAGAGCTTCTCCGCACACGGCTATTACAGACAGTTCAAAGCCATGCTCACGGAGCTCGGCATACCGGAGATATCGGAGCATATCACCTACGCGAACCGTGTGCTGAGGGCGTTCCTTAAATCGCTGACGAACTCTGAGCCTGCCGATGACGATATTGAAGCGCGCTGCGACAAGGCGGTACGTTCCTTCTATATAACCCCCTATCCCGGGACTGCCTGCGAGGAGCTGGCGCGGCTGCCGCTGTCGGACAATACGGCGGCTTATGTGAAGCTTCTGCAGATGCTCGGCAGATACGACTTCTCCTTCCGAGGGAAATGTGTTGAATGGTGTATCTCCGCGGGACTGGACGACGAGACTGTGCAGAGCCTTCGCCTGTGGGCGGAGAGCAAGGATAAGGCAGCCTGCCTGCGTTATCTCGAGGACAAGCTGAACGCCGACCCCGACTTCTTCGCGAAGCGCGCCGGCAACGGCATCAGGGAGTTGTCTGCCGTACTGTGCACAGATATCGGACCCGAGATATGGAACAACCATAACTCCGCGACCGCGGCTGTTCATATCGCGGTGAAGCTGGGATACCCCGAGGCTGTGGACGCGCTGCTCGACAATTACCGTGACGTGCTGTTCGGCTCGAAGCGGAGCGTCGGGCTGGTGCTCGGCTGCCGTCTGCTCAAGAAGCATCGCTGGAACGAGGCGCAGCGCGTATTTGACGGCTTTGCCGGGGAACAGCGCGATATCCCCTTCGGCGCAGTGGCTGAGGAGCTGCAGGGCATGACAGCGAATGTGCTCGAGCAGTGGACCTCCGATCCCGTGAACCGCGCTCTCATAGACATGATACTCCCCGAAGGCAGTCACCCCGTCCGCGCGAAGATACAGCGCTTTGTATACAACGGCATCGTGAGCGGCAATGCCGCTCGTACCGCAGCGGTAGTATGCCGTCTCATGGAAATGTTCCCCGATGACTATATCCTCTGCAACAGTCTCTACGACCTTGCCTGCACGCACTACGACGGCTATATCACCGACCTGCACCGCAGTCTCCGCAGACTTGCCATGCTTAAGCCGTGGGGCGACAGCAGCTTCTTCTACAAGCGCACTCCCGCGCAGTACGCTAATATGCTCGCGGCTCTCGACGCTGTGCTCATCTCCACAAACCGCACCTATCTTGCGGAGGATTACGATTTCGACACAGGCACCGGCGACTTTATCCGTCCGTCCTTCTATCAGAGCCCGGACAGCGACCTGCCCGACAAGGTGAACGAGCTGCGCAGCCGTATCACCGAGGAGCTTGACCTTTGCCCGCCCGACCGCAGGCAGCGTCTCACAAAGGCGTATTTAAGCAGCATCACCGGCAACTGGACAGAGGTGATACGCGGATTTGTCGGTGAGGCAGGCGACGAGTTCGCGAATCTGAACGAGTATCTTGTCGTATCGGTGGACGGAGTCGCGCCCGAGGAGGGCTTTGTCCGCAGCTTCATCAGGGTGGCGGCGGAGCTCTCTCCCGACTCCCGCGCGCCCTTCATCGAGCGCTTTGTCGGCAGTATCGACGAGCATCTCAGCCCTGCCACCCTCAAGCGCTACATCAGCGCCCGTTTTGTCAGGTACGTTCAGGGCAAAAAGCTCCTCGAGGCGGCGGAGCGGCTCGGTGAGCCCTACACTCTCCGCGCCCTTCTTAATGAGCCCTTCGAGGATTACAGCTACTTCGACATCTGGGAGGAGAAGTACGTCAAGCCCTTCATAGACGAGCACCCCGAGGAGATATACTGCTATATCTTCATCATGGCGGCTCTTATCTGCTCCCACCATTTCCAGAAGTACCTTGCCGCCGAGGCATACCGTTTCTTCCGTCAGCATGACGACCGCCGCGCGGTCAACCTGTTCTTTGTGCTTCGCAAGATGACGGAGAACTTCCACCTCACCACCGAACCCGAAGACACCTCCGAGGACACATGGAAGTGGCAGTACGACATAGCCACCTACTATGCCGCCACGCAGGTCTCCTCCGTCATGTCCAAGAAGAATTCCGCGGAATTCAAGAACAAGAACTACGAGATATGGACCCTCATCAACATGATCATGGTGCTCCTGAAGAACAACCGCGGCAACGAGATAGAGGTTATCGCGGCACGCCTCGGAGGATTGAATTCCCGCCTCCTTCACATGATACTCCGCGGTATCGACCGTGACGTGCCGGACGAGGACAAGTACGCCGCTCTCGAAGCCTTCGAGAACGACAAGACCGTAGATGACCTCACCAAGCTCAAGGTCGCGGTGTATTACAGCTTTCTCGTCAAGTTCAGGGTCAACTCGAATTCCATGCGCGGCTTCTATCTGCTTAAAGACCGTGAATGGATTGACAAGTTCGATAAAAAGTATATCGATACCTGCAACCGTATCACCTCCCTGAAAGAGCAGTTCGGTACCGCCGACCCGCGCGCTTCCTCCTACCAGTTCGTCAAGGGACCCCGTATCACTAATTCCCTTATCCTATACGGCATTAAGACCGAAAGCTTCGATAAGCTCTCCCCGCAGCTCACCACCGCCGACTACGATTACCTCTACTCCGTGTGAGCAGGTTCGCTTGCGCTCGAGCCAGCGGCTGGCGCCGCGCAAAGGGAAAGAGGGGAAGGAAGGGAACCCACTTTCTCAGGGAGAAAGTGGGTTCCCTCCC
>CAJOMV010000051.1 GCA_905235805.1 uncultured Ruminiclostridium sp.
GGCTTGAGCCTAAACTGAGTACCGTCTGTTACGTCCTGCTTTTTTGTAACTCCCTGCCTCGCAGCCGTTATGCTCTGCAAGTATTTTTAATAAAATAAGCCTGTCACTTCGTAATGAAATGACAGGTTTTTGCTTTTCTTATCTTTGCTTAGCTTTCAAAAAGCGCATTGCCTTCGCCCGCTGCAGGCGGCAGCAATTAAGTTTAGGCTCAAGCCCTTTTTAAAGGGCTTGCCGCCGGAGGCACTCGAGCGCCAGCGAACTACTCAAGACCTGCGTAGCGACTGCCGGAGCGGTCATTAGTGAAGTAGGGGGCGTGGTAATCGACATCGAAATTGTGGGCTTCGAGGAGCTCGCAGATGATGTCGTCGTTTTCGTCAAAGGGGAAGACGTGACCTATGGAGGCGAGAAATCTCGTCATGTTGAGCGGGTCAAGGTGAAGACCGATGCCTATGCGAAGAGCGGCGGTCTTGGAGAGCTTGCGGGCGTTCTTTTTCGTTATGCTGCGGGCGTTGTTGAGATAGGCGGGGTCAACTCCCACATCGGCGGCGAGCTTGCTGGCGTTCTTGATAATGCCGCGGTCTATCGCGTCCTCGATGTAGCGGTTCAGCAGGGTCTTGCCCTCTTTGCTGCTCCTGCGTATCTCTTCCATGAGGTCTATCTTCGGGGGCTTGAAGGGCGACGGAGCGTCCCGATCGCGGAGAGCCGCCATTTTCTTGTCGAGCTCGTTTATGCTCTCGAACATATCCTCGCTGCTGTCCTCCCTGAAGTCCGCGTAGCGCTTGTTCAGGGTCTTGCGGGCATAGCGGCGTTCAGCCGCGTCCCCGAACGCGAGCATGTCTGCCAGCCACCAGAATTCGTACTGCTCGGGGGAGGGTGTTCCTCTCTCGATGAGTGCCTTCAGCTTGTGGTCGTGTTCGTCCTGCATTCTCGGCATTTTCGGGACATACTCTCCGCCTTGTGAATCCTCGCGAGCGACACGCAGCTTTACATCAAGCTCCTCAAAGCTTGCCGCTTCTATGAAGCAGTATCTGGTAAAGTATTTCTCAACAGGCTCATCTTCGTAATGCTCCGGGTTTGTGTCAATGAACCAACACAATATCTCCAGCTTTCCGTCCGGGTCAAAGGTGGCACCGTAGTCTATGACGTCCAGCTCCCAGTACTTGTGGTATATTATCCCCTCAAGCTGTATGGTGAACTCGGTGAACGCGTTCTCCTTCAGAAGCTTGTGGTCGTCGTTGTACCGGTCATACCACTCCCCGGCAAAGTTCGTCGAGAACCCCGTACCCGGCAGCGAGATGTGATAGCAGTAATACGGCGTGCCGTCCTTCCTTTGGCTGTCAACGCGCTCGATGACCAGATAATCTCCGAATTTGTCTTCCGCTCTTACGTTCATGGCTGCTCCTTTCTCAGGCTGATGTGCTTTTCTGTCTGATGATACCACTGTTTCGGGGGAGTTTCAAGGGTAAATTTCAAAAGTGTCCCGTTTCGGGGACACTTTCCGCTATCTCATGACCGCGAACCCCAGAACCACCGCCGCAAGGAGCGCTATGAAGTAGGGAATGGATATCGCCTTGCTGACAGTCTTTCCCGCGTGGACTATGTAACGTCCGACAATGCCAAGTGCCGCTATCAGCGCCGCGAGAACGAGCTTCAGTACTGCCCTGAGCTGATAGTCTATCTCGAAGCAGTTCTCCGTGCCGTAGGGGAACCACAGGTCTTCAAACGTTGACGCGCGGGAGTATATCTCCTTGCGGACGT
The DNA here is from genome assembly GCA_905235805.1 of uncultured Ruminiclostridium sp. Classification (GTDB taxonomy): domain Bacteria; phylum Bacillota; class Clostridia; order Oscillospirales; family Ruminococcaceae; genus Ruminiclostridium_E. The sequence continues at coordinate 1,759 of CAJOMV010000051.1, forward strand.
CGTAATCGTCCAGCTTCTTGCAAAGGCTCGTGATGTCGATGCCGGAGTGGTCGAAGGTGTAGCCGTCGCTGTTGAACCTGTCACCGAACCAAGAGGGGGAGCAGTGTATCAGGTATGAGTCAAAGGTCTTCTCGTTCACCGCTATGTAGTAATGGTCGGTGCCGATAGGAATGAGACCGTTTATGGAGTGCTCAACGCTGAGTATCTCAAAGCCCGCGTCGAGGTGGACGGTGTGCTTGTCCTGCGTGTTGGTGAGATCCATGACCGCCGTTATGATAAGGTACGCCATTACCCCGACAAGGAATACTATTATAAGAATTGCCTGCCATACTTTTTTCATTGTTCTTCTCCCTTTTCTCTGAATTGCTCCGGCACAGGATATCCGAGAAGCCCGAGCGTGCGGACGTAGTATTTATCACTCATTCGCTCCAGCGACTCATCGTACAGCCGCTTGTATTTCTTCGCCTTCAAGCCCGACTTTATGTATATCATACCGATTATCGAAGCGAGTATCATACCCGCGCCCGCGATGATGAACATGGTGGGGAGGAACCACTGTGTTTCCTCGGGTTCACCGAGAACGCGCATTCCCGAGAGGTGAATGCCCCGCCAGAGCAGGAACGCACCGAAGCCGGTCATCACGAGGTAGGGGTAGAGCTTGAAATCCCTGTCGGGGAAGGGCTCTCCGGCGAGCTCGACGCAGCGAGGGTCGAGGTAATCGGAGCCGCACTGACGGCACTGTTTTATGGGGCTTTTGTACTGCACGGAATAGTTTTCGAATGTCAGCACTTTTGTCCCGCATGAGGGGCAGCGAACGACAGTTTTCATTTTCTTTCCTTCTCCTTCACTTTCTCATTATATTTGTATCGATCCTCCGCACAGTCGCAGAAGATAACGGGGTGAACGCGGAGCAATTAAAAGTTTTTGAAAGGGGGTCCGGGGGAAAAACTTTTTTCAAAAAGTTTTCCCCCGGTCTCGAGCGACAGCGACTCTTTCAGCGCGTCGAGCAGAGCGGAATACTCTGCGAGGACTTCGGGGTGGTGGGCTGTGATGTAATCGGAGTCGCCGTTCTTGGCAGCGAGCTCGAGGGCTTTGGCGTGGGCGGAGAGCTCCTCGGCGCCGATGTTGAGCGAGGTGCTTTTGAGACCGTGGGCGTAGGTGCCGTAGTCCTTCCAGTCGGCTGCCTCAAAAGCTGCTGTGAGCTGGGGGCGCTTATCGGCATCGAGGTAGGTCTGAATCATCTCCGTGTAGAACTCCTCGTCGTTCATGCAGTAGCTCATGCCGAGCTTTGTGTTGAGGGCAGGGAAGCGCTCGGGGAGGGTGCGGGCGGCTGCGGGGGACTGACGGGTGTCATGCTCCGGGGCGAACTCGAGCGGCTCGTCAGCCGCGGTGCTCTCCTCGGACGAATACCCCTCTATAAGCCTGTCGGGCAGGTGCTTGTATAACATTTCTATCAGCTCATTTCTGAGTATCGGTTTTGAAAGATAATCGGTGAAGCCCTTGTCAAGATACATCTCCTTCGCGCCGACTATGGCGTTCGCGGTCAGCGCTATGACGGGCGTCTCTGTGTTGGGGTGCTTGCTGTCCCGCTTCATCAGCTCGTAGGTCTCGATACCGTCAAGCTGCGGCATCATGTGGTCGAGGAAGATGATATCATAGCGCTTCTTCGCTGTCTTTTCAAGGCACTCCCGACCGCTGCGGGCTATATCTACGGCGGCATGGGTGCGTTTGAGCATTCCCTGCACCACCTTCAGGTTCATCTCCACATCGTCCACCACAAGTATCCTCGCGCCGGGTATGTTTATCTGCGCGGAGGTGTCATGCTTCTGCTCCGCGTAGTCCCTGTATCTGTGGGAGAAATCCCCCACCGGCTTGGAGCTTATTATACGCTGCGACAGCCTGACCGTGAATACCGAGCCCTTGCCGTACTCGCTCTTCACCTCTATCTGACCGCCCATGAGCTCCACAAGCTTGTGGGTGAGGGAGAGCCCGAGACCCGTGCCCTCGATGTTGCGGTTCTTCGTTTCGTCGAGACGGTCGAAGCTGCCGAACAGCTTTTCCATGTCCTCCGCTCTGATGCCCCTGCCGGTGTCCTCGACCTGTATCTCGAGCTGCGAGGAGCCGCCGTTTCGGGAAGTCTCCCGGAGCCGCAGCGTCACCTTGCCGGCGTCGGTATATTTGACGGCATTCGACAGGAGATTGTTGATTATCTGCCTTATGCGCACCTCGTCCCCGTAAAGCACGGAGGGCAGAGTGCCGCCGATGTCCGTTTCAAACGCGAGCCCCTTCTCGGCGGCTCTCGAATACGTCATGTTATAGCAGTCGTTGAGCACCGAGAAAAGCTCGTACTCCACCGGGATAAGCTCCATTTTCCCGGACTCTATCTTCGAGATGTCCAGTATGTCGTTGATTATCGAGAGCAGCGTGCGGCTCGCGTCGCCGATGTTCACGGCGTACTGCCTTACGTCCTCGGTATTGCCGTCGTCAAGCTCCTCGAGCAGCATGGAGTTCATGCCCATGATGCCGTTTATCGGAGTGCGTATCTCGTGGGACATATTCGCGAGGAAACGGCTCTTCGCTTCGCTCGCGACGGCGTACTTCTCCGCCAGCCCCACCTCCTCGGTGATGTCCGCGAATACCATGAGTATGCAGTAAGGGTCGCCGTAGGTGTCCCTGACGGAGTTGAGCTTCACCGAGTACACCCTCCCGCCGTCCTTGTCCCGGAGACGGGTGGAGTATATCTCGTTCGAGCCCTTCTCAAACATGAGCGCGATATCCTCCTCGCTTATGCTGAACAGCTCGCCGAGCTCCCTGCGTTTTCCGCCCGCGCCCAGATGATTTTCGGCGTAGGCGTTCATTATCGCGATGCTGCGGTCGGTGTCGAATACTATCACGCCAGCCTCGATGAAATCGAACAGCCTCTCGGTGATGTTCCCGACGCTGATATCAAAGGAATTGACTACGGTGGCGCCGTACCATATAACTATCGTGCAGACCGCGCCGCCTATGCCCGACGTTGCCACCCCCGGCAGCCCGAAGTTCGGGAATACCGAGTCCGGTATCGTGAAGAACACCAGTGAGAAGTTGGCGGCGAACAGTATCGCGAGGAACTTCCGAGAGCGCCTGATACGCGTCTTTCGCAGCCATATTATCGCCACGATGAGCAGAGAAGCGAACATCATGGCTTCGTAGACGCTGTGAACGTTGCGGTTGAACTGCATGGCAGGGTCGGCGTACCACCGTGTATAGCCGTCCCCGCGCACGAAAATATCGACCCTCGTGTCCGAGAATATCAGCAGGTCGGCGACCGACAGCGCAAGGAACGAGATGCGCAGCGCCCATGAGGCGCGCTTGCCGAGCCCCGCCATTTCGGTGACGACGAACACCTCGTTCAGCAGGAACGCGTCTATCGCTATCAGCCCCGGTATGCGCAGGTACGGGCAGACCGAAAGGCTCGGGGACATTCCCAGCGCGGCGTAGCTGAAGCACCACAGCGCCGAGAATATGCCGTACACCAGCATATAATATCGTATGTTCCCGTTCGAGTTCCTGTTTCTCACATAGAAGCTCACGCCGAACGCTCCCGCGACGGTACCCATTATCAGCAGCGCGCAGTTATTGACTATCCATATCACCGTCGTATCACTCCTTATCGGAACGCATCTCGCCGCGGCTGTAGTTTATTATGCCATAGACCATTTCCAGCGTGATGAACTGATTGAGGGGCTTGGTCAGGTAGTCGTCTATGCCGAGCTCGTTTATCTGCCGGAGCGTGTCGCCGCTCTTGTCGGCGGTCATCATCACTACCGGTATGCTGTATTTCTCCCGTATCAGCTTGTACAGCTCGAAGCCGTCGATGTCGGGCATTCGCAGGTCGAGCAGAATGAGCGAGATATCGCCGCGTCCGAGCACCTCGAAGGTCTCCTCCCTGTTCATCGCCTTCAGGACGTGGACGGTGGGCAGATCCTTGAGTATGCGCTCCACCATTTTTATATTCATGAGCTCGTCGTCGATGACCAGTATGTTCTTGTCCTCGCTGTCCTGCTGGCACATCTTATACTCCGTGTCCTCATCTATCATTTTCAGCATGATGTCCGCTATTTCCGGGTCGAACTGCCTGCCTCTGCCCTTTACTATCTCCCGGCGCACTACCTCCTGCGGGAGAGCGTTACGGTAGCTGCGGTTGCTCGCCATGGCGTCGTAGGCGTCCGCCACGCCGATTATGCGCGCTATCTCGGGGATATTGTCGCCCATGAGCCCGTTCGGGTAGCCTGTGCCGTCATAGCGCTCGTGGTGGTACTTCGCGCCGTAGCCGATACGCTCGTCCTTGTTGATGCCGCGCAGGATATGGTAGCCGCTGACGGGGTGTATCCTTATCTGGTCGAACTCCTCGTCGGTCAGCTTGCCGGGCTTGTTTATCACAGCCTCGGGAACTCTTATCTTGCCCACGTCATGCAGCAGTCCCGCGAAGTATATGGTCTCCTGCTCCTCCTCGGACTTGCCCATTCGCTTCGCCAGCGCGAGGGAATACTCCGCCACTCTCTGGGAATGTCCGCGGGTGTATCTGTCCTTCGCGTCGATAGCGTAGGACAGCGAGCGGATTATGTTCGTATTCATCTGACGGAGCTGCTCTATGCTTTTCTGCTCGCTCTTCTCCGCCGCTCTTATCCTCTTTATGGAGATGACGCAGAAGACGACTATGACGAGGTAGATGCCGACGGACATCAGTATGCCGATGATGAGCTGGTGGCGCAGGTTCGCGAACAGCAGCTCGTTGTTCGCGACCACCACCACATACCAGTTCTTCACGATGCGCTCGGAGAAGGCTGTGCAGAGCTCGTTGTTTATCAGCAGCTCGCTCTCGTTCGTCTGTCCGCTGTACACCTCCGACAGCAGCCCGCTGTACGCGGACTCTCCCGAATAGTTCTTTCCTATCTCGCTCTTGTCGTAGTGCGCGACCACGAGCCCGCTGCTGTCCACTATGAAGCCGTAGCCCATATCGCCCATGGTCATGCTCTCGGCTATGTTCTGCACCTCCGTAAGTATCACGTCCAGCGACAGCACGCTCCCGCCGTCCGAGAGGAGCTGACTGAAGGAGATGACGACCTCGCCGGTCTGCGCGTCGATGTACGGGTCGGAGACTATCATCTCCCCGCCCGCCTCGGCAGCCTCCCTGTACCAGCTCCGCTCTCTCGCGTCATACCCCTCCGGCGGCACCCACCCGGAGCCGTCGATGTACTCGCCGTTTATGTACCCGTACAGCCCGGTGAAGTTCGCGTCGAACTGCTGCTGCATCTGCTCCGTGGCGTCGGTGAGGTAGCCGAGTATCTCGTCCCTGCCCGCGTAGCAGTTCATCAGGTGCTCCACCGATTCCGCGGCGAACCACAGGACGTTGCTGCCCCTGTTCAGGTAGTTCTCCACCATTGCAGCCTGACTTTTCATATTGCTGACGCCCAGCTCCTTTATATCCTTCGCTCCGATGTTGTAGAAGGAGCTGAAGATGACCGCGAGCATGAGTGCCTGCAGCAGGAATATCAGTATTATCGCTATCAGAAATTGTCTTGTTCCGGTGCTTCTTTTCATATATTACAGCCTTTCCGAAAAAATAAGTATAACATAAATACCCACATTATTATATAGCAAAATATATGAAATGTCAATATTTTTCGTTTTACCGTTATACCGGCAAAATCAAAGTAAGAGATTGACAATCGGCGCGGTATGTGCTATAATAGTTAGCGATAGCTAACAAATGTGCTTGGGAGGGCAATATCATGGTAAGAAGCTTCAGTGAGACAGGAAAAAACGATGTTCCCGTGGCGGGAGGAAAGGGCGCAAACCTCGGTGAAATGACGAGAGCGGGGCTAAGCGTTCCGACAGGATTTGTAGTGACCGCGGACGCGTACCGCGAGTTCATAAGAACAAACGGGCTTGACAGCTTCATCTCCGAGCAGCTCGCGGAGGCGGGCGACGACGAGGAAAAGCTGCTGGAGGCGGCAAAGCGGTTCCGGGAGCGCATGACAGCGGGAACGCTGCCGGAGCGCGTGTGGGACGCTGTGCTCGCGGAGTACGGCAAGCTCGGCGACAACGCGAGAGTCGCGGTGCGCTCATCGGCGACTGCCGAGGATCTGCCCGACGCGAGCTTCGCGGGACAGCAGGAGACATACCTGAACGTGCGGGGCGGGGAGGAGCTGAAGGCGAGGATACTCGACTGCTACGCCTCGCTGTGGGGCGGCAGAGCCGTCATATACCGTCAGAAGCAGGGCTACGGGCAGACCGGCATAGCCCTTGCGGTCGTTGTGCAGGAAATGGTGGAAAGTGAGACGGCGGGCGTGCTGTTCACCGCGGACCCCGTTACCGGGAACCGTGACGAGATGCAGATAAACGCGTCCTACGGGCTGGGCGAGAGCGTAGTCTCCGGGCGTGTGACCGCCGATACATACATCTGTGACAAGAGCGGTAACGTTAAGAGCTTCACCCTCGGCACAAAGGCGACCGAGATAATCTACGCCGACAGCGGCACCGCGGAGGTGCGGGTGAGCGAGGAGCGCAGAGCGGCACGCGCGCTGGATGACGCGCAGGTGAAAACACTCTGCGCCGAAGCCGTTAAGGTCGAGGAATACTACGGTATGCCCATGGACATAGAGTGGGCGTTCCGGGACGGGAAAGCCTACATACTGCAAGCCCGCGCCATAACGACGCTGGAGAACACCTTTGACGACGCGCTCATCGAGGGATACGCGAAACGCAATCCCCTCACCGGCGCGCTCAAGAAGAACATGGCGTTCCTGCTGGAGAAGATATCCGCGCCCTTCTATCCGCTGGACAGTGAATTCGTCGCGGCGATAAACGAGCAGAAATCCGCCATTGCGTCCGAGGTCGGCATAATAATGAGCATGCAGCCGATGATAGACGACAAGGGCATAACGTATCTGCCCTCCGCGAAAAAGAGGATAGGCGGGAAGATAACGCACCTGCCGGCGCTTATCGGTGAGCTGAAGGACTACAAGCACTGTGAGGAATGCCTGAAGCACTACATTTCCGGCGCCGAGGAGCGCATTGCCCGCCTTGAGCAGCTCGATACCTCCGCGCTGAGTGCCGCTGACTGCGCCGACGAGCTCGAGGGCATAATAAAGCTTGTGAAGAAGCTGTGCTACGGGCGGTTCAAGTATGCGCTGTTCCCGGCGTTTTTCACTAACGGCGGCATTGCGAGGATACTGAAAAAGGTGGACAAGAACCTCACCTCCGACGACCTGTACGGGGGTCTCAGCTTCAAGACCGCAGAGGTCAGCCGCGGCATCGCGAAGCTCGCGAAAGCCATCACCGACGACCCGGAGCTGCGCCGCGACGTGGAGGGGGGAATGACCTACGAAAGCGTGTGCGCGAAGTACCCGTCCATGGCGCGGATGTTCGCGGAATTCATGGATAACAACGGCTACAAGCTGGATTTCAACTGCTACTGCGTTTACTCGAGCTCGTTCATCGAGGCTCCGCAGAGGCTCATGGGCATAATCCGCCCCCTTATCGGCGCGGAGAACAGCGAGGACGACGGCGCCGCGAAATATGAGGACATAATGCGGAAGATAAGGGAGGTCTGCGGCAGTGAAGCAAAATTTGAAAAGGTGAAGACCAACATCGAATACCAGCGTTACTTCCACGTCATGCGCGAGCAGTCCCAGTATATGTGGGAGGAGATATTCTTCCACGGGAGACGCATTCTGGCGCGCACAGCGGAGCTGCTTTGCGGGGACGCCGGGTTCCGTGACGGCATTGCGTATCTCTTCTTTGACGAGCTCACGGAAGCGTGCAGGCGCGGCAGCCTTACCGACGAGGACAGCGCGAGGATAGCGGAGAGACGCGCGAACCGTCCCCTCGCGCAGAAGGTGTGGGAGCGCTGCAAGCTGGAAGCCTTCGACATCTCCGGCGACGTGCTCAAGGGCATCGGCGGCAGCAGCGGCGAGGCTACCGGACCCGCCCGCGTGATACACGGACCGGAGGAGTTCTGCAAGATGCAGAAGGGCGATATCCTTGTATGCCCGTACACCGACCCGGAATGGACGCCGCTGTTCAGGCTCGCGGCGGGGGTCGTTGCCGACACCGGCGCTTCGCTCTCCCACGCGGCTATCGTTGCGCGTGAGTACGGCATTCCCGCGGTGCTGGGCGTGGGCTACGCCACCTCGAAGTTCGCCGACGGCGACATGATAGCCGTGAACGGCACAAAGGGGGAGGCTGCGAAGATTGGCTGACACACAGACGGATAAGCGTGAGCAGCGCAGGCAGCGTATGCTCACGGAGCCGCTGACCCCTCTGCTGATACGGACGGCTCTGCCGACCATGCTGGGTATGCTTGTCGGCACCGTGTACAGCCTGACCGACACGTTTTGGATAGGGCTGATGAACAACACCGACATGACCGCCGCGGTCGGGGTGGTGTTCCCGTTCATCTCCTTCGTACAGGCTGTGGGGTTCTGGTTCGGCTACGGCAGCGGCAATACAATGGCACGGCGGCTCGGTGAGAACAGGGTCGAGGAAGCGGAAAAGACCTCCTCCCTCGGTGTGTTCCTCGCCGCCGCGCTGGGCATTGTGCTCGCGGCGGTCTGTCTGCTGCTCGTTCAGCCGATATCGGGGCTTCTCGGCGGGGGAGGCTCGCCGACCCTGCTTGAGCAGACGACCTCGTATCTCGTTGTCATAAGCGCCGCGATACCGTTCCAGCTCCTCTCCGTTACCGCGTACAATCAGCTCCGGCTCTGCGGGAACGTCAAGGACGGCATGATCGGAATGGGTGTGGGAATGTTCGGGAACATGATCCTCGACCCCGTGTTCATTCTCGCCTGCAATATGGGCGTATTCGGCGCGGGGCTTGCCACATCGCTGGGACAGGTCGCTTCGTGCATCGTGCTGTTCATCATTTCGGGAAAGCACGGGAATATCCCGCTGCGCTTTTTCCGCTTCGACCTTAAAGACCGGCGGCTGTACCATATCCTGCTCGGCGGGGCTCCGAACTTCTCACGCCAGAGCATCACAAGCATTGCCACTATCCTGCTTAACAAGGCTGCCGAACCCTACGGCACCGCGCTCATAGCCGCGATAACGGTCGCGTCGCGCGTGTCGGCGGTGGCGTATATGCTGATGATAGGCTTCGGGCAGGGCTTCCAGCCTATCTGCGCGATGAACTACGGTGCGAGGCAGTATGACCGCGTGCGGAAAGCCTTCCGGCTGACGGTGACGATAGGCACGGTGTTCCTGACAGCCGCCGGCGCGGTGCTCGCGTTGTTCGCGGAGCCTGTCACGCGCGCCTTTGCCTCCGACGACCCGGAGGTCATAGAAAAAGCCGTTACTCTTGTGCGGCTCCAGTGCATATCGTTTCCGTTCCTGTCGTTTTTCGCGGTGTCGAGTATGTATATGCAGAACGTGGGTATGTATATCCGCTCGCTGCTTATCTCGATCTCCCGTCAGGGGATAGTGTTCATTCCGCTGCTGTTTATCCTGCCCGCGCTGTGGCAGGAGTGGGGACTGTATGTGCTCCAGCCCGCGTCGGATATCGTGTCCTTCTTCATCTCGCTCGCGGTCATTTCGTCGGTGAGGCTGGAAAAGGCGGAGTAGGTCCGTTTGACGGGCATGGACAGGGACGCGGTAAGAAGCGGCATGAAGGACTGTTATGATAAAGTCAGGTCAGTGTGTGCTGACGGTGGGAGGATAAGACGATGAAAATACTTGTTTACGGCTGCGGGGTCATAGGCTCGTATCTTACGCACGTTCTGTGCTCCGCGGGAAATGACGTGACTGTCTGCGCGCGGGGAAGGACACGGAAAATACTTGAAAAGTACGGGCTGCGCATCAAGCATAAGCTGCAAAATAAGAAAACGATCGACCGCCCGAGGATGATCGGAGAAGCGGACGAAAATGAGCGCTGCGACATAGTGTTCTCGATAATGCAGGGACAGCAGCAGACCGCGCTGCTGCCGACGCTGGCAAGGGTGAACGCCCCGCTGTTCGTGCTTGTGGGGAACAACCTGTGCGCGGCGGATACGGAGAGGGAGTTTCACCGTCTCGCGGGCGATGACAAGACCCTGCTGTTCGGCTTTCAGGGAACCGGAGGTGTCCGCGAGGGCAATCACACCGTATGCGTAAGGTGGGGCAGCAGCAGGCTCGTATGCGGGGGTCTGCACAGCTTTCCCTCCCCGCGTGACAAAGCCGCTCTGCGTACAGCGTTCGCGGGTACGAAATACGGGGTGGGATTTATGGACGATATGGAGGGGTGGCTGTACTGTCACGCCGCGTTTATACTGCCGATAGTTTACCTTAGCTACAAGCGCGGCTGTGATCTGCGCACCGCGTCAAGGAATGAGGTGAACGACATCACCGCCGCCGCGAAGGAGGCATACGCTCTGATAAAGCGTGCCGGGATAAAGATACGCCCGGTCGGTGATGAGGCGTATTTTGAGAGCAGGGCGAAAATGACCGCGACAAATCTGGCGCTGCGGGCAATGGCGAAAACCTTTGTAGGGGAGCTTGCGGCGACCGACCATTGCAGGAACGCGGTCACGGAAATGGAGTACATAGACCGCGAGTTCAACAGGCTGCGCGGCATCGTGCCGGACTTTAAGATGCCGGTGTGGGACAGAATGAGGGCGGCTATGCCGGACTGGAAAGAGGTTCACAGGATATATGACAAGTAAGAGGATGACCGCCGCGCTTATCTGCGGAATGGCAGGGTGCCTCTGCTTCGGGGGCGGCGACTGGCTGATGATATACGGCGATACGAGCGGAGCGGAGAACGTGTTCGCAATGCTCACGAGCGGCGCGGCACAGATAGAGCTGTGGCGGTATGATCTCGCGATGGCGCTTGCCTTTCCAGGGATAATACTGTACGGCATCGCGCTGTTCGCGGTGCAGAATTACATCACGGACGAGAAGCACAGAAGGGTCTACCACTACCTCAATGCCTTCGGACTCACGCCGTGGATAGCTCTGCACCTGTTCTACATAATGATACTTGTGCTGTTCGGACAGCTCTGCGATAAGGGATACGAGTTTACGGAGGCGCAGGCGATATGCACGGAGCTGTACTCCGTCCTGTCGTGGGTGGTCATCGTCAGTGAAGCGCTTATGCTGCCGGTGTTCCTGTACTGGTTCTGGTTGCAGATAACGGGCAGGACTGCCTTCCCGAAAGCCTTCGCGTTCACGAATGTACTGCTTGTCTTCGCGGTGCTAAGATGCGCGGGTATGCTTATCCCCGACGGGGGGTTCAGCCTTGCTTTCCGCAACGGGCTCATGAGCGAGAGCATGATAATTTGGTTCGCGGTGATGCTCATGTATGAGCTGAAAAACAGGAGGGGCGGTGCTGCGTAAAATGCTTGTCACGATCATACTCACACTTGCCGGAATGGCGCTGCTGTGGCTGATGATATGGTCGGCGACGGTAACTATGCCGACAAAGCTGCTGGCGAAGAACTTTCCCGAGGACGTGCAGGAGGCTCTCAAGCCTAGACTGGACGCGCTGCCGATGAGCGGTAAGCGGGTGTTCGGAATGATAATACTCATCGTGCTTCTGATGGGCTTCTGCGCGCTGTTCATTATCGGCGGCATAGACGGTATGAACAACAGCTTCACCTTCCCTGACTACCTCATCAGGTTTCTGATAATGAGCTACGGCGTGAAGGCGTTCGACATTATCGGGCTCGACTTTTTCCTGCTCACGAAAACGCACTTCTTTCAGCACTATTTCCCCGAAACCGAAGGGTGCGCGGGCTGGCAGCAGTTCGGCTACAACAGGAAGCAGCAGCTCCGGCAGATCATCATAATGGGGCTGCTGTCACCGCTTGAGGCGCTGCTGTTCCTGTACCTCGCGGGAGGATAACAGTCCTTGACAAATCCGCCGCAATGTGATATACTCATACTGTTCACAACCGAATAAGAGATAGCAGGTGTCGGATCGCCCCGTTCGCGGGGTACGATCCGGTGAAAAGGGAAACAGGTGCAGATCCTGTGCGAACTCGTCACCGTTAGTGGGGAATGTCCCGGATATTATGCCACTGCCGCAGGGTGGGAAGGCTTCCGGGACGTGCCGATCCGCAAGCCGGGAGACCTGCCTGCTGTCTGTACGGGGCGGTAAGACGCCCGATGCCGCGAGTGACCGGCAGTACGCTGAAGTGTATCCCCGCTTTTGGTATGGGTGTATGCTTTTTGTTTTGCTTTACGGTCTCTGCTCGCGTGAGCGGGGATCTTTTGATTTGCCGGGGGAATTTGAAAATATGATGAATGAGTTTGTATACCGGGGCGGGAAAATGCTCCGCTGCGGGTATACCACCGGTTCATGCGCCGCCGCAGCCGCAAAGGCTGCGGCAATGTGCGTTTTATCGGGGGAAAAGCCCGGCAGTGTGACGCTGGCGACACCGAAGGGGATAACGCTGACTCTCGCTGTGGCGGAGGCGGAAATTGCCGGCGATCACGCAAAGTGCGCCATAAAAAAGGACAGCGGAGACGACCCGGATATCACAAACGGCATACTCGTTTTCGCGAAGGTCCGCAAAGCCGTGAAAGGAATTGCGATAACCGGCGGCGAGGGTATCGGAAAGGTCACCAAAGCGGGTCTCGATCAGCCCGTGGGGGAATACGCGATAAACTCCGTGCCGCGGAAAATGATAGAGGAGGCTGTCACGGAGGCAGCGAGGAAATACGGCTACAGCGGCGGATTTGCCGTTGAGATAAGCATACCCGGCGGGGAGGAGCTCGCAAAGCGCACATACAATCCCCGTCTCGGGATAGAGGGCGGCATCTCGGTCATCGGCACCAGCGGTATAATTGAGCCTATGAGCAGCGCCGCGCTGGTCGATACGATACGCGCCGAGATAAAAATGCGAAAAGCCGAGGGGCATGAGAGCCTGTTCTTCACCCTCGGGAATTACGGTGATAATTTTATCGCGCGGACTATGCCCTTTGACATAGACAAGAGCGTCAAGTGCAGCAACTTCATCGGAGAAGCAATAGATATTGCGCTTGAGCACGGCTTCCGCGGGATATTGATAATAGGACATATCGGAAAGCTCGTCAAGCTTGGGGCGGGGATAATGAACACCCACTCCTCGCAGGCTGACGGGAGAATGGACGTGCTCGTGACCTGCGGGGTGCTTGCGGGAGCGGACACGGAAACGCTGAAAGGACTGCCGGACTGTGCCACCGTGGACGCGGCTCTCGACATTCTCGACGAGGCGGGGTATACGGATAAGACCCTTGAGATACTTGCGCAGCGCGCGGGGTATTACCTTGCCGCGAAGGTGAAGGGCGAAGCCGATATCGGGGCAGTGATGTTCTCGGACAAGCACGATATCTTGGTGAAAACGGCGGGCGCGGACGGTCTGCTGAAAAGGATAGGGGAAGAGTACAATGGTTGATTTTGTGGGCGCGGGCTGCGGAGCGGCAGACCTGATAACGGTGCGCGGTACGCGGCTTTTGCAGTCCGCCGACGTGATAATTTACGCGGGCTCGCTTGTAAACCCCGAGCTGCTGAAATACGCAAAGGACGGGTGCGAGATATATAACAGCGCGGAAATGACGCTGGAGGAGATCATAGATATAATGCGGAAAGCCGAGGCGGAGGGAAAGCACACCGTCCGCCTACAGACCGGCGACCTGTCGCTGTACGGGGCGCTGCGGGAGCAGGCTGACAGGCTCGACGGGCTCGGGATAGAATACGCCGTATGCCCGGGCGTGAGCTCGATGTTCGGCGCCGCGGCTGCGCTTAAAGCGGAGTACACTCTGCCCGGGGTGTCACAGTCGGTCATCGTCACCCGCATGGCGGGACATACGGCGGTGCCTGACAGCGAGAGCATCGAAGCGCTTGCCGCCCATAACTGCACTATGGTAATTTTCCTCAGCGCGGGAATGACCGGGGAACTGTCGGAGAGGCTGATAAAGGGCGGCTGCAAGCCCGACACGCCTGCCGCGATAGTGTACAAGGCGACGTGGCAGGACGAGAAGGTGCTGCGCTGCACGGTGGGGTCGCTACACGATACGGCGCTGGCAAACGGCATAAAAAAGACCGCCCTCATGATCGTGGGCGGTGTGCTCGGCAGCGATCACGAGCTGTCGAAGCTGTACGACAGGACATTTGAGACGGAGTTCAGGAAGGCGAAATGAAAACTGCGGTGATATCATTCACGGAACGCGGACGGCTGCTGTCGGAGCGGATAGCGGGAGCGCTGAACGCCGAACGGTTCTGCTTCCGTACGCACACCGACGGCAGCGCGGAAGCGTTCACGGAGCTGTCGGCACTGACGGCGGAGCTTTTCGGGAAATACGACGCTCTTGTTTTCGTCAGCTCGGTGGGGATAGCGGTGCGCGCGGCCGCTCCGCATATCCGCTCGAAGCTCACCGACCCGGCCGTGGTGGCTGCCGACGACGGCGGGAGGTTCGCGGTATCGGTGCTGTCGGGGCATATCGGCGGTGCGAACGAGCTGACAAAGCGGGTCGCGGATATCCTCGGAGCCGTCCCGGTCATCACGACCTCCTCCGACGTTCACGGGAAATTCTCCCCTGACATTTTCGCGAAAAACAACGGGCTTGTGATATGCGATACGCGGGCGGCGAGGGCTGTGGCGGCGGCAGTGCTGAACGGCGATACCGTGGGCTTCAAATGCGGATACCCCCATTCGGAGATATCCCCGGAGCTCACCGAAGCGGACAGCGGGGATATCGGTATCTGCGTCTCGGGGAATGCCGACGACAACCCCTTCCGCACCACGCTGCGGCTGCTCCCGAAAAATCTGGCTGTCGGCATCGGCTGCAAAAAAGGCACCTCCCGCGACGTCATAACCGCGCATATAACGCGGGTCCTTGACGATAACAAGCTCGATATACGGCGGCTTGCTGCAGTCGCTACGATAGACATAAAAAAGGACGAGCCGGGACTTGTCGCGTTCTGCGAACGCTTCCGGCTGCCGATGAAAACCTTCACCGCCGCGGAGCTTATGAGCGCGGAGGGGGAGTTCGCACACTCGGATCTCGTGGAGAGGATAACCGGCGCGGACAATGTCTGCGAGCGGGCGGCAGTCTGCGCGGGCGGGAAAATCACAGTCCCCAAGACCGCCGGAAACGGCGTGACCGCGGCGGTGGCGGAGCTGCCGGTCTATATCGGATTTGAAAGGAACGGCGCATAATGCTTTACATAGTCGGGACAGGCGCGGGCAGCCCCGCGGGAATGACGGGCGAGGCGGTGAGCGCGATAGAACACAGCTCGCTTATAGTCGGCTACTCGGTGTACACCGGGCTTCTGCGCCCGCATTTCCCTGAAAAGGAGTACTTCTCCACCGGTATGCGGCAGGAGAAGGAGCGGGTCATATTCGCGCTGGAGCAGGCGGCTTGCGGGCTTGAGGTCGCCCTTGTGTGCAGCGGAGACGCGGGGGTCTACGGAATGGCGTCCCTCGCGTATGAGCTGTCGGAGAGCTATCCGGGCATAAGGATAAAGGTGATACCAGGAGTTACCGCGGCGATGTCGGGCGCGGCGCTTCTCGGGTCGCCGCTGACGAACGATTTCGCGGTGATAAGCCTGTCAGACCTGCTGACACCCCGGGAGGTCATCGAGAAGCGGCTTGAGGGTGCGGCTATGGGGGACTTCGCGATAGTCCTGTACAATCCCATGTCGAAGAAGCGCACCGACGAGCTCCGCAATGCCTGCGATATCATACTGCGGCACCGTTCCCCCGATACTCCGTGCGGGATCGCGGTGAACATCGGGCGTGAGGGCGAGAGCTGCGGTATCCTGACTCTCGGGGAGCTGAAGGACGCTGTTGTCGATATGTTCACAACCGTATTTGTCGGCAGCTCCGCCACCCGCGTCATCGGCGGGAGGCTGGTCACGCCGAGGGGATATAAGCTATGAAAAAAATACTGATATTCGGCGGCACCACCGAGGGGCGGGAGCTTGCGGAGTGGTGCGCGGCCAACGGCATTGCCGCCGATGTTTCCGTGACCACCGACTACGGTGCGCGGCTGCTCGGAAGCGGTGAAATGCTCAATGTGTTCACCGGAAGGCTCGACAGCGCGGAGATGATAACGCTTATAAATGCCGGAAATTACGCTGCTGTGATTGACGCGACTCACCCCTATGCGGCAGAGGCGACCGCGAATATCCGTGACGCGTGCTGCCGCACGAAAAGCCGATATTACCGTCTGATACGCGAGGAATGTGAGCTTACGGGGATATGCGTTGACAGCTTCGATGAGCTGATCACGGTCCTGAACTCTACCGACAGGACGATTTTAAGCACCCTCGGCAGCAAGGAGCTTTCTGTTTTCACACATATCAATGACCGCAAAAAAAGAGTGTGGTTCAGGGTGCTGCCTACGGTCGGCATTGCCGATATGTGCGACAGATACGGCTTCGACCCGTCTCATATCATTGCGGAAACACCGCCGTATTCGGTCGCCGCAAACATCGGACACATACGGAAAAGCGGGGCTGAGATACTCGTCACGAAGGAGTGCGGCTTAAAGGGCGGTTATCCCGAAAAGATAACCGCGGCGAAGGAATGCGGGATAGAGACCGTAACGATAAAACGTCCCGCTGACAGCGGATATAGGTTCGATGAACTGACGAAATTACTGGGTGAAGGCTTATGAAAATATACATTGTCGGCATCGGCATGGACGGCGTCAAAACGCTTACCGCCGAGGCAGGAAAAGCCATAGAGAGTGCTGACGTGCTTATCGGCGCAAAGCGCGTGACAGAGCCGTTCGCGGCGCTCGGGAAGCCTGTTTTCGAGTGCTGGAGGACCGACGGGATATGCGAGTACATCTCCCGCGGGAGGTTTCGCACCGCGGCGGTTTTAATGTCGGGGGACTGCGGATTTTTCAGCGGCGCGCAGGCGCTTGTGAAGCGGCTCGCGGAGTATGATACCGAGGTGATCGCGGGGATCTCCGCGCCTGTGTATCTCTGCGCAAGGCTCGGTCTGCCGTGGCAGGATATGAAGCTCGTCAGCCTTCACGGAGCCGACGCGGGCATTGCGCGAAACGTCCGCGGGAATGCGCTGTGCTTCTTCCTGCTCGGCGGCGATATAACTCCCGCGGATATCTGCGGAAGGCTCTGCGAGTACGGCATGGAGGATATCACCGTGCATATCGGAGCGCGGCTCGCGTACCCCGATGAGCGCATCATCGGCGGCACGGCGAAGGAGCTCTCGGAGGTGAGGTGCGACCCGCTCTGCGCGGTCATCACCGAAAATCCATCGCCCGAGGCACGGGTGCGCTACGGCATTCCCGACGGCGAGTTCCTGCGCGGCGAGGTGCCGATGACGAAAGCGGAGATACGCGCCATTATCGCGGCAAAGCTCGGAGTCTGTGAAAATGACACCGTCTGGGACGTGGGCTGCGGGACGGGCTCGGTGAGCGTGGAATGCGCGCTGGCGGCAAGTGACGGGACTGTTTTTGCCGTGGATAAGAACGAACAGGCGGCTGCGCTCACAGAGCGTAACGCGAGGAAATTCGGGTGCGACAACATACGGGTGTACCGCGGGAATGCTCCCGGAGCGCTTGCGGAGCTCCCGGGACCCGACAGGCTGTTCATCGGCGGTGCGAACGGACATATTGCGGAGATACTTGACGCGGCATTCGCGGAGGGAAATTCCCCCAGGACCGTGATAACGGCGGTGTCGCTGGAAACGCTCCACGAGGCGGTAACGGCACTGCGGGATAGGGGATTTTCCCCGGAGGTCACGCAGATATCCGCGGTGCGCTCGCGTGTGCTCGGCACACACACCATGCCCGACCCGCAGGATCCCGTGTTCATCATTGAAGGCGGTGCGAAATGAAGCGGGTCATCATCGCGGGAACGCGCAGCGGCTGCGGAAAGACCACCGTCACCTGCGCTGTTCTCGCGGCGCTGAAGGCACGGGGCGCAAGCGTCAGCGCCTTCAAGTGCGGTCCAGATTACATCGATCCCATGTTCCACCGTGAGGTGATAGGCGTTCCTTCCCGCAATCTCGACAGCTTTTTCTGCGGCGACGACACACTGAGATATCTGCTGTGCGAGAACTCGAAAAACAGCGATATCGCCGTCATCGAGGGCGTTATGGGATATTACGACGGGGCAGACGGACGCGGCAGCGCTTATTCGCTTTCACAGATCACCGATACCCCCGCCGTCATCGTGCTCGACTGCAAGGGAATGAGTGAGTCCATAGGCGCGGTGATGAAGGGATTTCTCGGATACCGGAAGCCCTCGGGCATTGCCGGGTTCATCTTCAACAGACTGCCGGGAAAGCTTGTGCCGCTTGCGAAGAGGCTTTGTGAGGAACTGGGAGCTGTGTATTGCGGTTGTCTGCCAAAGACCGGTATCACGATAGAAAGCCGCCACCTCGGGCTTGTGACGGCGGAGGAGATCCCCGATATAAAAGAGCGGCTGAAAGCGCTCGGGGAGCTTGCGGAGCAGCACATCGACCTTGACGGGATAATGCGGCTGTCGGAGCGGGAATGCCCCGCCCGCACCGCCCCCGCGATAAACGCGGTGACCTGCGGAAAGCCGCCTGTCATCGCGGTCGCGAGGGACAGAGCGTTCTGCTTTATCTACGAGGACAACATCGACCTGCTGAAACTGCTGGGCTGCGAGATACGGTATTTCTCTCCGCTTGCCGACAGCCGTGTTCCCGATGAAGCGGACGGGCTGATACTTCCGGGAGGCTACCCGGAGCTGTATGCGCAGCGGCTTTCCGCAAACGCGGAAATGACCGCGGATATCCGCGGGAGGATAAACGCCGGACTGCCGACGATAGCGGAATGCGGAGGGTTCATGTATCTGCACGACACCTTCACCGACATGGAAGGGAACGAGTTTCCCGGTGCGGGAGTGATACACGGAAAAGCCTACCGGACAGAGAAATTACAGCGCTTCGGATACGTCACGCTGACCGCGAAGCGTGACAGCCTGCTGTGCGCGGCGGGTGAGAAATTCCCCGCCCATGAGTTCCACTGCTTCGACAGCACTGCCTGCGGCAGCGGCATGACCGCGCAAAAAAACGACGGCAGAACGTGGGACTGCGCTCACACAAACACGAGCCTGTACGCGGGATTTCCGCATCTGTACTTTTACGCCGACACAAATATTGCCGAAAGCTTCGTCTCGGCGTGCATGGATTTCAAGGACAAAACATGAGATATCTTATACCCGCATTGCCGCTGATCATCGGGTTTCTGCTCGATGCCCTCATCGGCGACCCATACCGCCTGCCGCACCCGATACGGCTAATCGGGCGGCTCATATCCGCGCTTGAAGGGTTTGTCCGCGCGCGCTTCAAAAATCTTACGGCGGGCGGTGTTTTCCTTGCTGTCACCGTTCTGCTGTTTTCTGCGGGAACGGCGTTTCTGCTGCTGCTTTTGTGCTATTCCGTAAACCTGTGGCTGGGAGTTGCAGCCGAAGGTGTGATATGCTGTTACATGACAGCCGCGAAAAGCCTGCGGGACGAGAGTATGAAGGTGTACCGCGCCATGGCGGAGAACGACACCGAAAAAGCCCGCAAAGCCGTCTCCATGATAGTAGGGCGCGATACCGCCGTACTCGACGGGAACGGTATCATTCGCGCGGCGGTGGAGACAGTGGCGGAGAACACCTCCGACGGCGTGACAGCTCCGATAATTTATATGGCTCTGTTCGGAGCGGCGGGCGGCGTTTTTTACAAGGCGGCAAACACTATGGATTCGATGATAGGCTACAGAAATGAGAGATACGGACGGATAGGAAAATTCGCCGCAAGGCTCGACGATGTGCTGAACCTGATACCGTCGAGGCTGACAGCACTTGTGATGATATCGGCGGCATTCCTGCTCGGGTACGACGGAAAAAACGCGTGGAAAATATGGCGGCGCGACAGACGAAAGCACTCGAGCCCCAACTCCGCGCAGACAGAGTCGGTGTGCGCGGGAGCGCTTGACGTGCGGCTCGCGGGGGACGCTTGGTACTTCGGTGAGCTTCACAGGAAGGAGTACATCGGCGACGATAAACGTCCGATAGAAAACGAGGATATCCGCCGCGCGAACAGGCTGATGTACGCTGCTTCCGTTATGGTGCTCCTGCTGTCCACAGCGCTGCGCGCGGTCATTTACGGAGGAATATTCGCATGAATCACGAGCATGGCGGGGACATTTACGGGCGGGATATACTGTACGATTTTTCCGCGAACCTGAACCCCTTCGGTATGCCGGAGAGCGTTATAAAAGCGGCTTGTGCCGCCGTTCCGGAAAGCGATAAATATCCCGACCCATACTGCCGGGAGCTGACCGGAAGGCTGTCGGAGCATGAGAACGTGAGTGCCGGAAACATCGTCTGCGGGAATGGCGCTGACGACCTGATATACCGTATTATACACGCGCTGGAGCCGAAAAGAGCGGTCGTTGCGGTACCCACATTCTCGGAGTACGCGAAGGCTCTTTCGGAGGTCGGCTGTAAGATAACAGAGCACAGGCTTGAGGAAAGCGCAGACTTTGCGCTTGACGAGAGCATACTGCAAAGGCTGACGGACGATACCGATATACTCATTCTGTGCAGCCCGAATAACCCCACGGGACGGCTCATCGACGGGCATCTGACGCGGATCTTGTGCGGGGTGTGCAGGGACAAGGGCATTGTCTTTGTCTGTGACGAGTGCTTTTTAGAGCTGACAGAATTCGGTTCTCAAGGGAGCGCGGGGAAATTCATGAACGGGAATGTCGTTATACTGAAGGCGTTCACCAAGACCTACGCTATGGCGGGTCTGCGGCTGGGATACGCGCTTTTCGGCAGCGCTGAGCTCGCGGAAAGGGTGCGCCGCTCCGGGCAGTTCTGGAGCGTTTCGGCTCCCGCGCAGGCTGCCGGTATTGCCGCGCTCGGAGAGAGAGAGTATGTCGGGCGTGCGAGGAAGCTCATTCCGGCGGAAAGGGCGTATCTTTCGGAAATGCTTGAAAAATACGGCTTCAAGGTATATCCCTCAGACGCGGATTTCATTCTGTTCAGGTGTGGACTTCCGCTTGATGAACTGCTTCTGAATGAGGGGATACTGATCCGAAGCTGTGGGAATTACAGCGGACTCGGGGACGGATATTTCCGTATCGCGGTGCGTCTGCGCGAGGAGAATGAGAAGCTTGTCGGAGCGATAGAAAAGGTGATGAAATGGCAAAAAGCATAATGCTTCAGGGCACGATGTCGAACGTCGGAAAGAGCCTGCTGACGGCGGCGCTCTGCCGCATATTCCGGCAGGACGGATATTCCGCCGCGCCGTTCAAGTCGCAGAACATGGCTCTCAACTCCTACATCACCCGTGACGGTCTCGAGATAGGGCGCGCGCAGGCAATGCAGGCGGAGGCTGCGGGACTGGAGCCGTCGGTGCTTATGAACCCGATATTGCTCAAGCCCACGACCGATGTGGGCTCGCAGGTCATCGTGAACGGGAGGGTGCGCGGGAATATGCGCGCCGCCGAGTATTTCAGGCACAAGAAGGAGCTGATACCCGACATTCTCGCGGCTTACGGCAAACTTGCGGGACAGCACGACATCATCGTTATCGAGGGCGCGGGAAGTGCCGCGGAGCTGAACCTGAAAGCCGACGATATCGTGAACATGGGGCTTGCGAGGCTTGTGGACGCTCCCGTGCTGCTGGTGGGGGATATCGACCGAGGTGGGATATTCGCGCAGCTTCTCGGGACGCTGATGCTCATCGAGCCGGACGAGCGGGAACGTATAAAGGGCTTGATAGTCAACAAATTCCGCGGCGACAAAGCGATATTCCGAAGCGGTGCCGACATTCTCGAACAGCGGGGAGGAGTTCCCGTGGCGGGGGTCGTGCCGTACATAAGGTGTGACATCGAGGACGAGGACAGCCTTTCCGACAAGCTCGGGAGCCGCGAAAAGTCCGGCATCATCGACATTGCCGTTATCCGCCTCCCTCATATCTCCAACTACACCGACTTCGATGTATTCCTGCAATACGACGGCGTTTCGGTGCGGTATGTGACGAAATGCGCGGAGCTCGGCGAGCCGGATATGATAGTGCTTCCCGGCACGAAAAGCACCATAGCCGATACGCGCTGGCTGCGGGAGAGCGGGCTTGAGACCGCGGTAAAGAGAGCTGCGGGAATGGGAGTCCCGGTGTTCGGGATATGCGGCGGTTATCAGATACTTGGCAAAAAAACAGCCGACCCCGGAAGCTCCGAGGGCGGCGGTGATATTGAGGGTATGGGTCTGCTGGACTGCGAGACCGTGTTCGCGGCGGAGAAGCACCGGGCGCAGACCTTCGGCAGCTTTGCCGAGGTAGGCGGGGTGTTCTCCGCGCTGTCGGGACTGCCGTTCAGCGGGTATGAGATACACATGGGGGAGACTGCCGCGCACGGAAAACCGCTGCTCGACTGCGGCGGGACATTCTCCGGGAACGTGTACGGCTGCTATATCCACGGGCTCTTCGACGAGCCGCAGGTCTCCCACGCGGTGGTAAAAACGCTGTACGAGCGGAAGGGGCTGCGCTTTGACGGCACCGCAATCGACCGCCGCGCGTACAAGGAGCGGCAGTTCGATATCCTCGCGGACGGTGTGCGGGAAAGCCTCGATATGGAGCTGATATACCGGATACTCGGTCAGCGCTGATACAGGGTGTAGAGCATAGCGTTGACTATGGCGGCGGCAACATTGCTGCCGCCTTTTCTGCCTGCCGCGGCTATGTACGGAACGTCCGTGCTCATTATCAGCTCCTTTGCCTCGACGACATTCACGAACCCCACGGGTACGCCTATTATCAGGGCAGGACGGAAGCCGTGCTCCGTGATGTGCTCGTACAGCCGTATCAGCGCGGTGGGAGCATTGCCGACCGCGAATATCAGCCGCCTGTCCCCGAACAGCTGCACAGCCTTGTCAACTGATACCGCAGCCCGGGTGACACCGAGATGCTTTGCCTTCTCCGCCACATCGGGGTCGGACATGAAGCACCGGACCTCGCAGCCCAGCGTCTTGCAGGCGGGCTTGCTTATGCCCGAGAACGCCATCTGCGTATCGGTGACTATGACGGCGCCGCTTTTCAGCGCGTCGATGCCCAGCTCCGCGGCATTCTCCGAAAAGCGGAGGTTTTTCTTGTAGTCAAAGTCCGCAGTGGTATGCACACAGCGCTTGACTATCAGCCCTTCATGCTCCGAGAACGCGGACATATCGCCTATCTCGCTCTCGATGATTTCCATGCTGCGGCGCTCTATATCTGCGGGGAGTATGTTTTCAAGCTTTATCATGATATCTGTTCCTTAATTTCTTCACAAGCTTAACGCGTCATGACTGCGGCAGATAATTGCGCATACTCGCCAGCCCTATCGCAACGGTCGATGAATTGTGCAGGAGCGCCGAGGTCGCGGGCGGCAGTATCCCGGCGACTCCGAGAATGATGAGCCCGAGATTGAAGCCGATTATCGTGCGGTAGTTGAAGCGTATGCGTCCCATGAGCGCGGTACTTATCTCACGCAGTGTCAGCAGGCTGTACAGGTCGTCGGCGGAAATGGTGATGTCCGCTATCTCCCGGGCTATGGCGGCGCCTGTGCTTATCGCTATGCCCGCGTCGGCTTCGGACAGGGCAGGGGAGTCGTTCACCCCGTCGCCTATCATTATCACCTTTCTGCCGGCTTCATGCTCGCGGCGGATAAACTCCGCCTTGTCCTCGGGCAGCACCTCACTGAAATATTCGTCGATACCCACAGCGGCGGCTACCGCCTCTGCCGTGCGCTTGCTGTCTCCGGTCATCATCACGGTGCGCGAGATACCGAGCTCCTTCAGCGCGGCGACAACATCCGCCGCTTCATCTCGGAGCGGATCCTCGATACATATCACCGCCGCGAGAGCTCCTCCTACCGCGAGATAGAGGTGGGAATATTCCGGCGGCAGCGTGAACAGCTTCTCCTCGTCTCCCAGCGGCACATAAGCTCCCTCGTCCTCGAACACGAAATGGTAGCTGCCGATGATGACCTTCTCGCCGCCGACCGCGCTGGAAATGCCGTGAGCGACAACGTACTGCACAGCCGAGTGGCGCTCCTCGTGCGTTAGCCCGCGCCTTGCTGCCTCATTCACCACCGCGTTCGCTATCGAGTGCGGGTAGTGCTCCTCAAGGCACGCCGCGAGCCGCAGCATCTCACTCTCGTCCCTGCCGCCGAAGGTCACTGTCTTTGCGACTCTCGGCTCCGCGTGGGTGAGGGTGCCTGTTTTGTCGAATACTATGGTGTCAGCCTCCGCTACGGCTTCGAGGAATTTCCCGCCCTTGACGGTGATGCCGCGGGAGCCGGCTTCGCGCATTGCCGATATCACGGAAATGGGCATTGCCAGCTTGAGCGCGCAGGAGAAATCCACCATAAGTATAGACAGCGCCTTTGTGGTATTGCGGGTGAGCAGATATGTCAGCAGAGTGCCGCCGAGGCTGTACGGAACGAGCCTGTCGGCGATACGCGCAGCCTTGCTCTCGGCACCGGATTTCAGCTTCTCCGACTCCTCTATCATCTTCACTATACGGTCGTATTTGCCGCTGCCGGTGGTCTTGTCGACGCGTATCGTGATACTGCCGTCCTCGACTACCGTTCCCGCGTAGACGTAGCTGCCCTCCTTTTTATGTACCGGCATCGCTTCGCCGGTCATGGAGGACTGATTGACCTCGGCTTCACCCGACATCACGGTGCCGTCCAGCGGTATCATGCCACCTGTGCGCACCGATATCTCACTGCCCTCGCTTACCTCGTCTATCGGTACGAGTACCTCGGTGCCCTCCTTTATCAGCCAGACCCTGTCGACTCCGAGGGACATTGTCCGCGCAAGGTCGTCCACAGACTTCTTGTGCGTCCACTCCTCCAGCAGGTCGCCGAGGGTGAGCAGGAACATCACCGATGCGGCGGTCTTTCTGTCGCCCCGGAGCAGTGAGACGACTATCGCGGTGGCATCGAGCAGCTCCACGCGTATCTGCCTTTTCGCGATACATTTCAGAGCCTCCCCGACATATTTCAGCGACTTCGCGGCTGCTATGACGAACCGTACCGGCTCCGGCAGGAACAGCCGTGAGAACGCCTTCTTCGCAAGCAGGAAAATGAGCTTGTCCTCGAACTGACGGTCAAGCTCTCTGCCTGTATGCTCCGGGACAAGCGCGGCAGCCTTTTCGTCGCGGTACGAAAAAAGCGACAGCGCGGTCACCACCTCGCTCCTCTCTCCGGAAAAGAATATCACGGCGTCGCCGGTGCGGTCGTACACCTTCACATCGCGGACGAAGGGCTTCGAGCGCAGGTAGTATTCGAGAATGTCCGCCTGCTTCAGCGACATTCTGCCGCCCTCGGTATGTACCCTCATTCGTCCGCGGGATTCGTGCAGGATACGGCACCTCATTCCCCGGTCGTCTCCTCTGCGGTCCCGCTCGCGTCCTCTATCGTTTCGCAGCACTCACATTCCGCTGCCTTCTTCTCGTTGATGTCGCGCGCCTCCGCAAGAATGTCCCCGCAGCCCTCGCGTATCTCGTCAGCCTTCGTCATCACGCAGTCCTTCGCGCGGAGCACTGCCGCCGCGGTGTGGGCGTACACCTTTCTCGCGTCCTTTGAGCCGAGTATCTTCACTCCTGCCGTACCGATAAGAAATCCGCCCGTAAGCAGACAAATGTTTTTCAATACGCTCATAATAATTTCTTCCTTTCTGTTAGGTATATCTAACCGCATTAATTATACACCGCTTACCGGAAATTGTCAAGTTTTTTCCGCTCTTTTCATCATCACCAGCAAGCCTCCGAACATCCACAGATTGCCTATGCTTATCCACGCGGCTGTAAGCGCACTCGCCAGCGCGTTGTTTCCCGCAAATTTCAGCAGCATCGTCACAGCCATTCCCACCGGCATACAGAATATCCAGCACCACTTCGGGTACGGCGTGAGCCTTTTCGCAAACGCGGAGATCTGCGCTATGCTTTGAATGACAAAGAATATCAGCAGCATCACCGTTCCCGGCAGCAGGAAGTACAGCCCGAATTTTATGCTGTCGTCAAAAGCAGTCTCCGGGCGTGCCGCGTTCATGTATTTATAGAAGAACACACAGGCGAGGCACGGTACATGTACCCCGCAGCCGCCGAACATCAGATACCCGAAGATACCGGCGCGGTAAAGGTGCGCGTGCTTCATCGAGTACGGCGCGATGAGCCGGTATATCGAGAAATAGCAGAGCCCCTCCAACGGTATACCGATAAATCCGAGGACAGCGGACAGGAATATCTGCCCGTCCTCAAGCGATAAATATGATGAGAGCTTCTGCTCCAGACCCGACAGGCTCTCGTCGCCTGTTCTGAAGCCGAGGATAAAATCGCCGATAAACGTCATCACAGCGCCGAAAATTCCTATTATCATCAGCTTTCTTATCCTTGCCCAGTCGAGTGTGCTCTCGATCCCTATGTCGTTGTATGTTGTCATTTTTATCTTCCTTTCCGTGCGATTAGCGCTCACTAACTGCTGATATTATAGCACAGATCTCCGTTTTCGTCAAGCTGTCGGGAGGCGCAAATAAAAACGGCTTACGATTGACCGTATGCCTGATGTGACTTTTGTCAGGGAGCCGGAAGGAAAGCTCGATGAGATGACAGCGGAGCGGGGGCGGCGGAAAATTCTGCCGAGAGTGTTGACAATTCTGATAATCGTGGTATAATAGAAGTAGGAAATGAAGAAACGACGGAAAATGATATGTTGACAAGTGTTTTTCATACTTATGATGATCCTATGCGTGAAGTAATGGGATCAGCGATTGAAAACAATCCAGAAGAACTTAATGCTATAATTGAGGATTTGAGAACAATAGGAGTTGAAACCGTTTTTTCAGATGATAATGAATCTATCGGCTATCAGCCTTGCAATAGGTTTTCCAATGGAGAACCAGGTCAGGTAAAACTTGCGAGAGAATCAAGCCTTTCAGCATGTCTTCATGAAAAACAGCATGCTTTTGATGATTATGAAAGTGGCTGGAATGGCAGATATATCTTATCTTTTGATCCGGAGGAACATTATAATTGGGAAGTCAGAGCTTATAATGTAGAAATAGAGATAGCTAAGTCAATGGGGCGCGCAGATATGGTTGAACGGCTTGAATCACTTCTTGAAAGAGAAAGGAAGGCGATTTTCTATGAAGAATAACAGAATAGATGAAATTCGTATGATGATGCTTGGCAATCGTAGCGAAATTGTGCGTGGACTTAATTCCGAGAATAAATGCCTTCGACTTGACGGATTGCTTTGGGCTGCTTATCATGAAATCAATGATGAAAAAGTGATTGAACGTATTAGGGAACTTAAATCCGACGAAGAAAGTGCTATGGGTTTTAAGGTCTGTGATTATGCCATTGCTGCACTTGACGTCCTTGGTATTGAGAGATATCAGGGGAATGATGATAGACTTTCAGATTTAATAAAGAATTTCCTTCCGTCAAAATCCGATGTCGAAAAAGCGATAAAAAACACCTCAAACGGTTCACAATCTGAATCCGCATAATTTATATCATCTCAGCGCACGCCTCCGGGTATGCGCTGTTTTTATGCCTAAATTCAATAACTACAACGCGTGCTTTCGGGTACGCGTTATTTTTGTACCCAAAATTACCCTCCGCGGCTTACCTTCAACAGCGTGCGAAGCTGTTGAAACATCACGCGGAAAGGACGGCTTTTTTTGATAACGATATTGACAATTTAAAAGCAATGTGATATAATTGCAGTTAGCGACAACTAACGTCGCATAAAAAGAAACAGGAGCTGAAAATGAAATACACGATCACAGGAGAGGAAAACGAAAAAACGGTCATGCTGCTGCCGGGGACCTGCTGCACAGCGAAATTCAATTTTGATAAGGTCGTACCGATGCTCGCGGAAAAGTACAGGGTGATAGGCGTGGACTATGACGGCTTTGACGGCAGTGAAGGCGACTTCACGGACATGACGGATATATGCCGGAAGATAGAAAGATACATCACCGAATGCTGCGGGGGAGAGCTGTTCGCAGTGTACGGCTCGTCGCTCGGCGGCAGCTTCGTGGGACTGCTCGTTCAGCGCGGGAAGGTGCATATCCGCCACGCGTTCATCGGCAGCTCCGACCTCGACCAAAGCGGGAAGCTGTCCGCGAGACTGCAGACCGCTGTCGTCGGCAAGGTGTTCTACGGAATGGTGCGGAAGGGCTCAATGCCGAAATGGGCGGAGAATATGACCCGCAGGAAAATGGGCGATGAAGCCACGGAAAAGTACCTTCAGATGACGAACGGAATGTTCAGGGCCGCGCAGGCTGTTTCCAAGAAAAGCATGAAAAACCAGTTTTATTCCGACCTTGTAACGCCCCTCGGCGAGCATATTACAGCCGACAATACGACGATCCACATCTTCTACGCGCTGCAAATGGGCGAGAAATACCGCGAGCGCTATCTGAAGCACTTCGCCACTCCCGACATCAGGGAACATAACTGCGGTCATGAGGAGCTGCTGTTCTTCTACCCGGAGAAATGGTTCGAGGAATTTGAAAAGTGCGTTGCTGAATAACAGATAATTATTTTATTTGCTGTGCGCCGCAATATTGTCAGTGTCAGCTGACTGTGTGCATATTTTTATTGAAAGAGGGAGAAAAAATGACAGACAAAGAATACAAGCAGCTATCATTAAATGAGTTCGCAAAAGCCGCAAAGGTCTATGAGACCGACAAGGGCGGTGTATACAAAATGTGCAGAAAGGATTATCCCGATGTGCTTGCGGAGCTTGAGAAGGAGCCTTTCACAGACCTTCTCGACTGCGGCTGCGGACCGGCTCCGATGCTGACACTTCTGCACGAAAAATATCCGGAAAAGCACTACACGGGCATTGACCTCACTCCCGAAATGATCGAGGTCGCAAAGTCAAAGAATATGGAGGGCGTCGAGCTGGTAGTCGGGGACTGTGAAAAGCTTCCCTTCGCCGACAATTCCTTTGATGTCGTTATCTGCTGCCAGAGCTTTCATCACTACCCCAATGTGCAGGATTTCTTCAACAGTGTGCATCGCGTTCTCCGTCCCGGCGGAAGGCTGATACTGCGGGATATGACCGCAAAGACCGCTCCCGTTCTCTGGTTCTTTAATCATGTGGAGCTTCCTGTCGTAAATATGACAGGACACGGAGATGTGCATGTGTACGGAGTCGAGGAAGTGAGGGCGCTTTGCCGCAAAGCGGGACTTACTCTTGAGTCCGGTGAAAAACGGGGGTTTTTCAGACTGCACTGCGTTGCGAGAAAATGACCGCTCCTGAAGCGGACTGACAGGAGACAGAAGATGTACATAAAAGTTGAGAACGCAGTCAGGAAATACGGCACCGGCGAAAACACGATATTCGCACTCGACCACGCTTCGCTGGAGCTTGAAAAGGGTGAGATATGCGTGATACTCGGTCCCTCCGGCTCCGGCAAAAGCACTCTGCTCAATCTGCTGGGCGGGCTCGATCCTGCGGACGAGGGGACTGTCACGGTGGACGGCTGCGAGCTGACATCGTACAGCAAAAAGCAGCTCGGTGAGTACCGCCGCGGCAAGGTAGGGATAGTATTCCAGACCTACAATCTGATAGATGAGCTGACAGTAAGAGAGAATGTCAGAGTAGCGGCGGAAATCGCAGAGCAGCCGCTCGACGTTGACGAACTGCTAAGCGAGCTCGGGCTGGAAAAGCATAAAACGCACTTTCCTCCCGAGCTCTCCGGCGGACAGCAGCAGAGATGCGCGATAGCAAGGGCGCTGGTGAAAAATCCCTCCATTCTGCTGTGCGATGAGCCGACGGGCGCGCTTGATTCAAGATCGTCCCGTGACGTGCTCGAGCTGCTGCAGAAGGTGAACCGCAAATACCATACCACTATCGTCATAATCACGCACAACGAAGCCATTTCCGGCATGGCGGACAGAGTGATACGCATACACGACGGAAGGATAACCGCAAACGAAGAAAATGTGAAAAAGGACGTAAAGGAGCTTGCGATATGACGCTCCGAAAAAAGATACTGCGCAGCATTCCAAAAAATCTGTCGTTCTATATCACAGCTTCGCTTCTTACCGCGCTGACTGTGATGATGTGGGTAGGCGCGTTTTCAGTCAGCATGACTATCGCGGATACATACGCAGACGTGTTCGAAAGCTCGGTCATCGAGGACGGTAATTTCACCGCGTCGTCGTCAATAAGCGAGACAGATATCAGGAAACTCGAAGAGGATTTTGGCGTTATCCTCGAGGAGCAGAGGTTCAGGAACACAGAGCTTTCCGGCAGCACTCTCCGCGTTTTCGCGGACACCGAAAAGCTTGATAAGAGCATCATGCTCGAAGGCTCCGGGCTGCGGGCAGACACAGATATCCTGCTCACCTATGATTTCGCGAAAGCCCATAGCATCGGCATCGGCGACAGCGTGGAGCTGTTCGGGCAGACCTTCACGGTAAGCGGACTTTGCAATAAGCCGGACTACTCGGCAATGTACGCCGAGCTGACCGACAACTTCCCCGACAGCAGCAATTTCGGAATTGCTGTCATAACGAAAAAAGCCGCGGAGAACATCGGCGGATTTTCGTCCTTCTATTCCGTGAAATACCTCGACGAGAGCCGAGAAAATGACTTCCGCGCGTTCGTGTACAATAATTACGGGACGCTGCAATACATAACCAGCGTATCGAACCCGAGGATAACCATGATGACCGGGAGCGGAAAGGAACTTGAAGCGGAATTTTCAGTTTACAGCCCGATGATAATGCTGGTGGCGGTCATCGTAATCGCAATGGTGCTGAGCCGCACGGTGAAACGCGAGGGTAAGACCATAGGCACGCTCATGGCTCTCGGCTATCGCAAAAGTGAGCTGACACGGTATTACATGACCTACGCACTCATTCCCGCGATAGCCGGCGATACCCTCGGGCTTGCGCTGGCGTTTCCTTTTTCAAGGCTGTTCTGCTTCTACTTTTTCAGCTTTGCGGAGCATATAGAATACACTGTGAAAATGCCGTTCGCTATACTCGCGCTGGCGCTTCTGATACCGCTTGCCGCGTACTCGCTGACTGCGTTTATCGTGCTTTCGCGCACGCTGGGAAGTGATGTTGTACCCCTCCTGAAAGGCACGAAAAAAAGCAGGATCTCACACCTGCTCATGGGCAGCGATATGAAGCTCACCCTGCTGTACAATATCCGCGCGATAGCCTCGAATATAGCGCGAAGCCTCACGCTTCTTGTGGGCATCGCGGTCGCGGCAATGGCTGTGATAATGGCGGGAGTGTATCAGAACGCGTACGATGACGTGCTCGACAACAAGGTCCCGAAGGCTATGATGGGCGGAAAATATGAGTACGGCTTCAAGGATTTCCAGAGTGAAAATCCCTACGGCGACTACGCGATACTTGATGTGAGCTTCGGGGTCGAGGGGAGAGACAGTTTGTTCAACCTTATCGGCTGCGACGATGACTGTGAGATAACGGACATGGAGACGCTTTCCGGCGCGGAGCCCGATTACAGCGGATATTACATGACCACCGCGGCGGCGCAGATATTCGGCATTCGGGCGGGGGACAGCTTCACCTTCTACAACCTTGTTTCAATGGAAAGAACGACTGTAACGATAAGCGACATCGTGAAGAACGATATCCTGTCGCTTGTGATAACGAATAAGAAAAATGCGGCGGATATCCTCGGCAGAAGCGAAAACGAGTTCAACAACATCATCAGCTATACGCCGCTCGAGATACCGGACGAGCTGCTCATAAAGAGCGCGTCTCTCGACGATTACAGGAAGAGCGTGGAAAACACGTTCCGCGCCGCGAAGGTGGTGCTGAATATCGTCAAGGTCATCGGTATGATGATATGTCTGCTTGTTTCGGTTATGCTGGCGGGAATGCTCATTGAGGAGAACCGCCGGAGCATATCGATGCTTGAAGTGCTCGGCTGGCGCGGGGGCGAGATACGGCGGCTCGCGCTGACCTCGAACCACCTTATCGTGCCTGTGGGATTTCTTCTCGGAGTGCCGCTGGGGATAGGGCTTGCAAAGGCTATCGCCGCCGCGAGCGCTGAATCGAACGGAATGATCATGACCATGGTGCTTACCCCGACCGCGTTTCTGGTAAGCCTGCTTATCGTGACGGCGTCGTATGCGCTGTCGCTGCTGCTTGCGGGAAGAAAGCTACATAAGGTCGATATGGTCGAGTGCCTGAAGGAAAACAGGGAGTAAAGAGAGGCGTTCCGCGCTGTTCGGATCATTCCGACAGGTATTTCATCAGCGCCTTCAGGTAAAATGCCGGGTGCTCGTGTATCAGCTGACCGTGCCCCATTCCTCTGAACATTCTCACCTTTATGTCCGGCAGATACCGGTGCAGCAGCTTCACGCTCTTCAGCGGGTATGGTTCATTCCCGCCGAGCCAGAACATTATATCGGCGCTTGTGTTCCGCAGCTCACTGCGCACCTCGAAGTCATACACATCACGGCAGCAGTTTCGTATCGTTTCGCTTTTCACACCGGTAAACAGCATCTCCGCAACGCTGTTGTTGCCCTTGCCGAAAACACTGTCGGCAATGCGGTCAGGGACAGTGCGCCCCGACTGCATATACCGTATGCCGTGAACAAACAGGGCTGTGTAAAATGGGGCGAGGGCGCCGAGCTTTACACAAAATGCCGCGTCAAGATGCACTTTGTCTGCTGTGATATTTCCGCGCTGCAGGAGCTCCACTGTTATGCTTCCTCCGAGAGAAAACCCTGACAGTGCGTATAGATGACCGCCGAAATTCTCACCGACATATTTCTCGATCTTACGGCAGGAATCATCGAGCGAGCAAAACACGGTATCACCGCACGGGTCATGTCCGTCAAGCACCGCCAGTATCACAAAGTATCTCTCCGCAAGCCGCGGCGCAATGTTCCCGTAGCATATCTCCGCCGTCGTTGCCATGCCGTGTATCAGCATGACGGGCGGAGCTTTTTTATTTCCGTATGTTAAAAATCTCATATCCGCTTTCTCCGTTCAGAACGGTACCGCTGAATTTACACAAATTTTGTTAGTGCTTGCTAACTGTTATATAATAGCACATCATGCCCGGAATGTCAATATATTTGCCGAAAAGCAGGAACGCATTCTGAGGTTGACATATCTGTAAAAATGTGATATTATAATGAAGTTAGCTGTTGCTAATCATTTTATAACGGAGGATAAATATTATGGATCTTGCTTCTGTCGATATGAAAAAGGAATTCGAGGAATACAACAAGGTCGCACCGAAGCAGACAGTCTCGCTTCTCGGCAGCGACTTTGTGTACCGCTATTACAAAAACCCGGATCCCGCAGTGAAAGCTACTGTTGTAATGCTTGCGGGCGGTTCGGGGATCGGGGACGGCTTCTTTGCGTTCGCGAAGTGCTTTATGGAGCGGTATTCCCTGATAAACTTCAATTATCCTATGGGCTACACAGACAACGAAAAGCTGTCCGACGCTGTCGCGGAGCTGATAAAATACCTCAAAGCCGAAAATGTCTATTTCTGGGGACAGTCTTACGGCGGAGCGCTCGCGCAGATAATCGCGAAACGCCACCCCGAGGTCGTGCGCGGACTGATACTGACATCGACCGCGTCTATGTCTAACAATATCCGCTTTGAGGGTATGAGTTGCCTTGTGAGAATGTTCGGCGAGGAAAAGGAAGAAAAGAATATCAGGACCTATAAAAAGTTCCCGATGTCGCTGCTTCCGGTGATCATGAACCTCGCGTTCAAGAAGCATTTAAAGGACAATCCCGGCGCGCAGAAAGCGATAAAGGGACTGCTTGAGCAGGTAAAGCCCGACCTGACGAAGGAGTATTTCTGTCACATGTCACACCTGCTCGGCGATCTGCGAAATCATCTCGGAACACATCACAAGCAGGATTTTGAGTATCTGAAGGGTCGTGTGCTCATCATCGAGCCGGACGATGACGCGACATTCACCGCAGACATAAAGGACGAGCTTATCAATATGATGCCGGAGCCGACAGTGCTGCGGGAGATCCCGGGCGGTCACCTCGCAATGATGCTCGATACCGACGGTTTTATGAAGATCATCAACGACTTTATGGATAAGCAGACATTCTGAACGCAGAGCGGATATTATCACAGGCTTGATCAAACAAAGCCCGCTGACGCGCCTTTTTTCCCGGAAAAATGTATTGACTTATGAACAAAAAAGTGATATACTTATTGAACACAGGTCATCGGCTGATGATAAAAAATATACGGAGGTATTACTTATGTACAATATAGCTGACAGGTACTTGCAGGCGGCAAAGAACAAGGATATAAACGCGCTCGGTGATATTTTTACCGCGGACGCTGTTTATATTGAGATCACCGGAGCCACATATAACGGCATCGGTCAGATCATGGAGTGGTTCAGGCAGAAAAGCGATAACGGAAACGTAAACGCGTGGGATATACGGAAAATCGTCCAGAGCGGTGAAAACGGTGCTGTGCAGGCATACTATGAGTACAGAACGTCAAACGGCGAAACAACATCTTATGACTGTGTAATTCTTATTGAGACAGCAGAAGGAAAGATCAAGCGCTGGAGCGAGTTTTCACAGACTGTGAACAAAACCTATCCGCTTCAGTGATTTGACATGATCCAAAAGGAGGCACGATATGCTGCTCATCAATGATACAGCTCCATGCAAGGTCTGAGGACGCCGCATGGAGGAACAGCCTGACGGCTGAAGTCCTCGGACTTTGCATTCCCGATAAAATAATATCAAAGGAGCAAAGTCAAATGAATAAACTTAAAACATATATCCTACTCTGGGCTACCCAGTCTTTTTCCGCTCTCGGCAGCGGTATGACGAGCTACGCGCTTGTGCTGTGGCTGTATCTTGACAGCGGCTCGGCGCTTAAAACGGCGCTGCTGTCGATATGCTCTTATGCGCCGTACGTCATAATGAGCATTTTCGCGGGTTCGCTGACTGACCGGCTGAACAAGAAGCGTACTATGCTCGTATGCGACCTTATCGCCGCAGTCGGTACTGTCGCTGTGTTGCTGCTTATAAAGACCGACAGCATGCAGCCGTGGCATTTGTACATTATCAATGCCGTGAACGGGCTGATGAACACGGTCCAGCAGCCGGCAAGCGAGGTCGCGGCAACGATGCTGATACCGAGGGAGCACTATCAGAAAACAAGCGGTATGCGCTCATTCTCACGATCGCTTAATGGCATACTCACCCCGATAATTGCAACGGCGCTGTTTTCGTTTGCGGGTATCGATACGGTCATAGCGGTGGATCTGCTGACATTCGGCATTGCGTTTCTTTCGCTCCTGCTGTTTATCAGAATACCCGAACCGCCTGAGTCCGATGACCGGAAAGAGAGCGTTTTGTCAGCCTCAAAAGCGGGACTGAAATGGCTTAAAAGCAATCCGCTCATACTGTGGCTGATACTTTTCTTATCCTGCATAAACCTTGTGGCTTCAGCATACGACGCAGCGCTTCCGGCGATGATACTCTCAAAGACGAACGGCGGTGAAGCTGTTCTCGGTGCCGTCAACACCTGTGTCGGCATTGCAACGCTTGTCGGCAGTGTGTTGGTAACTCTGATACCCGCGCCTAAAGATCGGGTAAAAGCAATTTGTGTATCGCTTTTCATATCAATGAGCACGGAGAACTTTTTGCTTGCGCTCGGAGATACGCCGCCGATATGGTGTATCGGCGCGGTTCTCGGCTGGATAATGATACCATTGATGAATGCGAATATGGACGTTATCTTCCGTACAACTATCCCCGCCGAGATGCAGGGAAGAGTCTATTCATGCAGGAATACCCTACAGTTCTTTACGATACCGATAGGCTTTTTGCTCGGCGGTCTATTGACCGATGAAGTGTTCGAGCCGTTCATGAGCAGCTGCAATTCCTCGTTCCTGACAGCGCTGTTCGGTGAGGGCAAGGGCTCCGGAGCAGCAATGCTGTTCTTTGTAATGGGTATCGCGGGAGTTCTGATATGTATTGTCTTTTCCGCGGTTCTGAGCAGGTACAAATGGACAGATAATACTTAAAAACAAAACACCGTCTTTCTCCATAACGGGGAAGACGGTGTTATCTTTATTCAGAGTATTGGCTGATCGTATTGCTTCTTTATCAGCTTGTTGTATGCGTTCCGAGCTTGTCCGGCGGTGAGATGCAGCCGAGGCAGAAAAATACCGCCTCGAACAAAGTCCGAGACGGTATTCGCCGCGGGGCGCTCCCCGCTGTCTCTGCCGAACGCTTTAGATTTTTTGCTCTGAGAGATTAAACTGCTTTTAATGCTACATGGAACTTGTTCAGCAAAAGCATCTTTCAAAAAATAAAACAGTCAATGTTTTCAATAGAAACCCCCGCCGAAGCTTGTACCTCGGCAGGGTAAACCAAAGGAGAACTATATCATTCAAGCACCTTCTTGGTCTGGAACCCACCGATGAAGGTGATCCTGATGGTGTGTTTGTCAATGACATCTATCCGCTCTATGAAAC
>CAJOMV010000052.1 GCA_905235805.1 uncultured Ruminiclostridium sp.
GAAGCAAAAGCCACAGAGGGTCACGGCACGAAGCCGTGATTGCCTGTCCAAAGGCGCGCAGCAGCACGATGCTGCGAACGTTGTCGCGCATATAAAGACAGGCATAGCTGACTCCGACAGATTGCCGCCGGAGGCACTCGAGCGCTCAAAGCACGAGGCTTTGAGTTTTTTGCCAAAAGCGCGCATGGACGCGCGCATTCAAGCGAAAAACCAGCGACCATACACCACCTTACCCGTTTACGCGGAAGCGGGCGATCTGATCCTTGAGGAGCTTGGACTGACCGGAGAGCTCCTCGCAGGAGGCGGCGGTTTCCTCGGCTGTGGCGGAGTTCATCTGAACGACCTGGGAGACCTGCTCGATGCCGTTATTGATCTCGCTGATAGCGTCGGTCTGTTCGGCGGACGCGTTGGCGATCATTATGATGAGCTCGCCGGTCTCGGCGGTCTTTTCCTTGACCTTCTTCATGGATTCGGCGGTCTCGGCGGCGATCCTGGAGCCGTTCTCGACCGCGTCGAGGGAGGCGGTTATGAGGGAAGTGGTGCTCTTGGCGGCTTCTGCGGAC
The DNA here is from genome assembly GCA_905235805.1 of uncultured Ruminiclostridium sp. GTDB lineage: Bacteria > Bacillota > Clostridia > Oscillospirales > Ruminococcaceae > Ruminiclostridium_E. The sequence continues at coordinate 564 of CAJOMV010000052.1, forward strand.
TTGTTGGCGAGGTTGCGGACCTCGTCCGCGACAACTGCGAAGCCCTTGCCCGCGTCACCTGCGCGCGCTGCCTCAACAGCCGCGTTGAGGGCGAGGATATTGGTCTGGAACGAAATATCTTCTATCGTCTTGATTATCTTTTCTATCTCCTTGGAGGTGGTGCTGATCTCGGTCATCGCGTTCACCATGTTGGATATGGAGCTGTCCTGACGGTTGACCTCTTCCTCGGTCTGACGGGAAATCTCGCCTGCTTTAGCGGCGTTCTTGGCGGTGGCTGCGACCTTCGAGGTGACGTCCGCGATAGTCGCGGAGATCTGCTGGATAGCGGCAGCCTGCTTTGTGGTGCCGTCGGCAAGGGTCTGTGAACCCTCCGCCATTTGTCCGGAGCCGGAAAGCACTTCGTCCGAGGACATATTCATGCGGCTCAGGGTCGAGCCGAGCTCACTTTCTATGGTGAGTATGTTCTGCTCTATCGTCGCGAATTCTCCGGGGTAGTTGACCGACGGCTCGGTGGTAAAGTCTCCGGTCGCCATGTGAGCCATTATTCCCGATATATCGCTTATGCAGACGCTCATCTCCTGCTTGGAGCTGCGGAGCTTGTTGGCAAATCTGCCGATCTCATTGTCGGAGAATTCGTATGTAACATCAGTAGTGCTGAGCTTGCCCTCGACAAGCTCGTCGGCTATGACGGAGACCTGCGCGATAGGCTGTGTGACCTTCCTGCGGGTGAATATGAGTATTACGATGCCTGTGATAAGGAGAGCGACCAGCGCTATAATGACCGAGACCGTGATGATGAGTGAGAACTCACCGTTCGCTTCGGAGGCATCGCTGCCCGCGAAATACGCGCCGACTATCTTGTTGTTGATGTCATACATAGGGCGGTATGCCACATAGTAGGGCTTGTTTACGATAGTTGCTTTTCCGTTGTAATCGTGACCGGAGGCTATGACCTCGCGTTCAATGTCGGAAGCCATTGTGGTGCCGATGACGCGCTGATTGCTCGACGGGTCAACTATCGTGGTGGAATAGCGGGTATTGCCGTTGAATATCGTAACGTCGCAGTCCGTAAGCTTCTTCATGCTGTCGAGCCAGTCGGAGGACTCAAAGGTGAAGCCCACCACAAGACCGCTGACAACGCCGTTCGCGCCGACCTGCTCCGCGTGTACGAGTGCGAGGGTATTGTCGAGGAGCATGAGACCGTCATAGGACTTCTCGCCCTTTGCTATTCCCGCAAGGTCGATGGTGGTGTTGGGGAAATTATCGCTCTGGTATGTAGTCTGTCCGCGGGGATTGGCTATTGCGCAGAAGTCGCCTTGCTCGGTCGCTATCGCCTTCCACGACTCCTCAAAGTATGCGGTATTGTTGAAGGTGATGGCGCTTACGAAGCTCGACTGTCCCGACCAGTTGGAGAAATTCGATCTTATTTCCGACATCTTTTCATCAACGCGGTTCTTCAGCACGTTGACGCCCACAGAAGCTCGCTCCATGAGCACCTTGTCGCTGTACTGACTGAACATGATCACAGACAGTGACAGCACAAGCGCCACCGTCACGGTTAGCGCCGCCACAGCGAGCAGTATTATCTGTATGCCGAGCCGTTTGAAAAAGTCCTTCATAGCTTATCCTCCGCATTCTATATGAAAATATCATGGCGATATTAGAAAAGACACCGATACATATTAAAAGTATATCATAATTCGCTGCGCAAATCAAGAGATTTTAAGTGGTTTGTGCAATATTATCGCTTTTTGGAGGATTTTGAAAAAACAGGTATATGCCGCATATACGGGTATAGGGCATAATAATGAAAATATTGGGCATTTTTCATAAAACACATTGACTTTTCAGGGAAATTGTGTTATAATAATTTTATTGATTTTCGCTTTAAATGGATAAATCTGATTTTCTGACTTACAAACAAGGAGGATAAAAACAAGTGGCAAAACGGTATTGGAATGAAAAGATCGAGTGTATGGAACACTCCGAGATGCAGAAGCTCCAGAGCGAGCGCCTCGTAAAACAGGTAAAGCATGTGTGGGATAATGTTCCGTACTATCGGAAGAAAATGGAGGAAAAGGGTGTTACCCCCGATGATATCAAGGGTATCGAGGACCTGCACAAGCTCCCGTTTTTAAGCAAGGCAGACCTGCGTGACGCGTATCCCTACGGACTGCTTGCGGAGCCCCTCTCAAACTGCGTGCGCATACAGTCCACGAGCGGCACCACAGGTAAGCGGGTAGTGGCATTCTACACACAGCATGACATCGACCTGTGGGAGGACTGCTGCGCAAGAGCTATCACCGCTGTCGGCGGCACAAATGAGGACGTTTGTCAGGTATGCTACGGATACGGTCTTTTTACGGGCGGTCCCGGTCTCAACGGCGGCTCGCACAAGGTAGGCTGTCTTACCCTCCCGATGTCCTCCGGCAATACCGAAAGACAGATACAGTTCATGATGGATCTCGGCTCTACCATACTTTGCTGCACTCCCTCGTATGCCGCATATATCGGTGAGACCCTCCACGATATGGGCTACACTCCCGACGACATCAAGCTCAAGGCGGGTATCTTCGGCGCGGAGCCGTGGACTGAGGAAATGCGCCATGAGATCGAAAAGTCCCTCGGCATAAAGGCTTACGATATCTACGGGCTTACCGAGACAAGCGGTCCCGGCGTATCCTTCGAGTGCGAGGAGCAGACCGGTATGCACATCAATGAGGATCATTTCATCGCCGAGATAATCGATCCCGACACGGGTGAGGTGCTCCCTGAGGGTACAAAGGGTGAACTCGTGTTCACCAGCATAACGAAGGAGGCATTCCCGCTCCTCAGATACCGCACAAGAGATATCTGCGTGCTCAGCAGGAAAAAGTGCTCCTGCGGCAGAACTCTCATAAAGATGACCAAGCCTATGGGCAGAAGCGACGATATGCTCATAATCAAGGGTGTCAATGTATTCCCGTCCCAGATCGAGACCGTTCTCATCAAGGACTTCAAGGCTACCCCGAACTATCAGATCGTTGTTGACCGCGTCGGCAACGCGGATACCTTCGAGATAAAGATCGAGCTTTCCGACGATATGTTCAGCGATACCATCAAGGATATCGCAACACTCGAGAAGAAGCTCAGCGCCGACATAGTACAGATACTCGGCATCAAAGCCAAGATCTCCCTCGTAGAGCCCAAATCCATACCGCGCTCCGAGGGCAAGGCTGTTCGTGTAATAGATAAGCGCAAGCTTGTATGATAAAGGGAGGAATAAAAAATGACAGTCAAGCAGTTATCCGTATTTGTAGAAAACAGACCCGGCAGACTTTCTGCGGTCACCGAAGCTCTCGCTGACGCGAATATCAATATCCGCGCCGTGTCTATCGCCGATACCACCGACTTCGGTATCATGAGGATCATCGTCAACGATACCGACAAGGCTGTTGAGGCACTCAAGGAGAAGGGCTTCATAGCTTCCTCCGCCAACGTTATCGCAGTTTCCGCCGATGACAAGCCCGGCAGCATGGCAGCTATCATGAAGACGCTCTATAACGAGAATATCAGCGTAGAGTATATGTATGCCGCTTTCCTTAACCCCGAAAAAGGCACCGCTTGCCTCATTCTCCGCGTAGATAAGAATGAACAGGCTGTGGAGGCTCTCGAAAAAGCAGGCTGCAAGCTCCTCACTCAGCAGGACATTGCCGAGATCTGATGTCGCTTGCGCTTGAGACCGAGGGAAACTTTTCTGAAGAAAAGTTTCCCCCGGACCCCCTTCAAAAGACTTTTAATGGCTTTGCGCCGAAATAGGTAAGGAAGTGCGCTTGTGCAGAGATAATGCCGCAGACGGAAAAATGCCCTCGGAATAGTTCCGGGGGCATTTTTGCTGTAAAATATATCTTTTGGAGGAGTTGAAGAAGTTACTTTGTTCTGCGTTTTGCCGCGAAAGCTATGCCGAGTGCGGCTATGCACGCGGAGATAGCGGTTACGGCGCCGGTCTTGGGATTTGACTCCGCCGATGTGCTTGCCGCGGCGGTCTCGGACTGCGTTTCCGTGTTGGTATCGGCTGTGAGCGCTGCGCTGCTGTCGAACTGTGCGGGGAGGGATACTGCTTCAAAGTCGCTGTCCTCTGTCGCGCCGGACATATCCGCGGTCTCGGAGTATGTGCCGCTGACGGTGACAGTGACGGAGCTGCTGCCCTCGGAGAGGATACTGCCGGAGGAGTCCTTCACTGTGACGGCATTGCCGTCCGCGTCAACTATGGTCCCGGCGTTGTAAAGGTTCGTGCAGGTGCTGTCCGCGGTGACAACCCATTCGGAGGAGCTGTCGATATAGATGTTCGCGTAAGCGGAGCCGCCTTCGCCCGCGTCGCTTTCATCGTCGATGACCGCGCCTGTGAGAGTGCTTCCGTCGGTGAGGTAAAAGTTGAGATCGCTGATGCTGTCGTAGATAACGTTGCCGTTAAGCTCCTGAGCAATGGCGGTAAAGGTGCAGTCCGCGCCGTTCTTGCCCGTGCTGCCCCAGCCGCGTCCGTTTGCGTTGCCGGTGGCACGGAGGATAACGAGGTCGTCGGTGTCGGAGCTGATGTCAACATCGTTGAGGGTGATGTGGCTTTCGGTGTTGGTGGTGTATATGAGGATATCGCTCGTGGTATCTATCGAGCCGCCCTCATAGTAGAATTCGGAGTTGCCCACCTCCGCGTCGCCGGACATACTCTGGTAAACGATGACGGTCCATGTCATGTTCTCGTTCTGCGCAGTCACGGGCATATCGGCAGACAGGTCGGAGTCGTAGATATACAGGGAATTCAGTCCCTCTATGCAGATTCCCTCGGAGCCTGTGGCGTTCAGGTCAGCCGCGTTCACGGTGATATCGGCTGTGCAGTAAACAGCGGGGGAGCCCGTGCCGTTCGAGGTGTAGGTGCCGCCGTCAACTACCATAGTTCCGCCGCCGCGGTCGCTTCTTATCGCAGCCGAGGATTCGCCGTTCGTCTCAACGTCGAGATCCCATGCGTACACAGTTCCGCCGCCTGCCGCGTGTATGCCTCCGGAGGTGCTCTGCTTGGTGGTTATCTCGGTATCCCTGATATATACGGTACCGCTGCCGTAAGCGAACGCTCCCGCGCCGCCCTTCGAGTCGGTATTGATCTCGCCGCCGTCGATATATACCGTGCCGTCCGTCGCGAGGACTGCCGCGCCCACGCCGTAGAAGCTGGAGTTGTCGCCGCCGGTGGAGTCGCTGCTTGTTCTGCTGACCGACGCGTTCTGAAGCACCACACTTCCGCCGCTGACGAGAACTGCGTTCTCGTCGGTGCCTGCTGAGGTGTAGGTCTGTCCGGTGGTCACGGTATCGGTGCTGTATTCCGTTACGGCTGTGTAGCTGTCAACGCCGGAGCTTCCGCCGCCCGGTGCTCCGCCCATGCCGCCGCTGCCGTCGGGGGCTTTACCGTCCGGACGCTCGGGGGGCTCTCCCATACCGCCGCCGGGAGCTTCACCGTCGGGCTTGTCGGGAGGGGTCTGTCCGTCTGGCATTGCCGGGGGCTCCTCCGCCGCGTAAACTGCGGTTGTCATGAGCTGTGCCGATACGGCCATCACTGCCGCCGCTGTCAGGACTGATAATAATCTCTTTTTCATTGTTCATTCTCCTCACATAACTATATTCGCGGTCTCTTCCGCTTATCTTGTACACATTATAACCCGCAAACCTTAAATGAAGTTAAAGAAAAAAATAAATTTTGAATTTTATTATTTTTCGGGATTTTATTGCAATTTAGACGAAAATATGTTAAAATAAGATGAATTTGAATTTCTCCGTGAAAGGCGGAAAAAGGTATGGATAATGAACTCGTTATAGTACTCGATTTCGGGGGACAGTACAATCAGCTCATTGCCCGCCGTGTCAGAGAGACGGGCGTGTACTGCGAGGTGCGTTCCTACAAGACTCCGATCGACGAGATAAAAAGACTCGCTCCCAAAGGCATCATCTTCACCGGCGGTCCCAATAGCGTGTATGACGAGAGCTCCCCGCACATAGGCGAGGAGATATTCGGGCTGAATATACCGATACTCGGTATCTGCTACGGCGCCCAGCTCATGGCGTACACCCTCGGAGGCAAGGTGGAGACCTGCAAGGTCTCCGAATACGGTAAGACTGACACGGTCTATGATACTTCCGGCAAGCTGTTCGCCAATGTCCCTGAAAAGGCGGTCTCGTGGATGAGTCATACGGACTACGTCTCCAAAGTCCCCAAGGGCTTTAAAATAACCGCTCATACCGAGAACTGCCCCGCCGCGGCATTCGAGTGCGTAAGCAAACGGCTCTATGCCGTACAGTTCCACCCCGAGGTTTATCATACCATGTTCGGTATGTCAATGCTTGACAGCTTTGTGAAAAAGATATGCAAGTGCCACGGCAGCTGGAATATGAAGAATTACGCCGCGACCGCTATCGAGCAGATACGGCAGAAGGTCGGCAGCGGCAAGGTGCTGCTCGCGCTGTCCGGCGGTGTTGACAGCTCCGTTGCCTGCGCGCTTCTCTCCAAGGCTGTCGGTGATCAGCTCACCTGCGTTTTTGTGGATCACGGCTTCATGCGCAAGAACGAGGGCGACGAGGTCGAGGCGGCGTTCAGGGACTGGGATGTAAACTTCATTCGCGTTGACGCGTCCGAACGTTTTCTCTCCAAGCTCGTGGGTGTCAGCGATCCTGAGACTAAGCGGAAAACAATAGGTGAGGAGTTTATTCGTGTTTTCGAGGACGAAGCAAAGAAGATAGGCAAGGTGGATTTCCTCGTGCAGGGAACTATCTACCCCGATGTGATAGAGAGCGGTACGGGCGATGCGGCAGTTATCAAGTCGCACCATAATGTCGGAGGACTTCCCGACTATGTGGATTTCAAGGAAATAATCGAGCCTCTCCGGCTGCTGTTCAAGGACGAGGTCAGAAAGCTCGGAACAGAGCTCGGGCTCGCGGATTACCTGGTATGGAGACAGCCGTTCCCCGGTCCCGGTCTTGCTATCCGTATAATCGGTGAGATCACCCGCGAAAAGCTCGAAATACTCCGCGATGCCGACCTCATTTTCCGTGAGGAGATCGCCAAGGCACAGCTCGACCGGGTCGTGAACCAGTACTTTGCCGTGCTTACGGATATACGCTCCGTCGGAGTAATGGGTGACGGGCGTACCTACGACTACACACTCGCGCTCCGCGGCGTGACTACCACCGATTTCATGACCGCCGATTTCGCCCGCATACCGTATGATGTCCTTGAAAGCACAAGTATCAGGATAATCAATGAGGTCAAGCATATAAACCGCGTCTGCTATGACGTGACGAGTAAGCCGCCGGCGACGATAGAGTGGGAATAATGCAAACGTTTGCTGAAATGGCGTAATACCGTGCTTTTCGTGGCATAGATACGCTAACTGGCAACGATTTGGCAACAAATAATATGATATTTCTAATAGGAGAAAACTATGAATAACGATGAATTTACAACATGGTCAGTTTATGATTCTATGATACAATCCTATCGTTCTAATATGATTGCTTCTCAATCTCTTTTATTAGCTGTTGAAGCTATTTTGTTTGAAAAGAATTTAATTGTTGAAGCTACTATATGCTTGATAGGTCTGATACAACTGTGGTATGTTTGGTTTGCAATAATTCGAGCAAGAGCTATTATATCAGATTTTCATAAATTTAATGCTATTTATAATTTTAATCAAATTGTAAATATAAATGGAAAAAAAATGTGCGAAGAAACTGCACTTCCTTTAACTGAAAGTGTATATGTTAAAAATAAAAGTATCAGAGATAAGGCAAATAATAATTTGGCTGAACTAACAGGTGAAAGAAAACTCAAAACAAATTTTAGAATTACAAGAGTCAAATTAGACATTATTATTCCAATCTCGTTTACTTTTATTTGGATAGTTCTCATCATTTTTCAAGTTTGTTAAATAAAATCATCTTCACAAAAGGAGCTAACCTTCTTGGTTAGCTCCTTTATGTTTTTAGCAATGTTTTTTATGTTTTTCGAGCTGCTTCATTCCGCTCCGCTTCCGACCTCGGATACCTATATCTCCACTGGTCGTACTCCTCACGGCTGATCTCCCCATTGCGATACTTCTGAGCCATCTCCTCCCAGGGTTCGAGCAGACCTGTCATTTTGGCAAAGGTCGAGCCGTTCTGTCTATTAATGCGGATACAGATTTCTCCGTCCAGACGGTCTATCTTGAAGCCGTACAAGTCCTCCAGAGCAAACAGCGTGTGCATAACGCCGACATAGTTCTCGATGTTCGGAACGGCAAGCGCTTCGGGAGCAACTTCGAGAACTTCCGCTATCTTTGCGGTAAGATCGGATTTTGGAGAGCGAACGCCCGATTCGTATTGTGCCATACGGACATCAGCGGTCTTTTCATCAAAGCCGACCGATCTACCCAAAAACTTCTGTGTCATTCCACGCAGATTGCGGATAAAACGTATTCTTTCGCCTGTTGCCATAAGATCAGCTCCTAAAAGTTTACTTTATAATAGTATAGCATATCCGTTAAAGAATGTCAAGAAAAATTTATCATATTTGTTTAATTTTTCTTTGGAATCTATTGACAAAAACAAATTTGTTTAGTATAATATGTATTAACATATATATTTAATGTTTTAAGAAAGGAGGAATGTACGTATGGCAGGAACAATGTTCCTGCGTGTCGATGATGTAGCAAGAGAATTGGATATTTCCAAGCCTTATGCCTACAAGTTGGTACGCAGGCTCAATCAGGAGCTTGAAGCAAAGGGATGTATAACGATCGCGGGAAGGGTTGACAAAAGATACTTCTACGAAAGGTTCTACAGCACGAAGAAAGAAGAAGAAGGAGGTTGATAACACAAGGAGAAC
>CAJOMV010000053.1 GCA_905235805.1 uncultured Ruminiclostridium sp.
CGGTCTGTATGTAAAGCACAGACCTCGGCAGCACCGTCATATTGTGTACAGGGATTATTGTCATAACTATTACCGTCCTTTCTTCTGAATGTTTCTCTGTTAATCGTTAGCACTCTTTCGTTCTGAGTGCTAACGATCGGGTAAAAAAATTTGGCTTTGTTAAGCCGTTTACTTGACAATTGTCAAGGTTTATGGTATAATTATAGCACGATGTTTGACAGTTGTCAAGTCTTTTTTTCAACTTTTACAGAAAGGTATGTTTTGTCAATGTACGACGGAAACAACAAAATAGCCCTGCAATCCCAGCAGCTTATAGCGGACGCGATGCTCAGGCTGCTTGACAGTCTCAGCTTTTCGGATATCAGCGTCAGCAGTATCTGCAAGGAAGCCGATGTGTCACGCCAGACCTTCTACACCGTTTTCGGCACGAAGGAGAATGTGATGATCTACGAGCTCACGCAGAAATGCAGCTACACTCCCGAGCAGAAGAAATGCGACTGCCGCACCGAAAAGCTGCGGGAGCTGTGCGCGGAATACTCCGGCTATATCATCGAGAACCGCCGCATTATGGAGCTGCTTGTCCGCAACAATATGATGCAGTGCTTTTATGATGTGCAGTACCGCACGCTCATGGACTGCGACCACTTTGTCCGCGATGTTCCCGACCGTGAGCGTCAGTTCATCGTGGACTTCATAGCCGAGGGTATCAGCAGCATCGCCAAAAACTATGTGCTCACCGGCTGCACTGCAGATGAAGCGGCACTGGCGGACATCATATATATGCTGTTCAGCGGGGGTTATTTCCGCAGTGAGGCATGACGGTCAGTGCTTTATGAATGAAAGGAAAGACGGTAAATTTATATGAGAGAATTAAACAAAGGAATATTCACAGGCGAACGGGCTCTGTTTCAGGGCAGGGATCTACATATTTCCGACTCTGTTTTTGAGGACGGAGAATCTCCCCTCAAGCACAGCCGCGGTATAGAGCTTTACGGTTCGATGTTCAGGTGGAAATACCCGCTCTGGTACAGCGAGAATATCAGGGTGTACAACTGTACATTCTTTGAAATGGCGCGGGCGGGGATATGGTACACGAACAACATCGAAATGCACGATACGATGATAGAAGCGCCGAAGGAGTTCAGACGCTGTGACGGTGTCACTCTTGATAATGTCACATTCACCAACGCCGCCGAAACGCTGTGGGAATGCAGGAACGCGCGGCTGAACGATGTGACCGCGAAGGGCGATTACCTCGCAATGAACAGCTCCGATATGGTTATAGAGAATTTGCAGCTTGTGGGCAATTATCCCTTTGACGGCGCGAAAAATATCAAGGTGCGCAACTCAAAGCTCATCAGCAAGGACGCGTTCTGGAACGCCGAGAACATCACTCTTGAGAACTGCTTTATTTCCGGTGAATACCTCGCATGGAACTCGAAGAACGTAACGCTGACCAACTGCACGGTAGAGAGCCTGCAAGGACTGTGTTATGTGAATGACCTCGTGATACGGGACTGCAAATTCATCAACACCACTCTCGCTTTTGAGTTCTCCACAGTTGACGCCAAGATCACCGGCGGCATCGACAGCATCAAGAATCCCGCGGGCGGAACGATATGCGCAGACTGTATCGGAGAGCTGATACTTGAGGAAGATCAGGTCGATGTATCCCGTACGAAAATTTGCTGCAAAGAGGTGTGCTGAATGAAATACGATTTTGATGAAATGATCGACAGACGCGGGACGAATTCCCTCAAATGGGACATCGCCGAAAACGAGCTGCCGATGTGGGTGGCGGATATGGATCTCAAGACCGCTCCCGAGATCACAGAAGCAATAAAACTCCGTGCCGAACACGGAGTTTTCGGATATTCGGTCGTTCCCGACGAGTGGTACGGCGCATACATAAACTGGTGGAAGACCCGCCACAGCGTCGAATTCAAAAAGGACGAGCTGATATTCAGCGCGGGCGTTGTCCCGACCATTTCAAGCTGCGTCCGAAAGCTCACGACAGCGGGTGAGAATGTCCTGCTTATGCCGCCGGTCTACAACATCTTCTACAATTCGATAAGGAACAACGGCAGGAATGTGCAGGAATGCCCGCTCGTTTACGCGAACGGCGAATACAGCATTGACTGGGCGCTTCTCGAAGGCTGCCTTTCAGACCCGCAGACCACGCTTATGCTGCTGTGCAACCCACACAACCCCGTCGGAAAGATATGGGACAAGGAAACGCTTTCGAGAATAGGCGAGCTTGCGTACGCAAACGGCGTTGTTGTACTGTCTGACGAGATACACTGTGACATCACCGACCCGGGCTGTGAGTATGTGCCGTTTATGTCGGTATCGGAAAAATGCGCGGACAATTCCGTTATCTGCGTTTCCCCGACAAAGGCATTCAACCTCGCGGGCTTGCAGACCTCGGCTGTAGTTGTCCGCAGCGCTAGACTGCGCCACAAGGTATGGAGAGCGCTGAATACCGACGAGGTGGCAGAGCCCAACGCCTTCGCGGTGCAGGCCGCGGTAGCGGCGTTCGAGCACGGCGGGGAGTGGCTGGACGAGCTGCGGGAGTATCTGTACCGGAACAAGCGTACGGTCTCCGAGTTCCTGCGAGCCGAGCTGCCGCAGATAAAGCTGATACCGTCGCAGGCGACATACCTGCTGTGGCTGGACTGCTCGGAGCTGAAAATGCCCGCTAAGCAGCTTCAGAAACACCTGCGCGTAACGACGGGACTGTATCTGTCAGGCGGTCACATTTACGGCTGCGGCGACAGCTTCATGCGAATGAACATCGCCTGCCCTAAAGCGCTTGTCGAGGAAGGACTGGACAGGCTGAAAAGGGCAGTTGAAACGGTTCGATGACCGAAAGGATATTCAATGAAAGATTTTCAGTTCAGCGTAGACCTCGGCGGTATGATCTCGATACTGTCCGAGCATTTATACAGCAGTCCCGATGTATTCCTTCGCGAGCTTATCCAGAACGGCGCCGACGCGATCAGTATGCGGCGGGAGCAGGAGAAAGCCTTTAAAGACGGTGAGATAAACATTACCGTAGTGAGCGGGAAAAGCCTCACGTTCACCGACAACGGTATCGGGCTGACGGAAGATGAGATACATAAGTTCGTGTCCGTGATAGGACAGTCATCAAAGCGGGGAGATACAAGCTATATCGGGCGCTTCGGCATAGGATTGCTGTCCTGCTTTATCGTGACCGATGAGATAGTGATGCGCTCCCGTTCGCTGAAAAACAGCGCGTGCGCGGTGGAATGGCACGGCTTCGCGGACGGCAGATATTCCGTTACCGCGCTTGACGAGGATATCCCGGCGGGAACGCAGATAATGTTCAGCTGCAAGCCCGGGAATGAGAGGTATTTCGACGCGGAGCGCCTCACCGAAAAAGCAAGATACTACGCGCTCCCGCTGCCTTATCCGATATTCGTTTCGGAGCAGGGCAGGGAACGTGTGCAGGCGAATGTCCTTTTCGGCAGCAGAGACGGCAATACCCGGAAATTCATGCTTGAAACGGGAAAGACCGTTTTCGGCACAGACACGGATTTTATCGACTACATACCTCTCGAATCCCCCACCGGCTTATTCAGCGGCGCGGCATACATACTGCCGTACACGGTCTCGGCAGCGGGCGGGGACAAACGCCACCGAATATATCTGAAAAATCTGCTGCTTACGGAGAACGGCTCCTCGCTGCTGCCGGAGTGGGCATTTTTCGTGCGATGTATCATAAACACCTACCGCCTCCGTCCCACAGCCTCGCGTGAGGATTTCTACAAGGACAAGCTGCTCGAAAGCGCAAAAGAGGAGATATCCCAGTGTATTGCGGAGTATCTCGAAAGGCTGTCATTCTCGGACAGCGGACTGCTGGCAAAGATAGGCGAGCTTCACGGCACCGCGCTGAAGTCGATAGCCTGCGAGAATGAGCGGATATTCGATATCTTCATGCCCTACTTCACCTTCGAGACAAGCTTCGGCACATTGACCGGCGAGGATATCACATCTCACCGCCGGACGGTATTCTATACCTCCGACATCGACACCTTCCGGCAGATACGTCCGATATTTGCGGAGCAGGATATCCTGCTTGTGAACGCCGGGTATGTTCATGTCAAGGAGCTGCTGCTCTTCGCGTCAAAGCAAGGCATCATCGACGTCCAGCCCCTGCGTGAGAACGTGATAGAGGACAGCCTCGGGGACTGCTTTAACGAGGACAGATATGAAAAGCTCCTCGCTGTATTCGGGGAGGCGCTGTCAAGGTACGATTGCCGTGTGGTGATGAAGAGCTTCACGGAGCAGCTCGCCTGCCTGTACAGCCCCAACGCGGACGTGCAGCTGAAGCACGATATCGAGCGCTCAAAGGAAAAGGGCGACGAGCTGTTTGCGGATATGCTCGACGCCTTCAGCGAGGAGATAGACGAGGACGCAGCATCAGTCCTGTATTTGAACTGCGCCAACAGCCTGATAAACCGTCTCAGTGAGGTTGACGACAATGAAAAACTCTCAACCTTTGCGCAGATACTCTATGTGCAGTCGCTGATATCCGGCGGATATCCTGTCTATAGCAAGGAAATGAACATAATGAACGATAACCTTATAAAGCTGATAGAATGGGGGATATGAAATGTTTGACGAGGAAAGATTTGAAAGCCTGCCTCACGGAGAGGAAAGGTTCGGATACCTGAAAAAGTGCATTGCAGAGGCGGACAACGAGAAGAATATAAAGGATATGCTCGACCTGCGCTATGAATATATCCACGAGGCTTTCTTCTATGATGACGAGTTCATGGGAATGGTGATGTTCCCGGAGTATATGAAGCTGTTCGACGAAAATCCCGGAGTCATCGAAGCATCGAAGTTCATGTTCCCGTTCAAGTGGGTGGTGGAGAACTGCTCCGACTATTATCAGGTATCCCTTGACCAGATAGAGCGGTATTTCGAGCGATTTGAGCAGTACATACAGAAATTCCACTACACCATGCGCACATACTACCTGAAAAAGTACAAGGTGTACCGTGATATCGACGAAAAGACCGCGCTTGAGGCATACGATCAGTTCGACAAATACAAACGCACCGATCTGAGCGACTGCGCGGCATGTGAAGCCAGCGAACGTGCAAAGAAGCTGATACATTTCGGCGATATCGAGACTGCTGTTAAAATGCTGAATAAGATGATAAGCGATAACATGAGCTGTGCCGAGGTGCCGCAGGTAACATACGGCGCGTTCGCATACGAGTTTGCGAAGCGGGGAATGTACACCGAAGCGGAGCACTACGCTGAGCTTATGCTCCCTATGGTGAAGGGCAACGAGACGAACTTCATGCGTGAAATAGCCTATGTCATCTCCCTAAAAGCAAACACCGACCCCGAGTGCGCGTATATTCTTTTTTGCGAGTGCGCGGGCAATTACAGCAGAATGAAGACACCCGCTCACAGGTTTTATTTTGCCGCTGCCGCATACCGTGTGTTTTCAAGGCTCGAAAGCATGGGCGTTAAGCAGATACACCCGCGCATTTCTCCTGATTTTGAGTTGTTTGACAGCAGCGGGATTTACGATGTTACGCTGTTGAAGGACTATTTTTATAACGCGGCTTCCGACATTGCGAAAAAGTTCGACGAGCGAAACAGCAACACAGTTTATTCCGACGAGCTTGAGTTTGTATTTCCCGAAGCCCCGGAATGTGAATTTGATCTGCCGCTGCACGGAAGTATCACTCCCGAAAACGGCGGTATGGGGATATTGTACCGGTCGCGTGACGAAGCGCCTTCGTATGAGAATATCGGCGATACGGTAAAGGACGCCCTCGGTCTGGCAGAGGTGAAGGTCGCGGTCGATGACGATAAGGCATACATCACCTTCTTCGGCGAAAAACAGGAGCGTTTCCTTTACCGTGCAGTCTACACCGACGCGCCGGATATGCGGGAAAGATACCCGCACCACATGGAGCGCGGGATATTCGGAAATATCGAAGAATACACGGTTTTGCTGCTGCTTATATCGGATAATGTGCGGCTGGACAGGTATGAGGACATGAGAATGCTGTTCAAAGCAGCCGACGCGCTGAACACAGCGGGATCGAGCATAGTATTCAGCTATCCCGTCGATAAATGGCACTGGTCGCAGTGGCTGAAATATGCCGCGCTGAGCGACGCACCGCCGGAGGCTGAGAACATGATAAACCTGTACCATATCACAGACCCGGACGAGCCCGACAAGGCAGCTCTGGTGACGGCGGGGCTGCCATATTTCGGTTCGCGTGATTTTATAGTGCGGGGTGTGACGGAAGAGAATAACCGTTTTGTTACCATGCTTCTGCTGCGGCTGTGTGAAGCCGTGTCATTCTCACCGCTGCCGGACGAGGGGATCGCGATGAACTCCGGTATAACATACGATAACCGCTCGTATATCCGTATGAAATGGCGTGCGGTACGCCTCCCCGAGGACGAGACTGTGTACGCAGAACCGCTCCTGCTGCTCACTTCGCGGGAAAGAAGGGGCAGAAGGCTGACGGAGCTTGATGAGTACGACAGAAACAAAATGGTGCCGAAAATGCACAGAAGGGCATCGGAGTTTGCAGATACAAGGAGCAGAAACCTGTACCCATACGCGCGGAAATACTTTAATACTCACGACTGTAAGCTCACAGTCGGCATGAATTATACTGTAACCGTTAATGGCTATGAATCTGCGGTTTGTCCCGACGTTGAACTTCAAAAAGGCGGTGAAACAGGAGTTGTGGTAAAGACCTGGTCATCAGATCTGAAAGTCGGAACGGTTGTTTATGTTGAACCCGAGGACGTGTACTGGTTCTGCATTGAGGAGGACGGCGAGAAATACGAAGCTGACGATTTATGGACATTATTTGAGGACTGAAAATTATGTTTGACAAAGAATACTACGCGACTATTCCGCACGGTGAGGACAGCCTTGCCTACCTGAAAAAGAGCATTGCCGAGGCAGACAATGAAAAAAACATTGAGGAGATGCTGAAGCTCCGGCATACTTATATGGAGGAATCCGTTTTCTACGGCGACAAGTTTCAGATGATGCTGGCATTTCCGGAATTTCTGAAACTGTACGAGGAAAACCCGGGAGCTGTGGAACCGGACTGTGCGCTGTACCCGTTCATGTGGATGGTGGAGGACAGCCCGAAATACTGGCAGATAACGCGTGAGCAGATAGACAAATACATAGAGCGTTTCAAGGTATTTCTTGAGAAGAACGGATATGATTTACAGCAGTACTATCTGCGGAGCTCGGGCGCATACGAATACATCGACATCAAAAAGGCTGCGGAATATATGAGCGAGTTCGAGAAGCTGTACGAGGCTGTCAAGACCGAAGACGACACCAACGCGGAGGCTTCGAGGGTCTACCGTGATATGTACACAGGTGATATCGCCGGGGGCTTGAACAGGCTCAACGAACTGCTTAAGACCCATGATGTACCGGAATTTCCGAGGGAGCTGTTCGGCGATATCGCGTATCATCTCGCGCTGAATGGATATTACGACGAAGCGGACTATTATGCCGATATGATGCTGCGGCTGATGAACAAGGAGCGCTGGACAGGCAGCGCAATGTGGATAGCGAAAGTCATCGCGGTCAAGACCGTGACAGAGGTCCACCGCGCTTACGACATTTTCTGCGAATGTGCGGGCATATACAGCACCATGAAAGACCCCGCTGCGAGATTCTGGTTCGCGGCAGCGGCATATCGGCTTATGGAGACGCTGGAAAAGCAGGATATCACAGAGATACACCCTCATCTTTCGCCGGATTTTGAGCTGTACAGCGCCGACAGGAATTATGATACCGCGAAGCTGAAAAAGTATTTCCTGGATACCGCGGAGGAGCTTGCGGAAAAATTCGATAAGCGCAACGGGAATACGATGTTCTCCGATGTACTCACAGTTACATTCCCCGATGCCCCCGAAAGCAAGCTGGAGCTCCCCATTCACGGGACAATAACACCCTCTCAGATCGCTTTGGGCGTGTTGTTTGAGGAAGAGCTGCCGACATTTGACGACGTGGCAGATGTGTTAAAGGAGAAGCTCGGATATGAAAGTATAAATGTGATGCCGAACGATGACGGAAAGACAGCTTTTATCGGAGCGATAGATAAAAACGGCACACGGCTCTCCTATGGTGTTGCAATTACCGATGCACCTGACCCGGAGTGGTACCGCAGTATGCACTATATGCCTGAGCACGCCCTTGATGACATCGGCAGCTATACCCGCTGCCTTATGCTGATATCCGACAATACTCACATGGACAGATTCGAGGATATGCGCCGTATGCTCGTTCTTGCCGAAGCTATGAACACGGACGGCTGTCCGGTGGTGTACAATATAGACAGCCGGCTGGCGTACCCTTCAGGCTGGCTGCACTATCTGGTGCTGAGCGAAGCGCCGCCCTCCGCGGAGGAATGCGTGAGGTACTGGAACTCCCCCTCGGAGACAGTTCCGGAAGCTATGGATATAGTTACCGCGGGACTCGGTATCTTCGGTTCCCGTGAGCTTGCCGTGATCGCTGTTTCGGAGGAAGAATACCGAGGTGTCATCTTTCTTCTCTCGAAGCTCGTTTCGGCAATATCCTTCGCTTCACTGCCTGATGAGGAACGTACCCTGAACACCGGACTTGTATATGACAATAAGTCTTGTATCCACATGTCATGGACACAGCACACATTCAGTGACGGCGACGGCGTTTTCGCTGAGCCGGTACTGTACCCCGACGCCGCTTCGGTACACGAGGGGAAAGGGAAAAAGCTGAACGAAGTGACCGATGAAGAATTGGGAAAGATAAGAACGAGACAGCATTCTCTCGCGCTGGATTTCGACCAGACAAGGAGCAGTAACCTGTTCCCTTACGCGCTGGAATATTACAGAACACATGACTGTAAGATGATAGCCGGTATATGCTATTACACCGGTGACTCCGACGAGGATATCCTGTACCTTGCCTGTGAGTTAAGCGAGGACGGAAGCACGGGGGCAGTGCTTGATGAGGGCGAGTATTACGGAAAGGTACTGCCGGTAAAGAAAAAAGATGTATATTTCTTCCGCATAGACCTGTCAGACGACGACAGCTATTTTGCCGAAGAACTGTATATTCTTATGCAGGAGGGTTGAACAGGAATATGAAGTATTATAGCTTCAACCCGGAGCGCAAATACCGGCAGCAGCGGCGTTTATTGTTAGTTATTCAAGTTGACTTTGCGCGCAAAATGATGTATAATAATATAGGTGATCTTGTGTAATACACCGTAATAGCTCAGAAAGGATATTTAATATGAAACAGATCCAGACTTCTTTTCGTACTATTGAGGCTCTCGACGAGACTGTGCGCAAAATAAGACAATGGAGCCGGAATGTTCTCGGCTCTGTCGTGTTGATACAGATATATACCGAGATACTTGACAGGCAATACATAACTGATGTGGTCTCTCGAATAAAGAAATCTCTCCCCGACGCGGTCATCTGCGGTTGCTCCTCAAACGGGAACATCATGAACGGGGATTTCGCCGGGGATTCGTTCGTACTTGTGAGCAGCTTCTTTGAATATCCGTCAACAAAGGTCGAGGCGCTGAGTTTTGATTATAACGATATGTCCCAGAAGGAGATCACCGAAAGCCTCCGCAAAGCTGTGGCGGAGCGTCCGTGGGTCACGGGCGTACAGATGCTGTCCAAGATACGCGGTATGTCTATGACAAAGCTCTGCGAAGGACTGTCGGAGCTGCCGGAGGATCTCCAGATATTCGGAGGCGCGGCTTTCGCGGCTGATCTCGATAATGACGAATCCTGTGTCTTTACAGGTGACAAGTATCTTGAGAACGGTATTGTATTCGTGCTGTACGGAGGAGAGGATCTGCACATCAACACAAGATTTCTTACCGGCTGGAAACCGCTCGGTTCCTATCTTCACGTTACAAAGGCTGAGGGCTCCGTGCTGAAGGAGCTGAACGGTCAGCCAGCCTATGATATCTACTATAAATATCTTCATATAAAGAATGATGAGCATTTCTTCTTCAACACACTGGAATTTCCGTTCCTTTACAGGAGCAACGACATTGATATCATGAGAGCGCCGACAGCAAGCAATCAGGACGGCTCCCTGACTATGACCAGCGACATTGAGGAGGGAGTCCTCGCAAGGATAGCGTACGGTGACCCGTGGACGATACTGGAAACGACCCACGAGGCGGGCAGAGACCTGCTCACATTCGCTCCCGAGGCGATCACCGTTTATTCGTGTGCCGCAAGAAGGACCTTCTGGGGCAATAAGGAGGTCGGGAAAGAGACGGAAGTGTACCAGATGATCGCGCCCACCTCCGGTTTCTATACAGCCGGCGAATTTCTGCGTACCGGAAGGATCGTCAATCAGCACAATGTCACACAGGTCATTGTAGCCATGCGCGAGGGAAAAGCCCGCAGCCTGCCGGAAGAGCTTATACATACGGAGAATAAGGAGTTTGAGGGCAAGGTGTCAATGATAAACCGTATGGCAACATTTATCACAGCTACGACCCGTGAACTTGAGGAAGCCAATCGCAGATTGCAGGAAATGGCTGTCAGAGATGCTCTGACAGGTGTATGGAACAAGACGGCGTATTTTGCAAGGATAAATAAAATAAATGCCGGGGAGCAAAAGGATTTTGCGGTTGCCGTATTTGACATGAACGGGCTTAAAGGCATCAACGACACATTCGGTCATGAGTGCGGCGATACGGCGTTACAGCATGTCGCGAATAACCTGAGGGCAGTTTTCGGTGAAGATAATCTGTATCGTATCGGCGGTGATGAATTCATCACTGTTATAGATCGTGCGGACAGTGCGGCAATGACGGAGCTCTTTGCCCGGCTCGACAGGGAACTGGAAAAGTTCAATGAGCAGGAGCATATATATAAAAGTCCCCTGAGTATATCAAAGGGGTATTCCGTATATGACAGCGCCGAAGACCGCGAGTATATCGACACCTTCCGCAAAGCCGATAACGCAATGTACAGGGATAAGGCAGAGTATTACAAGCTGCACGACAGAAGAAGAAGGAATTAAGCTTTATCCGGGCAATCGAGTTAATGAGGCTTTTATATGGATATAAACGCGATCAATAAAGATGTCAGACTGATAGGGACGGTATTGCAGCTGTTTAATTCGGCGGGCAATGAAAAGACTCTGAGAACTACCGCGTTATCTTCTGTGAACGTAATGGAGAAGTGGGGAGTATCATCGCTGAACGGAAGAAAGACCCATATAACCCGGAAGGACGGCAGCAAGATGCGGGTCTGCGTGTTCAACGGAAAGAAGTCCGCCGATAAGACCGTAGGTATCCTATGGCTGCATGGCGGCGGGTATGCGCTGGGTTCACCGGAAATGGCGAAAATGTCCTTTGCCAAGCACCTTTTAAAGAATGAGGACTGTGTTATCGTATCTCCCGACTATACGCTGTCCGCGTTTGCACCTTATCCGGCAGCTCTCATGGACTGCGTTACAGCGCTTCAATGGCTGAAGCTGAACCGTAAAAAGCTCGGTATCAGCTTTGACCGATTTGTGGTAGGCGGGGAAAGCGCCGGCGGAGGGCTTGCGGCTGCAACGGCTCTGTTTGCGAGGGATAAAGGCGTTGCGGATATAGCGCTGCAAATACCGCTTTACCCGATGATTGACGACCGGGACACAGAGACTTCCGCCGATAACACTGCTCCCGTCTGGAATACCGCCTTCAATCACGCAGGCTGGAAGATGTATCTCGGTGAGCATTACGGAACCGATAAGGTCAGCAGCTACGCCGCTCCCGCAAGAGCCGATGATCTCACGGGGCTGCCTCCCGCGATCTCATTTGTGGGAACCGTCGAGCCGTTCTGCGCCGAGACCGCGGAATATTTCGGAAGGCTGGAGAAGAGCGTGGTACAGACAAGACTGATGATAGCCGACGGCTGCTTCCACGCATTCGATATGATGGCACCGACAGCCCCGGTCAGCAGGAAAGCTGTACGTTTTGCGCTCGATGCATACGAGGAATTTGTCAGAAAGCTGTATTAGAGGAGAAAGAATGTGGAATGGATAAAAATTGACGATAAGACCTATCGCTATGAGGACAAGGGCGTTCGCTTCTTTCTTCTCATTGGCAGGAAGTATGCACTCCTGCTCGACAGCGGTATGCAGGTACACAACGCGAAGGAGCTTGCGGGTGAACTGACCGACTTGCCGGTGAAGCTGTTCAATACGCATACAGATCCCGACCATATCGGCAGCAACGAGGAATTTGATGAGATAATGATGAATCCCGCGGAGCTTGTGAACTACCATAAGCCTCACAGTTCGCAGAATATAATTCCCGTTTATGACGGGGATATCATCGACATCGGAGAAAGACCGCTGAAAGCGATCGCTCTCCCGGGTCATACTCCCGGCAGCACAGCTCTGCTGGATATGAACAGCGGAATGCTGTTCAGCGGCGACCCGGTACAGGACGGGAGGATATTTATGTTCGGACCGATGCGGGAGCTTTCGGCGTATATACTCAGCCTGAAGAGGCTTCTCACATTCACGGACGAAATAACCGGCATTTATCCCTGTCACGGGACCTGCCCAGTCGGGACAGATATCATCGAAAGGCTGATCGAAGGCGCCGAGAGGGCAGAGAACGGCGAGATAATTCATGAGCCGTTTGAAATGTTCGGACACAAGGTCATGGCATACAATATAGGCGCTGCCGTATTGCTGTGTGATAAGTAAAGTTGATGTATTGTGAAAGGTTCAGCACGCAGCAGCAATTCTATTAAAACAAATCCCGCAATTCCTACCGAATATATTTTTGATTGCGAATAAGCAGTTAGAACCGGAGATCAGAAGCAAAGAAAAAGCCCATTTTAAGCAGGTTTGGCTTAAAATGGGCTTTTTTCTTCGGGCGTTGCCCGTGGGGTGGGGAGTGGGATTCGAAGCCCAGACCTTTCCCTCAACCACGGCTTTTGTGGCCTGTTTTTCGTGTGACTGTGTGACCGGTCACACGATCACATCGCTGCCTTGATGTTGTCTATAACGCTGTTGAAGTGCTTGTCTATGCGTATCTGACAGTCCACTTCCTTGTTCTGCGTCGTATGTGTGTAAACGGATTTCATTATGCTCGGTGTGCTCCACCCGCCAAGCTTCTGGATATAGTCGTTTGATATGCCCAGATCATTACAGGTAGTGGCAAATTCGTGCCGGAGCTTGTGGAATGTCACTCCCTCTATATGGTTCGCCTTCATCAGCTTGCTGAAATTGTAGTGGAGATATTTGTAACCGTGCTTTATGATAAAATCCGTATCGCTGCTGTGCGGTATAGCCTTTATCTTTTCGAAAAGGTACTCCGGCAGCATATTTGTTCTTGTGCTTTTCTCCGTTTTTGTCTGTTCACGCACTATGTCCAGCCCGTCCTGATACATCCTTGTACGGCAGATAGTGATAAACTTGCCGTCTTTGGAGATGTCGCGGAACTGCAGACCTCTGACCTCGCTCATTCTCAGCGACAGCCACGCCGCCAGAAGACACGGGAGCTCCAGCTCTGTGCCGATGACCGGAGCCAGTACCTCCTCGATCGGCGGCAGCGGCTTTTTTATCCTGCTGTCTCTGGGAATGGTAACGGTCTTCAGGTTGATCTCCATCCCCTGCATCGTCAGTACCCTTTTCAGCAGTGCGACAGCCTCTTTTATAGACTTGCCGCAGAGCCGCTCGCGATCCTTGTTGATAGCACGCTGAACATCGATAGGTTTCAGCTTGTTTATGGGGACGTCCTTTATCACCTGCAGCCGGGTGTCCTTTATCATACGGTAGCCCCTGAGCGTAGAGGTAGACAGCACATTGCTGTTGACCTCTATGTACTCGTCAAGGGCTTCGTTTACCGTAAGATCGCGATCCCTGTATTCGCTGACGAGGATCGCCGCGTCCGTGCCTATGAACTCACACGCAAGGAGCTCCGATTCTGCTCTTGTCTTTGCCGTGAACGACTTTACTATACGCTTTCCGTTTTCATCTTTAACTACATGTCCGAATTCATCCTTCAGTATTACCTGCGTCCGCCAGTTCCCGGAAGGGAGCCTTGTTGCTTTGATCATTATTACCTCTCTTTCCGTAAAGCAAAAGCGGTTGGAAGTTTTTCGCCGCGTCCCTGCGGTGCTTCGGAAACCTTCCTGATAACTGAATATATGACTTAATGGGTACCTCTAAAAACCGCTTTGAAAAGAGAAAATGAGATAATTGTGTAGAGAGCAAGGAAAGTCTCCGAAGGCTTGCTGGCGCAAGGAGAGGAGACTTGACGCTCACTGTAGGATACAGTGACTTGCAGCCCAAAACGCGCATGGATGCGCGAATCAAGGCTGCAAAGAGCTATACGGCACAAGTAGCTCTTTTTCTCTCAAATGGGTTTTTAGAGGTTCC
>CAJOMV010000054.1 GCA_905235805.1 uncultured Ruminiclostridium sp.
CTCATAGCCTTCCGCGTCGAACATCTGTCTGAAAGCGAGACGACCGATACGACCGAAACCATTGATTGCAACTTTAACTGCCATTGTTGGATTCCTCCTGAAAATTGAAATATTCTGTGCGGTACATACTGCCGGGGAGAGTTCCCGCGGCTTGCTGTATCTTACCTCTAATATTATACAGGATTTTCCTCTGAATATCAAGTGTTTTGATAATTTTTTGACGCAAAAAACGGGGCATTTGGTGTACAAATTCTCTCAACAATTTTGTGCATTTTCAACAAAATGTAGGTCAGAAAGCGGCTTTGCCCACTATATATGGGCACTGGAGGGCATTATATATATTATACCATTTATAATAAGCATCGGAAACACAGAAAAATTTTTTGAAAAACTTGAAAAAATTTCTTGACTTTTGCCTTGCTTTGTGATATCATATTATAATGTATTATAATGGTCATATTAACCGATACAAGAAAAATTTGCGCAAATTTTTCAAAAAAATAAGGAGTGATCGTAACCAATGGTGAATGTAAAACCGGTGAAAATGGGTAATACTACCCGAATGAGTTTCTCTAAGATCAATGAGGTCATAGACATGCCGAACCTCATCGAGATCCAGAAAAACTCGTATGAATGGTTTCTGGACAAGGGTATCAAGGAAGTTTTCAATGATATCTCGTCCATAACCGATTCAAACGGAAAGCTGGTTCTGAGCTTCGTTGATTATCGTATCGACGAAACTCCAAAGTACACCATCGAGGAGTGCAAGGAGCGTGACGTCACCTACGCGGCACCCCTCAGAGTAAAAGCAAGACTCCGCAACGGAGAAACCGGAGAAGTCGCGGAAAGCGAGATCTTCATGGGCGATTTCCCGCTCATGACAGACAGCGGTACGTTCGTCATCAACGGCGCGGAGCGTGTCATCGTCTCCCAGCTCGTGCGTTCGCCGGGAGTTTACTTCGGTTTTGAGTACGACAAGACAGGTAAGAAGCTCTTCACCTCGCAGGTCATACCGAACCGCGGCGCGTGGCTCGAGTATGAGATGGACAGCAACGATATATTCTATGTCCGTATCGACAAGAACAGGAAGATACCTGCGACAACACTCGTCAGAGCGCTCGGCAAGGGCACGGACGAGGAGCTCTACTCGATGTTCGGCGAGGACGAGCGCATCAGACAGACCATTCTCCAGAAGGATACCACCAAGAATAAGGAGGAAGCTCTCCTCGAGGTGTATAAGAAGCTTCGCCCGGGTGAGCCCCCGACAGTGGAATCCGCGGAAATGCACCTGAACAACCTTTTCTTCGACCCCAAGAGATACGATCTCTCCAGATTCGGAAGATATAAGTTCAACAAGAAGCTCGGCGTATCAAACCGTATCGCGGGTCATAAGCTCGCGGCACCGGTATTCGACGCGTTCACCGGCGAGATAATCGCCGAGGAGGGCGAGGTCATCGACACCGAAAAGGCTGCCGCTATCGAGCAGGCAGGTGTCGTTGAGGTGCTCCTCGATACCGAGAACGGCGTTGTCAAGGTAATAGGCAACGGAACAGTTGATATCAGACCCTACATTCCCGAGGAGATCGACCTCGAGGAGCTCGGCATAAACGAGCATGTATACGCCTCCGTTCTCCGTGAGATACTCGACGAGAACGAGGACGCGGACGACATCAGGGAAGCCCTCCGCGCAAGAGCGGAAGAGCTCGTCCCCAAGCATGTCACGGTAGATGACATCTTCGCAAGCGTAAGCTACTTCATCAACCTCTGCGAGGGCGTCGGCAGCGTAGATGATATAGATCACCTCGGCAACCGCCGTATCCGTTCGGTAGGTGAGCTGCTCCAGAACCAGTTCAGGATCGGCTTTACCAGAATGGAGCGCGTGATCCGCGAGCGTATCGGTCTCCAGCAGGAAACAGAGAAGATAAAGCTCAACGACCTCGTGAATATCAGACCTGTTGTGGCGGCGATAAAGGAATTCTTCGGCTCCTCTCCGCTGTCGCAGTTCATGGATCAGAACAACCCGCTTGCGGAGCTCACCCACAAGAGAAGACTCTCCGCCCTCGGACCCGGCGGACTTTCCCGTGACCGCGCGGGATTTGAGGTCCGTGACGTTCATTATTCGCACTACGGCCGTATGTGCCCTATAGAGACGCCGGAAGGTCCTAACATCGGACTTATCTCCTACCTCGCGTCCTTCGCGCGTATCAACGAATACGGCTTCATCGAGGCTCCTTACCGCCGTGTTGACAAGGCTACCGGCAAGGTGCTCGACGATGTTGTTTATATGACCGCCGATGTTGAGGATCTGTACACGATCGCGCAGGCGAACGAGCCCCTCAACGACGACGGCACCTTCAAGAGAAAGCGTGTTACCGCGAGACGCAGAGATGAGATCCTCGAAGTTCCGAAGGAGCAGGTCGATTTCATGGACGTTTCGCCTAAAATGGTCGTTTCCGTGGCTACGGCTATGATCCCGTTCCTCGAGAACGATGACGCGAACCGTGCTCTTATGGGCGCGAACATGCAGAGACAGGCAGTTCCGCTCATGGTAACACAGAATCCTATCGTCGGCACAGGTATGGAATACAAGGCGGCGGTAGACTCCGGCGTATGCGTTCTTGCAAAGGAGGACGGTACCGTTACCCGCGTAACCGCTGACGAGATCACCGTCAAGAACGACGACGGACAGGAAAGAAAGTACAAGCTCATCA
Organism: uncultured Ruminiclostridium sp.; assembly: GCA_905235805.1. Classification (GTDB taxonomy): domain Bacteria; phylum Bacillota; class Clostridia; order Oscillospirales; family Ruminococcaceae; genus Ruminiclostridium_E. The sequence continues at coordinate 2,712 of CAJOMV010000054.1, forward strand.
AGTTCAAGCGCTCCAACCAGGGTACCTGCGTGAACCAGCGTCCTATCGTATCAAAGGGCGACAAGGTGAAGAAGGGTCAGGTGCTCGCGGACGGTCCCGCCACAAGCCAGGGCGAGATCTCGCTGGGCAAGAACGCGCTCATCGGCTTCATGACATGGGAAGGCTACAACTACGAGGATGCCGTTCTCATCAACGAGAAGCTGGTATACAATGACGTTTACACATCTATCCATATAGAGGAATACGAGCTCGAGTGCCGTGACACAAAGCTCGGACCGGAGGAGATCACAAGAGATATCCCGAACCTGAGCGAGGACGCTTTAAAGGATCTCGACGAGAACGGTATAATCCGCATAGGCGCGGAGGTGCATTCCGGTGATATCCTCGTCGGCAAGGTAGCGCCGAAGGGCGAGACCGAGCTTACCGCGGAGGAAAGACTGCTCCGCGCGATATTCGGCGAAAAGGCAAGAGAGGTCCGCGACAGCTCCCTGCGTGTACCGCACGGTGAGAGCGGCGTTATCGTGGACGTGAAGGTGTTCACGAGAGAGAACTGCGACGAGCTCGCGGCAGGTGTCAACATGGCGGTTCGCTGCTACATCGCGCAGAAGAGAAAGATCTCGGTCGGTGATAAAATGGCGGGTCGTCACGGAAACAAGGGTGTCGTATCGCGCATACTCCATCAGGAGGATATGCCGTTCCTGCCCGACGGAACTCCGCTTGACATCGTGCTCAATCCTCTGGGCGTTCCTTCCCGTATGAACATCGGTCAGGTGCTCGAGGTACACCTCGGTTATGCCGCGAAGGCACTGGGCTGGAAGGTCATGACCCCCGTATTCGACGGCGCTCACGAAGAGGATATCAGACAGATGTTCGCAATGGCGGACGAGCAGCGTGCGGATTATGAAGGCAAGGACGGTCCCGGCATCGACTTTTCGAAGATACCGATGACTCAGGAAGCCAAGACCCAACTCATAGACGGCAGAACAGGCGAGAAGTTCGACAGCCTCGTAACCGTCGGCTATATGTACTACCTCAAGCTGCATCACCTCGTCGATGATAAGATCCACGCGCGTTCTACCGGTCCGTACGCACTCGTAACGCAGCAGCCTCTGGGCGGAAAGGCTCAGTTCGGCGGACAGCGCTTCGGTGAAATGGAAGTCTGGGCGCTGGAGGCATACGGCGCGGCGTACACTCTTCAGGAGATACTCACAGTCAAGTCCGATGACGTTGTCGGACGTGTAAAGACCTATGAAGCGATAGTAAAGGGCGAACCCGTTCCGAATCCCGGCGTTCCGGAATCGTTCCGCGTCCTTATCAAGGAGCTCCAGTCCCTCGGTCTCGATATCAAGATACTTGACGAGAACAACGAGGAAATCGACCTCAAGCAGACCTTCGACGATGACGACAATACAGGCGTCGTTACGGAGGACGACTTCGAGTACAGAGTGAACGAGGACGAGTTAAGCGATTCGTTCATCACCGGCGATCAGGACGACGATTACTTCAATGACAGCGAGGACGAGGACGGCGCCTTCGATGAAGACACCGACTACGGCGACGAGGACATAGATCAGTACCTCGGCATCGAAGGCAGCGGTGACGGAGACGACGATATAGACTGATCCGTTCTGTTCACGCAGAAGGAAGATTCGGACAGTGCGGTGCACGGAAGGCTGTCCGCGCCGCGAGTGCGGCAAGGAACAGCCCGTGACCGCCGAATTTACAGAAATTGAGGTTTTTGAAATTGGCTAATGATTTTGAATCAATGAAGATCGGACTCGCATCGCCCGATCAGATCCGCGCATGGAGCTACGGAATTGTTGAACGTCCCGAGACTATAAATTACAGAACACAGAAGCCCGAAAAGGACGGTCTGTACTGCGAGAAGATATTCGGACCGCAGAAGGACTGGGAGTGCGCCTGCGGCAAGTACAAGAGGATACGCTTCAAGGGCAAGGTCTGCGAGCGCTGCGGCGTTGAGGTAACACGCAGCAAGGTGCGCCGTGAGCGCATGGGTCATATCGAGCTCGCTGCCCCGGTATCTCATATCTGGTACTTCAAGGGTACCCCCTCGAGGATAGGTCAGGTGCTCGACATCTCTCCCAAGAGACTTGAGGAAGTACTGTATTTCACAAAGTATATCGTTACCGACCCGGGCGACACTGTCCTCACGAAGGGACAGCTCCTGACCGAGAAGGAATACTCCGATATGCGCGAGCGCTATGAGGACGATTTCAAGGCGGGCATGGGCGCCGAGGCTATCAAGGTGCTGCTGCAGGAGATCGACATCGACAAGCTCGCGCAGGAGCTGAAGGACGAGCTGAAGGATACCCAGCAGGGGCAGAAGCGTGTCAAGCTCTTAAAGCGTCTCGACATCGTCGAGGCATTCAGGCAGAGCGGAAACCGCCCCGAGTGGATGATACTCGACGCGGTGCCGATAATCCCGCCCGATCTGCGTCCCCTCATTCTCCTCGACGGCGGCAGATTTGCCACCAGCGACCTGAATGACCTGTACAGACGCGTTATCAACAGAAACAACAGACTCAAGAAGATGCTCGAGCTCAAGGCTCCGGACATCATCATCAGAAACGAGAAGAGAATGCTCCAGGAAGCCGTTGACGCTCTCATCGACAACGGCAGACACGGCAGAGCCGTCACCGGTCCCTCGAACCGTCCCCTCAAGTCCCTTTCCGATATGCTAAAGGGCAAGCAGGGACGCTTCCGTCAGAACCTGCTCGGTAAGCGTGTCGACTATTCCGGACGTTCCGTTATCGTCGTAGGACCCGACCTGAAAATGGATCAGTGCGGTCTCCCGAAGGAAATGGCTATCGAGCTGTTCAAGCCCTTCGTTATGAAGGAGCTCGTGGCTCGCGGCACCACACAGAACATCAAGAGCGCGAGAAAGCTCGTCGATAAGGCTACCGACGAGGTATGGGACGTGCTCGAGCAGGTCATCAAGGATCACCCTGTGCTACTGAACCGTGCGCCTACGCTGCACCGCCTCGGTATCCAGGCGTTCTCGCCGGTGCTCGTGGAGGGCAGAGCGATAAGACTTCACCCGCTGGTATGTACGGCGTTCAACGCCGACTTCGACGGCGACCAGATGGCAGTGCATCTGCCGCTTTCCGAGGAGGCGCAGAACGAGGCGAGAGAGCTCATGCTCGCCGCCAACAACCTGCTGAAGCCCTCCGACGGTAAGCCTGTCACCGTACCTACACAGGATATGGTGCTCGGCTCCTACTACCTGACGATAGACAAGAAGGGCGAGCTCGGCGAGGGCAAGGTGTTCCGCGACTTCAACGAGGCTCTCATGGCGTATCAGGACGGTGTCATCTCCATTCATGCCGCTATCAGGGTAAGAGTGGTCAAGGAGATAGGTGAGGAGCGTGTTGAAAAGCTCATCAACACCACCGTCGGCAAGATTATCTTCAACGAGCCGATATTCCAGGATCTCGGCTTTGTGGACAGAAGCGACCCCGAGAACGCTCTCGAGCTTGAGATCAACTTCAAGGTCGGCAAGAAGCAGCTCGGACAGATCATCGAGCGCTGCATCAAGATACACGGCACCAAAGCAACAGCGATAGTGCTGGATAAGATCAAGGCACTGGGCTACAAGTACTCCACAAAGGCAGCGATAACCGTCGCGGTGTGTGACGCGTCTATCCCGCCCCAGAAGAAGCATATCCTCGAGGAAGCCGACGAGCAGGTCGTTGAGATAAACAAGGAATACTCCCGCGGCTTCATCTCCAATCAGGAAAGAAAGAGCGCGGTGCTCGCGGTATGGAACAAGGCTACCGACGAGGTATCGGACGCTCTGACAAAGAACCTTGACCAGTACAACCCGATATTCATGATGGCTGACTCGGGCGCGCGTGGTTCGATAAACCAGATCAGACAGCTTGCCGGAATGCGCGGACTTATCGCGAACACCTCCGGTGAGACTATTGAGATCCCGATCAGAGCGAACTACCGTGAAGGTCTGAACATCATGGAGTACTTCATCTCCTCGAGAGGCGCGAGAAAGGGACTTGCCGATACGGCGCTGCGTACCGCGGACTCCGGTTACCTTACCCGCCGTCTGGTCGATGTATCGCAGGAGGTCATCATCAGAATGGAAGACTGCGGCACCACCGAGGGAATCGAGGTATATGAGATCACCAACGGCAAGGAGAAGATAGAATCCCTTCAGGAGAGACTTGTGGGAAGATATCTTGCCGAGGACTTCACAGACGGAAGCGGCAAGGTGGTCGTTTCGAGAGACAAGCTGATAAATGATGCCGATGCCGACAAGATAATCAAGGCAGGCACAAAGAAGATAAAGATCCGCTCGCTGCTGACCTGTGCGGCAAAGCACGGCGTATGCGCCAAGTGCTATGGCTCGTCCCTTGCGAACGGCAATCCGATAACCATAGGCGAGGCTGTGGGCATCATCGCTGCGCAGTCCATCGGTGAGCCGGGTACACAGCTCACGATGAGAACCTTCCATACCGGCGGTATCGCGTCGGCTGAAGATATCACACAGGGTCTTCCGCGTGTAGAGGAGCTCTTCGAGAGCCGCAAGCCGAAGTCCAGTGCGATCATCACAAAGATAGGCGGAAAGGTGACATTCGAGGAGGTCAAGAAGACCCGTCACGCGATAATCACATCGGACGACGGCACGAGCGAGACATACGTCATACCGTTCGGCTACCGTCTGAAGGTCGAGGAGGGCGACGTGGTATCCGCGGGCGACCCGCTGACAGAAGGCTCGATCAATCCTCACGACATACTTGCCGTAAAGGGCGAACAGGCTGTGCAGAACTACATCATCGGTGAAGTACAGAAGGTTTACCGTCAGCAGGGTGTTGATATCAACGATAAGCATATCGAGGTAATCGTTCGTCAGATGATGCGCAAGGTGCGCGTGGACGATCCGGGCGACTCTTATCTGCTGCCCGGCGCTACTATCGACAAGAACGAGATGAACAAGATATATGAGGATATGGCGGAGAGAAGGGCAAGCGGTGAAGACGCAAGAGACCCGGTATTCTCGCCTGTGCTCCTCGGTATCACGAAGGCGTCTCTCGCGACCGACAGCTTCATGTCGGCAGCGTCCTTCCAGGAGACCACGAGAGTACTCACCGATGCCGCTATACACGGCAAGGTGGACCATCTTATCGGTCTGAAGGAGAATGTCATCATCGGTAAGCTCATACCCGCTGGTACGGGTATGAAGCCCGAGACAAAGCCCGATGAGGGCGCTCCCGCCGCTGCGGGAGCGGCTGACGAGACAGCCGTTTCCTCCGAGGAAGGCACCCAGCAGTGATAAAACGGCGGAAAATGCCGTAAAAATGCACAAAAAGACAATATAAAACACAATATTACGGGTAAAATGTACAATATTTTCATAAAATTTTTGAAACTATTGACTTTTTGCCCGTTTTTGTGTATAATATTTAGTATTGCGGACTGTAATCAGCGCAAAATTTTCTATTGGAGGTGAAATGAATTGCCAACCTTTAACCAGCTTGTAAGAAAGGGAAGAGAGGTCTCCGAAAAGAAGTCGAAGGCTCCTGCACTCCTGAAGGGTCTCAATACCCTTAAGAAGGCTCCTACCGATGTAACAGCTCCCCAGAAGAGAGGAGTATGCACAGCAGTAAGAACAGCAACTCCTAAGAAGCCTAACTCCGCTATGCGTAAGGTAGCCAGAGTAAGACTCTCCAACGGCTATGAGGTAACCGCTTACATTCCCGGTATCGGACACAAGCTCCAGGAGCACAGCGTTGTCCTCATCAGAGGCGGACGTGTAAAGGATCTCCCTGGTGTACGTTATCATATCGTACGCGGAACACTCGACGCACAGGGCGTTGACGGAAGAATGCAGGGCAGATCTAAGTACGGCGCTAAGCGTCCGAAGGCAGGTAAGAAATCGTAAGCGAAACCAGATGATCCCCCCATTTGAGGTGAAAATATACATTGGTATATTGCCTCGGAATGGACGGCGGGAGCAGTGGTCATATTGCTGTGAACAGCAATTGAAACACCGAACGCTTTCGAGTACCGATGAATTCGTTTTGCAGCACAGGCTGTGCTGCGCAAATTTATGAAGGAGGGAAGTAAAGTGCCAAGAAGAGGTAATGTACCTAAGCGTGATGTACTGCCGGATCCGCTTTACA